>JAJZAV010000130.1 GCA_021799255.1 Bacillota bacterium
CGATCTTCATAGCGGAAAGGCCGGAGTTTTGGGGAGTCATAGGCACGGATTCGGGGGAAATTCGCAGGGTTTGATAAAAATGGACATATTCTGAACCATTGTCGATAATTTCCGTGGGACTACCCATGGCGCCGACTGGGTTCCATGGGATTCGTCTAGGCCACTTTCGTTGTGAAGCCGGCGCGTGTTGATCGTTGGTTGGGGGGCAATCGCTATGAGAATCACGGGAATTCATGTAAAGAATATTCTTAGCTTTCGAGAGTTCGTCATGGAAAACATTTCAGATCCCTTGACGGTTCTGGTGGGCCCGAACAGCGCCGGTAAAACCAATGTTTTTCGCCTTATCGAGCTTCTCCGCGATGCGTTTCATTCCGCGGGAAACACGTCAGAATCCACGCGTTGGAAAGATCGCCTTAAGGAATACACACAGGCGTATGACGACCCGGCGAGTGTACGGTTAGCCGTACGTTTTGGTACCCCGGAAGAGAAGTCGTTGTTGCGCTATTTCTGGTTGTCGTGTCTCATGCGTCCTGAGGATAGCGCGTTTGGTGCCAAATCCCAGTATGTGGACCAGTGGGACCGTTTCCTCGAGCAAATCGTACGAGACCTCGGCGGGGATGTGATCATCGCTCCCTTATTGGCGGGACATCTGGAGCTGCAATACCATCAGCATTCAAACCGCTATAGTCTCTTTTACGAATTTTCTGTGGGCTCAACGACGGTCTATTGGATGTTGGAACCGTGGGTCGGCCTCACGACTCGTCTCCCCGATCCGAATCTGAGTAGTTGGTCATCGCCGTCCCTGGTCCAGGCATGGTCATCTACGTGGCCTGCGGAACTCCGCCAGCGTATCGAGGCGGCTTTTTCCGATGCTCCTACGGAGATCCCAACACTTGCGTGGGACTGGCGTGCGATGGTCTCTTGGTTGCAGGGGCAAGTGCCACCCACGTTGGTGAATACGCAAGCACAGCCAGAATCGCGAAACCAGGTGCCTTTGGTTCTCCAACCTTTTTGGGACAACTTGCATTTGCCGGATGATGGGCGGGTCTGGTCGGTACGCTTCCTTTGGGATTTGCTGTTTGCGACCCGTATCGTAGTCAGCGAAAATCTGCGGGCGTTGCCGCAATTAAGTTATGATCAGAACACGTGGGTCCAGCGCGAGTTTAGGAGTGCGCATTTAGCGGCCTATTTGTTCGATTGGAAGACGGGATCGCGGCAAGACCGCCAACGCTTTCGTGAAATTCAGGAAGTCACAGAACGTCTGAGCGGTGGCACGATGATTGATGTGACGGCGAATGTGGATTTGTCATGCTCGGAGTCGTCCTCACCCCAAGTAGTGCTCGATATCAGGCAGCAGAGTCGGGGTGAGAGCTATGATTATTCGCTAAGCACCGGCGGGGCTGGGGTTAACGAACTGGTATACCTGAGCTCAATTTTGACTAGTCCCGATATGGCCGTGGTGCTGTTGGATGAACCGGGTGCGAACCTTCATTCTTATGCTTTACGACGACTGCAAGACTACTTGACCGAGAGAATGACCATCGATAGAGGTCCGCAAGTGCTCTTGATTACCCATACACCCTATTTGGTGCCAAGCGAGCAGATCCAAACGATTCGACGTATTTACCGGGGATCGACAGGAACTCTAGCATCGGAACCGTCTCCCCAGGGACAGGACTCCCAAACGGATGGTAGGTTGGCCAAGAAGCATCATGACTTCTGGTCGCGCTCCCCCAATATCGCGAACTTGCTTTTCTATCATGCGGTGCTCTTGGTAGATGGACCTACTGAGGTGGCCGCCTTGTCGGTGTGGTATGAAAAGCATTTCAGAGAGCCTCTTGAGGCGCGAAACCTCACCGTGTTTTCTGTCGATGGGAAGACCAGTCTATCGTTTTACTGGCGGGAACTGAACCTCCTGCATGTACCATGGGTGTCACTCGTTGATG
Organism: Bacillota bacterium; assembly: GCA_021799255.1. Taxonomy (GTDB): domain Bacteria; phylum Bacillota; class Bacilli; order Alicyclobacillales; family Alicyclobacillaceae; genus JAJZAV01. The sequence continues at coordinate 1,947 of JAJZAV010000130.1, forward strand.
GTGACTCGTTAAGAAGTAAGTCCGAGGACGGTACGAACCTGTGGATGGCTATGGCGGAAGCGGGGTTGATGGAACGGACCGACGCCTTGACCAAGAAAGAATTACCCGTTAACGAACAGATCGCGGCGTTGAGAGATTACGGGGTATTTTTCCGGGGCATGACGGTGAACGACACGTTTGAGACGCTGGCCGAAATCCAACCTCTCCTCTCTCGGATTCCGCCCTCGTATGCCGGAAAGGTCCGCAAGGGGTTATGGCTTGCTGAACAGACGAATTGCCCCGACGAGTTCATCGAACTGTTTGAAACTCTACGAAACCGAAGTGGAGAGAGAGCGTCTCGCTAGGCCGTTGAAATGGGGTGATACGTTGCACCGCCGCGGATTCTCTGGGGGACAATCGCTCATGCGCGAAGATAACGATAAGACCGGAAGGGGACATGGCACATGCCTCAACGACCGCATGCGGATATGGAACTTCTGCGCAACATCACCAATCCCATTCAACTGATCAAAGAGGCCACAGCCGCTCCGCCGTTTGGCCCCGGTTTTGCCTCCGTGTTAGCGAACCAGGCAGTTCGACTTGAGGTATGGGGAACCACCGAGCAAGCTCCGGAGGACTACACTGAGTTTCGCCTATTCAAAAGACGGCCGGGTCGTAGGTGTGGCCCGAATTCCGGGGTATTAGGACGGCGTGGCCTGGCTGAGGTTTGGCCGGCGCCACGTGTCAAATCCTGTAGCACCGGCTCTTTCGTAGCGTTGTGTAGCACATCGTTTTTGCGGAAAGATAGTTTGGTTAGTGCGTGAAAGAGAGAACCCATTTGTAGCAAAAGAGGGGTGACCGATGAATCGACTTAAAGATCCTCACACAAAGGTTCAGAAGCGGGCGTCCAAGCATGGCCCTCGATGGCAGGGAATAGTTATTTATTACGATCCTGATACGGGACGCCGCCGGCAATTGGCAAAAACGTTTGCACGCCAGCGTGAGGCGGAGGATTGGGCCAAAAAGGAGGAAGTGCAATTTCGCAGCAATCCAAACCGGAGACCGCCAACGGACTTAACGGTTAGCCAGTTTATGGACCAATGGCTTGAGATTAAAAAGGCGAAGCCGGTGGGGGAAGGGACTTTAGAAAGTTATCGCTATCGGGTGAAAAACATCCAAGACTTCATGGGAGAGCGTTCCCTCAAGACACTACAGCCTGTTCATGTTCAGGAATTCTATCTTGACCTATCGAAGCAGTACCCGCCGCGGACATGTGCTTATGTGTCCACACTACTGAGGGCAGCGCTGGAAACCGCGGTCAACTTGGATTTAATTCCGTCCAATCCAGCTCGCAAGGTCCCTAAGCCACGCACGGTAGCACGGGAACGGACAGCCCTTACACTTGCTGAAGCCCAAGCAGTTCTTCGCGTGGCGGAGTCTCATCGATTTCATGCTCTGTGGTGGTTCATCGCCCTAACCGGAGTACGCAAAGGTGAGGCGCTGGGCCTGCGTTGGGAGGACTTCACATCCTCGTTTGAGAGCGTGACGATTCGACGGACGGTGTCGGGGAGTGGGAAAAAGAGGCGCCGGGTGACGACGCCGAAGACGGACCGCGGTAATCGGACCGTCGCGGTCCCAGCCATTTTAGTAACGATTTTAAGAGACCATCTGGCCCAACAGGGGACCCTCAGGCGAGCAGGTGGGGAGGATTGGCAAGAGGCTGGTTTGGTTTTTACCACTAGCCGGGGCACGCTGATCGACCCGCGCTATGCCTCAGCTGAGTTTAAAAAAGTGCTCACGAAGGCAGGCCTGTCCAACACGTGGCGAATCCATGACCTTCGGCATGCGATGGCCACACATTGGTTGGCGTCGGGGGTTTCCCCCAAGGTGGTGAGTGAACGGCTGGGACACTCGAGTGTGGCGTTTACCCTTCAAGTGTATGGCCACGTCTTGCCGAACCAGCAGGCCGAGGCCGCAGAACGGGTGGCAGCGGCACTACTAAATGATGAATTCATCAACAGTTCATCAACACGAGCGTCTGGTTCATCATCCAATTCATGATATTGTGTGGACGATTGCGGCAATAAATTTGTTGATTTAGCTTGGTTTCATGGGTTACAGCGTACGGCGTAGACAGGTTGCCCGCAAACTTCAAATCCAATGGTCGGCGTTCGACGTCGACGGTGGGTTCGATTCCCACATACTCCCGCCAATCCATTTGTATCAAGGGTTTGGTTGGGTGTGTTGTTGGAATCATAATTTGTCCGGTTTGGACAAGATATGCTTCCAAATATTTTTGGACAAGATATACTTCCGAGTTTGGGGTGCCTGCGTGCCATCGTTGTATGACATCTTGGATAGCATCCCGGCACGTACTTTCGCAGCTCCTTTGGAGCCAATCGGGCTTGGGACTCCTTACGTTGAAAGTCTAACGAGTTACGTTACCCGACTCGCTGCGTTCCATCGCCTTCAAGTGTCGGTCTTGATGCACCCCCAGTTAGTTGGCTATGTCATCCCTGCTTCGAGCCAAAAGCTCAATGGGATGGAAGGTCATGCTGAATCTGCCTTACGTATCATCGAAGGAATGACCGGGAGGCCAGACTTGGCTGGTTTGACGTGCTTGCCGATGAAAGATGAGGTCTCTCCTCAACGTTTGTTGGCAGACATGCAACGTTGGTGCCCTCAATGCTACCAGTTGCAGAGGGATTCCCAAAAGCCCATCTATGATCCTTTGATGTGGAGCTTGCAAGTCGCTACTACTTGCCTTGACCACGGTATTCCATTGGTCGACCAATGTCCCCAATGTCACCGTCGGTTTACGCCTCTAAGGGCGAAGGCGCGACCAGGGTTGTGCTCTTGGTGCCAAGGTTGGCTGGGGGCAGATCGCATACGCTTCCTACAACACGATGGTGGACCAGAACAGCGACTGGCTTCCTTACTGTCCAAACTTTCGGAGCCCTCCGGAGCACGAAAGCTCCGGCTAACCGAGAACATTCGCGCGTTGGTTGGATTGTATGGGGCACCGTCTCTGGCGGCCTCCGCCGGTGTGGCTCGCGCTACGTTGGACTCCCACAGCAATGGTGATGCGAGGCGATTCCAACTCGAGGTGTCGCTCAAATTGGCAGATGGCCTTGGTATTTCAGTGCATGCCCTGGTGCTTGAGGAGATTGACCTCAGTGATTTTGCGTTTCTCGAATCGCCGAAGTCGAACACGAGGCAATCACGACGGCTTCGGCAAGCTACGAGAGTCGATCGCAGTGGCGGTGAGGTGAAAATCAAGGAGAGAATGACACCAAAGGTTGTCCATTGCATTGCCGAGCATGACTTTAGCCGGCGGCTTACGCTCAAGGATCTAGCGGCTAACGTGGGCTGTTCCATGGACTATTTGATGACGCACTTTCCGGGATTAGCCAACGAACTCAGGGAACGATTTGCTATTCGCCTATCTGGGCGTATGCGGGCTGTCTGGGAATCTACCAATCTGCCCATCCCACTCTCGGAGGTGGCGAAACGCTGCGATGTGAACATCCACAGCGCTAACCGTCTGGCGCCGGAACTCTGTCAAGAAATCAAGCAGGCCCACCAGCGCTACCGTGATGGGCTTCGTGAAGCCAAGATTGCCTCCATTCGTGCGCAGTTTTCTCAGCTGCTAAAGGACACATGGGTCACGCCTCTTTCCCAACAAGCCGCCGCTGCCCGTCTTGGTGTAACCCAATCCTTTCTTTACCTTAATGTCCGAGATCTATATCAAGAATGCGGGCAACGGCATCAACTGTATCGCCACAGTTGCGGATTGATTCGGGAAGTCGTCCGGGCAGAATCTATACGGAAGGCCATTGCCGAATTGATGGAGAACGGGCAACGGCCAACGCCGAGTGCCTTGTCAGCACGCTATGGGTTCTATTATCGTGATCCGTTGGTCCTTAAACTGGTTTCGGAAAATGAAGACAAAGACCACACTCGCGAAACGACCCCGAGTCTGCATGATTCGCATCACAAATAATATCCTTGTGTGTTGCTGCTTGACCCAAATCCTGGCAATGTAATCAAAGGATACTCATGCCGCTCAGCGAAGGCTATTTTAGCCCGACCAATTCCTACAGTGCGTGCCGGTAAAAACGCGAGGAACTGAAGTGACCGTTCCGATGGGGATAGCATATTGACGGTGATGTTCTCGGCGAAAAATCACCTCATGAGCCCAGACGGCGTAGCAAAGCTTTCCGAGTAACTACGTACGCCCCCATGGAAAATGAATATGTAAATGGCCAAGTCTTCTTCGCTCGTCATCGAGGGACAGATGCGGCGCGTGGGGCGCAGGGAATTACAGTGGTAACGCGAACTAGTGCTTCATGGGGAAGGTGATTGCTTCGGAAAACATGATCTTTGTTGGCGGAATTCACGGTGTGGGAAAGACAACTGTTTGCAAAGTGATTCATGACGAATTCCAGATAGATCACTATTCAGCAAGTACGTTGATCGCTAACGCGAAAAGAGAAGAGTTCGGGGTAGTGAAGCAGGTTGCTGACATTGAAACCAATCAGGACTTTCTGACTCGGGCATTTAGGGACATGCAAATTGGTTCACGATGGTTTTTGCTAGACGGACATTTTTGTCTCATCAATACAAGAAGCCAAATTACCCGCGTTCCGGAGGACACCTTTCGTCAATTGGCCCCAAGGGGCATTATATCTATCCGGGATACAGTAAACGAAATTAAAGGAAGATTACTCAGCAGGGATAATTTGGTCTATGACGAACCATTTCTGGAGCAGTTTCAAGATGAAGAGCTGCGTTATGCTGTTGAGCTGGCAAACATGATGAACATTCCCCACGTAGTTTTCCATGCCAACGAACGGCAATTATGTAAACTTGAAGAGTTTCTTCGGACGGTCGGTGCAATTGTTTGACACAGGAGTTGCGGAATCTGACCCCCCAAGGGAGGTACAAATGTGCGAGTGCTTCTAGACACAAATATCGTAATTCACAGAGAGATTAGTAAAACAATGCGTGACGATATTGGCATCTTATTCAGATGGCTGGATAATCTCCATTACAACAAGTGCATACATCCATTAACGGTTGAAGAAATAAACAAGTATCAGGACGAAGTAGTGAGAAGGTCATTTAACGTAAAACTTGAGAGCTACAATGTGTTGAAGACGATCGCACCGTGGACGGGACCCATCGTTGAAGTTTCCAAGCATGAGGATACGAATAATAATGATCTAATCGACTCGCGGCTTCTTAACGAGGTCTTACAGGGTCGGGTAGACATTCTCATAACTGAAGACAAAAAAATTCGCAGAAAGGCCGGCTTGTTAGGCATTGGACACCGGATATTCAGTATTGATGCGTTTCTGGAGAAGGTCACAGCAGAAAATCCTCAGTTGGCAGATTATCGGGTTCTTGCGGTTAAAAAAGAGTTTTTTGGGAACATCAACGTGGATGACGAGTTTTTCGATAGCTTTAGGGAAGATTATTCAAGTTTTAACCAGTGGTTCAACAGAAAGTCTGATGAGACTGCATACATTTCTCGGCTTGATGACGCGATTACCGCGTTTCTTTACGTGAAATTAGAGGGTGAAGCTGAGGACTATTCAGACATCAGTCCTGTGTTTTCACGTAAACGGAGACTTAAGATTGGAACTTTCAAGGTAACGTTGAATGGTTTTAAACTCGGTGAGCGGTTTCTCAAGATCGTTTTCGATAATGCAATTAGGTACCATGTAGACGAGATTTATGTAACGATTTTTGACCGAACGATCGAACAGCAGCGGTTGATTAGCTTATTGGAGGACTTCGGATTTAGTCATCATGGACACAAGGAAGAAGAGCTGGTGTTTGTGCGTTCGATGGCCAATGTTAATAATCTTGATAATCCCAAATTCATGTACCCGTATATACCGATTGACGGCAACAACATTTTTTTCGTTTCGATATACCCTCAGTACCATACTGAACTGTTCCCGGACTCGATTTTGAATACCGAGTCTCCAGACGACTTCGTAGAACATACCCCTTTTCGAAATGCAATCAGCAAGGTCTATATTTCACGAGCGTACGAACGAGATTTGAAGTCCGGAGATATATTGTTGTTCTACAGGACGGGAGATCGCCAGCCTAAAGTATATTCAGGGGTTGTCACGACCATTGGAATCGTGGAGAATATATTTACGAACATACGTTCCGAGGAAGAGTTTATCAGTCTGTGCAGAAAACGCAGCGTGTTCAGTGACGACGAGTTAAGGGAGCACTGGAATTATAAACCCAAAAACAGACCTTTTATCGTTAATTTCTTGTACACCTATTCGCTTCCGAAGCGCCTTAATCTACACAGGCTTATCCAACTAGGCATCATTAATGATGCGACTTCGATTCCAAGAGGATTCGGGAGAATGAGTCCAGAACAGTTACTAACAATCTTGAGGGAGGCACAAGCGAATGAAGGTCTTATTATCCATTAAACCAGAATTTGCGCACGAAATCTTTTCAGGGACGAAGCGGTACGAGTATCGCAAAACGATATTCCGGCAAAAGGTCACGACGGTAGTGGTTTATGCCTCGTCACCAGTGAGCAAGGTCGTTGGTGAGTTCGAGATTGACGAAATATTGCATGATGAAATTGAAACATTATGGGAAACCACGAAGAGTTATTCTGGAATAACTAAGGATTTTTTCTTCTCCTACTTTAGCTCAAGGGAATCTGGCTATGCTATTAAGATAAAGAGCTGCGAGTTATACGAGGATCCTATGGATTTGCAGTCAGTGTATGCCTCGAATCCGCCGCAATCATTCGCCTATGTAGATTAGATCCTTAACACGAAGAAAAAGGGTGCGTCATCATACCACACTCCCCTTGCCCGCGCGCCGTCAGGCGTGTGGGCATTCGATATTTCGAGACGGCGCTGGCCCGCCCACCGGGCCACTCCATTACCTATGGTGGCTAGGGGCGCCCGATCTCACCACACCTAGCGGCCAAGCGGTGCACATTCTTAAGCCGGCCGTTGGGAAAGGAACATAGTCCCCTTCCGGCGACGGCTCGGTTTCTTTCGTATTGGTATGTCAAGCTAATTCTGGCTTTTTTGGTCGTGGTTGATTTATCTCCACCGGATAGGAACCCGGCCTAAGCCGGACTCAACGGGTTCACTGGGTCCCGGGAGGGCTTTCGCTGGCCCGGCTTTTTCTTGGACGCTTTCGCATTAGCCTTGGCGCTGCTTTGGGACTGGTCTGTTTCGGCTTGATGCGGTGGTGGTGGTGACTCGGGAGCAGCTGCTTTCCTTAAGCCTAACTCTCGTGCCAGGCGATCGCGGGTTGCGATGGCCGTCTGCATTTTTTGCTCCCCTTTGACGATTTCCTTGTATGCCGTTTCGACGGTCGTCCACCGTCGTTCCGTCCTCTCGAGGTGCTCCAAGGCCAGAGGTGCCTGCTCAGCGTGTGCCAGTTTGCTGGCAGCGATCACCCAGTCGTGCAAGACCCCGCAGACCCCGAGGGTTTGTTGATAGAGATAGCGCCAATGGCGGACTAAGTCGGGTTGTACCTTAAATGGCAGGTGCGTTTGCACGGTGAGAATAAACGTCTGAAATTCTTTCCGGTCAGTCGCATTACTCACATCGTACCGCGGAAAGTGTCGTACTTGGCCCCGCCTCCCTAATTGTTCGCTCAGATCGACCAGATCTAGAACATCATAGGTCCCGGTGAGCAACAACGGGACTCGGGTATGCGAGACCAGCGATTTGAGCGAATCGGTCTGGTCAATGGCGTTTCGGCGGCGTATTTTCAGCAAGTGCTGAGCCTCATCGATGAAGAAGAATTCCGGCCGCCGATATTTCAGGGCGTCTTCGAAACACGCTCGCCACTCTCGCTTGGGATCGCGTGGGCGTGGAAGCTTGGGAAAAGATTTCTTATCGATTAAGGGTTCGCGCAGAGCCTGCAGACTGCGGCGATAGAAATCGAGCCAGTCAAAAGTGCCACTGTCTGGAGCCACCAGCTCCACACCCGTTACGGGAATCCAACTCGGATCCGCCTCCATACCACTCATTGCCTCGTGGTAGACCTTGGTGACGAGTTTGGTCAGCAACGTAGACTTGCCGACACCGCTTGGCCCTACCAAGAACACCAACGGCTGCACGACGGGCGGCTGCATGATGGTTTGCAGTTCACGACTCACCACGGTCAACGCGTCATGCGTCAGAATGAGATGACTAAACCAGTCCAATTGTTCAGGCCAGGACAAGGCCCATACGTCGTCCGGGACGCGGCTATCGGTTGCGGTCGGCATTAGGCGTGAAATTCTCCCTTCGGTTGGAGGTGCTCGATGGCATCGGTGTCGTCCGGGACGTTCGGAATCTTCGGTGTCGAGGATGTCGGAGTCGGCCCGCTCTGGCGTTCCAAATCTAATTGCCGTTGGCGCAGGGAGGATTCGGATGCCTCGATTTCCTCAAGAAATGCGGCGATCATGGCTGCGGTCACATTGGCCCGTTGCTGGGACGCGATGCGTTCGCGTTCCCGTAACTCCACCGTGATGCTGCGAATTTCACGCTCGCTGTGACCGGCAAGGAGCGATTGGTAGCCTGGAATGACAAGCAGCTCCCACTGGTGATGCAGGTTGTATATTGTCAAGAAGAATTCCCCACTTCGGCCACATAAATTTCCCCAGGGTAGTTGGGGAATTTTTGACCCCCAACCCGTTGGGCTGGGGGTCGTTAATCGTGGGTAGGTTAGTGCCGGCATGGACGGCGGGACGACAGTCGCCGGTCCCATCCGGCGCGTAGGGGACGCCCAAAGGCGTGCGTCGATGTTGACGTGAAGCCAGTCACCGGTACGAGGGGCCAACCCGAGATATCATGGCTC
>JAJZAV010000131.1 GCA_021799255.1 Bacillota bacterium
CTACCGTGTACGACATCATCCCGATGCGGTTACCGCACCTGTATCTTACGAACGATCTCGGTCGCCAAATGTACGAACGCCACGTGGATGTCCTTAGATCGGCGGATTTTCTCGTGTCCATTTCGGATTTTACGAAGAGGGACCTCGTGGCAGCCGGTTTCGACGAAGCAAGGATTGTGACGATTGGCGGGGGTGCGGACCCAGGATTCTTTCGGATGAAAAGCGCATCGCTCGCCTCACTGTCGAATCGGTTCCCCACGAAGTCGCCGTTTGTCCTGGCGTTTGCTCCCATGGACATCCGCAAGAACTCCGAGAACGTGGTCAGGGCATTTGGGGCGGCCATGCGGCGGATGAAGACGTCGCATCGGCTCGTATTCGTCGGACACGTCACCAACGAGGCGATGGAGAGACTGGGGTCCATAGCGGCGCAATCGGGGGCTCCAGGACGAGTCCACTTTGTCGGACACGTTGACAAGTCCGAGTTGCTGCGGTTGTATAATCGTGCGAAGGCGCTCATTCTGCCGTCCTTATACGAAGGGTACGGACTCCCTGCGCTCGAGGCCATGCTGTGCGGAACACCTGTGATTGTATCTAACATTACGTCCCTGCCCGAAGTGGTTGGCGAGGCGGGCTGTCTCGTCGATCCGCACGACGTGAACAGCATCGCCGATGGCATCGTTTCCGTCGTGTCGAACCCGGCACTGCGGCACGAGATGAGGCAAAAGGGACTGGCGAGATCCAGCCAGTTCCGCTGGGACGACGTGGCCGAGAGGACCGTGCAGGTCTACCGGCAGGTGATGACCCTGAGCCCCAATCGTAATAAGGAGCTGCCACAAATCAAGTGGAGGACCGCGTCCGAGGTGGCAAAGCGGACTGCCCGAGCGCATCGCCACGTGCGCCTGGCGCCGGCGTTGTATCACAAAGCGGGATTTGAAAAAGGGAGCACGCGGGTTTACGCCATGTTCAATCTCGATTCCGTGCCCAAAACGACCACCATCAAACGCGCCGTATTGCGTTACCATGCCATCAGACCGACGTCATCGCTACGAGCATACCCAATTCAATCCTCTTGGGACGGCGCCTCCGTCACCGCAGGTACGTTGCCGCGAGTGAGCCGACATCGACTATCCGGCGCCAGGAAAGTGTCCGTCAAGCGCAAGTCGGCCCACGATGTTCTGTTAAAGTGCAACTGCACGGACTTAGTCCGACTGTGGCAGATGGATCCGAGCCAGAACCATGGCGTGCTGATCAAGAAGACGCCGTCCCACCGCCCAAGCCTGATGCTGACGCTCGAGGGATAAGAAGGAGACGCGATCGGCCCGGTAGAGCGGGCCGTTTCGCTTCACTTTCGCCATGTCGATTTGAGGTTTGATAAGCCGCGGGTGAGGACAAGCTTCCGTATGTTTCGTGATAAATGCAGGGAAGAGTGAGAAATCGAGAGGCAGGGATCGATTTCACTGTAGTAGTAGGTTTGCCAGGGTCGCCATTTCGAAATTGTGAGAAAACAAGAGAAAAACGGTGATTGAGCGAGGGATGCATTCATGAAAGCCGTTTTCACTGGATATGAAAGTCGTTTTCATGAGCTTTCATGAGGTTTGCGATAAGTACCGTTTCGCGTGAAAATTAAGCCATAAAAGATGACAAGGAGGAAAACAAGATGACGAAGAAAATCGTGAAATTCCTGAACCGGGTTGGAAACACCGAGAGGTTGCCGAAGGAATTCCTTGTCGAAGAAAAGCCGGTTGTCGAGATTCCAAGGTGGACGTTCTAAGAAGAATATCGATAAGAAAAATACCCACAAGCAGAATACCGACTCATTCGGGCATATCCAATGGATGGCCCATCTTGCCTTGCCTAGAACTGGACGGAACTGGGCAGTTTCTCTTTGACGATGCTCTCCCATCCACTATCCATGATCTCGCGCACGGCGGTGTGCGGTTGGCCGAAGCTCGTCGACTTTTGTGCGTCGAAGCCCTCATGAACGAGAGTGAATTCCGTCCGGTTATCGCCCAAATCCTTGAGTTGGAACGCAATGTGCCAGTCCGTGTCCCAGTCAAACTCCAAGCGAGCTATCGGGTCCACGGCGGTCACTTTACAGCGGGAGTCCCCGTACGGACCCGCATGAAGAACGAACTCGCATCCCACCACGGGCTCCAACGTGCTTGCCATCCACCACTTCTTGATTCCCTCTGATGTCGAGACCGCCTGCCACACTTGTTCAATGGGGGCATGGATCACGACGGTTTTACGAATTCCCGGGAGCGATTGATTCATCCAAAGATACCTCCACTCATGAAACACCTTTTGGTGTCGGAAGAATTATAACCCCTTTTCGTGTCGTTTCAACTCGCCCTAGAGAAGAGCATCCGCTCAAATTTCAACTTCCACACCATCACGCTATCTTGCCCCTCCCCTTATCTCGTGGTACACTCCTCCCGAATACAGTTTGCTTATGGAGGTATCCAGTCAACCAACATGAAGAATTCCCGTGCGTAATCATCAATCGCAAAGGTTCAGGCGTGTTGATGCCTGCGTGGATGATGCAAACGGGATGATCTGCCTTCTGTCGGTGCTGGGTGCCTAGAGGATTTCTCCTTCGAATCACGATAAGACTCCTCGTTCTTCCCACCCTTCGTGCCATCCCTACCCATGACATTCCGTGCTTCCGTGCGTCCGTGCCAGACCGCCCGAACCGCCCATCGCTGATTCATGTCCAATCACCGCATCGCGCGAGGGGGAACCACGCATGACGTTTGCCATTAAGGCACAGGGGTTAGCGAAGGAGTGGGAGGGGAAGCCCCTCTTTCAAAATGTGGACTTTGAAATTGAGGACGGCCATCGCGTCGCTCTCTTCGGCCGCAACGGCGTTGGCAAGACGACTCTGATTCGAGGCTTGATGAACGAAATCCAGTTTGACCGCGGGACGGTGTGGCGCCGTTATCCCACTGCAAATTGGGGTTGGTTGGAGCAACAACTCCAGTTGGATGAACAAACCACGCTGCTGTCGTTCGTTGGAAGCGGAAGGCCCGAGATGGAGGAGTTGCGAAGAAGGCTTTTGGCGCTGCAGCAGGAGATGGATGGAATGGGAGACGATGATGGGGGATCTGAGCGGATCGATACGGAGTCATGGGGTCAACTCACCGCCCTGTATGGCAGTGTGCAGGAACAGTACTTGATCAAGGATGGCTACGGGTGGGAGGTGTCAGTGGAACAGATGCTCACCCGGTTCGGTTTCTCCGCGGGGCAGTTTGGCGTTCCCTACGGCACGTTGAGTGGGGGCGAGAAAACGAGGGCGCAATTGGCCCGACTGCTGGTGTCTGATCCCGCGCTCCTCGTACTGGACGAACCGACGAACCACTTGGACACCGAGACGCTCTCTTGGCTGGAAAACTGGCTAAAAGGGTATAAGGGGACAGTGCTGTTTGTATCGCATGATAGGTCCTTCATCGATTCCATCGCACACGCGGTGTTGGAGTTGACTCCGGACGGAGCGCGGCGATACGAAGGTGGCTACGCGTCATATCAATCCCAACGCGACGCTGAGATAAGGAGCCAGCAAGCGTTGTACGACAAGCAACAGCGTGAGAAGCAGCACCTTGTTGAGGCCATCCGGCAGTATCGCCAGTGGTACAAACAGGCGCACGACGCGGCTGGAATTGACTTCTACAAGCGCAAGAAGGCGGAGAAGAACTCCACGCGGTTCAAGGCCAAGGAGAGAGCCCTCGAGCGACTCGAGGCCGAGATGGTGGAAAGGCCGAAGTTGGACCCGTCTCTTAGGATCCAGTTCAGGGACGGTTCGTTTGAGGCGAAGACGCTCGTCAACCTTCATGACGTGACGTTCCGGTACGGGGATGCGCCGCTGTTTGAGGGGCTCTGCCTGAGGGTCCAGCGGGGCGACAAGATGGCCGTCGTTGGTCGCAACGGGATTGGCAAGTCAACGCTGCTGAAGCTGTTGACGTCGCAGCTTCAGCCACTAGAGGGACTTGTGGAGCACCATCCGGAGATTCGCATTGGCTACTTCGCTCAGGAACTGGATGATCTCAATCTTTCTCAAACCGTCCTGGACACCCTCCTCTCGATGGACGGGATGACGCAGTCGTACGCGCGCACGGTCCTCGCGGGCTTCCTGTTTCCGAAGGAGGACGTCATGAAACGCGTGCGGGACCTCAGCATGGGGGAGCGCTGCCGAGTCGCCTTTGTGAAACTGTACTTCTCGGGAGCCAACCTGCTGGTGCTGGACGAACCGACGAACTACTTGGATGTCGACGCCAGGGAGCGGATTGAGGACGCGCTCGAATCCTACCCAGGGGCGCTCTTGATGGTGTCTCACGACAGGTATCTCATCCGCAGGGTGGCGAATCGGATTGTGAATGTGAAGGCTGTGTCACAAGGGAGCGGATCGACCGTCGAAGTCTTCAACGGGCCGTATGAGGAATGGATCTCGCAATCGGCGGAGGATTCGAATCCCGTAGACGTGAGGAACCAGATTCGCCAGTTGGAATACCAGTTGTCGCAGGCCATCGCTACGGACACGCCCCGGGATCCGGACGAGCAAAGGCAATTGATGGCCGACATTCGCCGGCTTCAGGACGAATTGCAAGCGTTGCGAGGTGTAAAGTGAGGAGCATACGGGGATTGTGGGGTCTTCTTGGTGGATGATGGAAGGATGGCCCACGGGAGGTGTCCGGCGGGCCATCCCGCTCTTCCAATCCAGCCCATAGCCAGCAACCGCACGGGTTTCTCGCACGCGCCTGCGAGGCACGGCAGATGCACGGAGGATGGATCACGGGAGCGATTCGCTGGGCAACGTGGGCGGTGGCGCTTTGAAATCGGCGATCACCTGTCTCAGCACGTCCCTGTCCACGTGCAACGGAAGCTCCAAGTGCACCGAGTAAGTGGTATCGCCGAACTCGGCAATTCGTACGGTAACCTCGCTGTGGGTAGCCTGGTGTAGCTTGGTTTGAAATTCGTGGAGCGCCACCGAGTAGGGAAGTGAGATTACGTATCTCTGGATCCTTATGCTAGAGACGATGGTGACTGCGCTGACGATGACGGTGGAGTTTGGGATGATGACCCGCTGATTGTCCTCGTTCACGATGATGGTGTGGAACCAGTTGACGTCTGTCACGGCACCCGTGTAGTCAATTCCTCCAAACAAGGAGGACCTGATGATGACGGTTTGACCCACCGAAAACGGATGTAGCGTAAAGAGAATGACCCCTGCAAACAGGTTCGACAGCGTGGACTGGGCCCCAATGCCTACAATGACGCCTGTCACCGCGCCCCCCACCAGAATGCTGACGACTTTCACGTCGAGCAAGTGCAAGGCCTCAACGACGATGATCCCGTATCCCAATGCGGACAAGGCCCTGTGCAAGACGAGCCCGAAGGAATCGTCCAACCGTCTCCGTTTCATGATGACGCTAAAAATCGCGTTTTCCAAGTTGCGATATAGCAGGGTGCCTGAGATGACCCATAGGGCGACGATTCCCCATTTGACCCAAATGGCGTATCGCACTGGTATGGAGTTTGTCAGAGCCGAGTCTCGGGCTACGTTGAACACGATGACCAACATAATGAGTGAAACCATCATGACGATGAAACGTTTGCCGTTTTCACGACGCCCAAGTTTTGAGACGGTTGATTTCGAGTTTTCTTGCATTTCGATGTCTCCTTGAAACGCTTGATTTCAGTAGTATCGGTGGTTAAGGGACCATTTCAAACCTACTTTTACTCTATCACGCCTGCCCTCCTGACGCCCACATCTCACAAGAGGCGCGAGAAAATCCGACTGGCGAACAGAAGGATCCCACCACGATGGAGGGCATCATCGAAGATTGAGACGCCGCTGTAGCGAAGGAGTCGTGTTTTGAACTTCCCAGGGTCAACTTCAGCCACCCGGCTTTGCCGACGACAACCACCGTTTGTTGCTGTAAAATCAAGGCATAGGCGGTCGTGAGCATCACCGAAAGGATGTCAAAAGTGAGTTGTCCGTTTTGTAATCTAGCTACAAGTGAGATTGTCTTCGGAAATGAGCACGCAATCTTCATTCAAACTGAACAGCCCATATTGATTGGTTCGGGGCTCATTATTCCGCGCTCTCACCGGCCAACTGTCTTTGATTTGACGGACGTCGAATGGCGTGAGACGTACACTCTTTTACAACATGTAAAGACGTTCCTGGATGAACGATATGAACCAGACGGGTATAACATCGGCTGGAATAGCGGAAGTGTAGCGGGACAAGAGATTTTTCACGCTCATCTACATGTGATCCCCAGATTTAAGGAGGAGCCATTGGCGGGTAAGGGCATACGATGGTGGCTAAAACAGGAGGAAAATCGTCGGATACATCCACGCAACGGTACATAATCCCCCGCATGATCGCGGGGCACATTGCGGAGAGGGATACAAGCGCCATTTATATAGTCGGTGCTCGAGAGCCGGGTATCGCAAGGAGCATGGGGCTGAAAACGCGCGCCACATTCGAGGAAGCGCTGGCTGATGCGCAGAAAAAGTTTGTTGGGCCGAACCCGAATATCTTTGCGTTGCCGCAAACCTTTAAACTCGGTGCCGTCCATCTCGCCATGAACGATCAATAGACTGATGAAAAGCGCAGGGTTGGATCGCAAGATCATACAACGTTGTCGGTTCGTGGGTCCCGGACCAACGGTCCGACAGGAGTACCATAAGGAAGGTACTAATGTAACAGTAGCTTCTACTGCCGTGATGACACCATTGGACTACATGTTTTTGGTCGCTTAACATCTTACAGCAGTCGAGCGTGAAACTTATCATAATCACAGGCGACGAAATCAGATGTCGCAACACCCTTTTGAAGGTTGGTGAGAGTGATGGTGAAGCCCGATATGCACCTCACTTCCAGCTTACGACCCCGACTATCAGATATGGACGGAACCGCAGTCCATTGGATTTGGTTGCACATGAATCTGCTGACCGCCATTGCGACGCTGTGGATATGTGCCTGGGCGGCGAGCAATGGAAAAGTTGAAATTGTCACTGGCGTTTTTGTTGTTGGTGCCCTTGGGTACTTTCTTGGTTTGATTGTCGGGGCAAGTTGTGGGCTAGTGTTTTTTGCAATGAGTCTGCTCAGTTCTCCGTTAACTCGAAACAACTTAACGGCCGCCATGCTCGGTTTCGTCGGATATTGCGTGGCCGCGTGGCTAGGCTACCAACACAGTGAAAAAAAGCGAATGAAGGCTGCACGAGCACAACTAACACATCCGGATCAGATCTTGCCGTGGGATATGGTTAACGAAGTTCGAACATCACTGGCTGCCATACGCTACCTTCTGTTTCCAATGCACGAGAGTCAAGATCAGAAACTCAATCTCGCGACTCAGGAGCTTTCGAGACTTGAGAGTCTATTTAACGAATGTGAATGGGAAAACCAACAGCAGCTTAAGAAAGAATCGCAACCTTTCTGGTAACGGGTTCATTTCAAGATCTACTAGGCCCACCAACGGTGGAACTGTTTGTCTAAATCATTTGCGTGGAGGAGCGGTTTTTGCAAAGAGACTGATGGACATTTCAGATTGAAGGTTTTTATTTTAGCGTTTATTTCATCCAGAGACTTAGCGATGTTGTCTCCTCGCCCTTCAATCAACGCTGCAATCTCATCCCTTATTTCATGCTGCAGTTCCAGCCACAAAGGAAGGACATTGGCATTTTTCATGATGCGGTTCGCCATTGAATGTTCTGAAGGTGGTTCCAAATTTAGAGGTTTTCCCTTTCCAGGTAAATTGTCAAACTGGCCACTTTCCATAGCTTTTTGAATCGCACTCTTGATATAACCTCGTTCATCTTTCTCGCTTGCTTCCTTATCAGCGTCTTCTTTGTCCCCAAACTTGTTACCCCACTTGATCTCCATTCCATCAACTCCGATTTCACAGCAAAGTTCTACCCGAAGAAGGTAGGCGTAACCCTATCTAGAGAAGTGGACAACTAGATCATCCTGCCTAATTTGCTAACGATGGGCAGTGTTCTCGTAGCCATACTCGTAAAGGAACGTCCCCATCTGTTGGCGAGTAATGGCCATTGCAATTCAGCCCATCTCCCAACAATTGCCGACGAACGGGATCGCTCCTCTGAAGCAAGGTCTGTACGGTCATGTCGTCCTTGGTCCGAAGCCAGCGGTATCCGTACCCATAGAAAAGCACTTTTCTTGTCACATCTGACCAGTTTGGTGTTGCGGTGTGCCAGAGTCTACGGTCGAAGAACACTGCAGTACCAGGTTTCACGCAAATTGGCATGGCGCCATCAGGTTGACCGACACCGTTCGTTGGCCGCTCCAAGTTGTCATTCAAGTGACTTCCAGGCACAACCCAAAAGTTTCCTCTCTCCGGCACAGACACGTCGGATAAGAAGTACGCCACCTTAATGGATAATCGGGGTCTTGGGTGAGACTCCATCTCAATGTTGACCCGGCCGCTGTCCTGGTGCCACCCGAATGTTCTATCGTTTTTCTCTTGTAATGATGGTGGAGTCACGATAAGATGCGCATGATAGAGGTAGATGTTCCAACGAAGGATTCCCCACACCTTCGGGAGGATCTTTTCATAGTCTACCAGATTCGTGAACAGTTCACTGTCCGCAATAAAGTTGGGATAGAAGAGGGCTTTGGTGGGATCGTGTCCATTGATTCTTTGACGCTCATAAATCTGATCCGTAACGGCCGTGAGCGCTCCCACTTGCTCCGACGACAAAGCATTTTCAATAATCAAGTATCCGGACTGGTTAAACTGTAACTTCTCTTCGTCGGTAAGGGAGTATTGCAAACAGGATTCATCCATGACTCGACACCTCTTGTCTAGTCCATTTTGAGCATGATCCCAGATCCATCGATCAAGATATTCCCTGGACCACTCCTTCATTCCTTCATAATATCCGGAATATTCTCCGCACTCGGTGGAATCGTGTGGAGTAAATGGTTTTCAACATGAGGGAGTTTAACAAATTTCGGAGTGCAGCCAGCCATTTTATTCTCGTGTTGTTACATGCAACGTTCAGAGGAGGAATTGACTTGGATGATTTTATCCAAATCGCCATAAGGTTTATGCAGAATCATTTTGGTGATCGTGCTAAAGGTCTTGTGCCGGTTCCTGCCGCAGGTGATTGGTCAAAAGCCTACTTTTTCGAGCTTGACGGGCATGACATGGTGGTCCGCTTTGGCGCTTATATAAATGACTTCGAAAAGGATCGTGCGATGAGCAAATACGGCTCCGATACTCTTCCCATTCCGAGAGTTGTTGAGGTTGGAGAGACGGACACCGGATTCTACGCCGTATCAGAGCGTGTTCCGGGAGCGCCTCTCGAAGAATTGAGCGGACCTCACATACAACTTGTTCTGCCTCGGTTGCTCGACGTTCTTTACGACCTGCAGCAACTTGACTTTACTGACACAAGGGGCGTCGGACTCTGGCGTCCACGTGGGGTTGGTCCAAGCTGGGGCGATGAGCTTTTGTCCGTGGCTGAACCCAGAGAGCGACTAAAGGGCTGGCGTGAAAGACTAGACGCATGGCCCTTGGAGGCAAGGATGTTTGATGCAGGGGTAGAAAGGTTGCGCCGATTGGTACCTCGTCTTCCAGAGTACCAAGGCATCGTACACAACGACCTCTTGAACCGAAACGTGCTCGTAGACGCAGGGAAGATAACAGGAATCATTGACTGGGGAAATGCGTTCTATGGTGATCCTCTCTACGACATAGCCCTACTTGTTTACTGGTGGTCCTGGTACCCAGAATGGAAGGATATCGACTTGCAAGAAATTTTGGACCATCATTTTAACAAGCATGGGGGTCGACCGCCACAGATGGACGAGCGGTTACTCTGCTACTTAATCCACATCGGACTCGATCACGTTGCATACAGCGCATTCAGGAATCGTCCTGAGCAGATGAAACGTAATGCGGAGCAATTGTTGACCTATATCCAATAGTCCGGGACTTTGTGGATGGAATATGTTTGTTCTGTGCGGCATGCACGGTAGCAGTTTCATACATGGATAATTTGCCCATATGGAACTATTGGCAGCACACCTTCAAGCAGCAAGCTTGATTGGCCTTGGGCACGGAATTTTCCCAGCTATAGCAGTCATTCCATGGCTCGGGTCTCGGGACGTACCGTACGTCACACATTCGGCTAAAACGTGATGGACAAACCACCGTCCACGGGGATTATGGCTCCGCAGACGTAGGAGGCGTCATCAGACGCGAGAAACGCAACCAATCCCGCGACTTCATTCGGCTGCCCCGCTCTGGCCACGGGGATTTTTCTCCGCTTCACGTAAATATCCTGGAACCAATCCGTCAACAGTTCGTTTTCGCCGTCCACGAAAGACATGGGCGTTTCAATGAACCCGGGGGCCACTCCATTCACCCGAATTCCATGGGGTGCCAGCTCTAGCGCCATGCACCTCGTCATCTGATCCATCGCCCCTTTTGCCGAATTGTAGTGACTCGAATTCTCGAGTGCCCTCGTACCGTTAATCGAAGACACATTGATGATGCTCCCATGAATCTTGTTCGCCACCATGAACTCGGCGCACGCCTTTGAGCAAGCATAGGTCCCGTTCACAATCACGTTAAACACCTGCTGCCACTCGTCCGGGTCACCGGTGAGAAACGGGTGCGACGTTGCCATGGCCGCATTGTTGACGAGCACGTCAATCCTTCCGTGCGTTCGAATGGTCTGCTGCACGAATGCTGTAACCCTGTCCCGAGACGA
>JAJZAV010000132.1 GCA_021799255.1 Bacillota bacterium
TGCACGGTCCCGTCGCTGTCAACCCGTCCGTGAAAACCACCCTCCGGCAGAATCACGTGCTCTCGCCAATAATCCAAAATGCGGTGGCCCTCTTCGCGCATCGCACGAAGAAGCTCTTGCGTCGTTACCGCGGTGGTCATCCCTGCCATCTCCTTCGAATCCGTTACCGCTTCTCCTGGCTTCCGACGAGTCTTACGGATTCCATCAATCCCACTTCCATCAATCCCACTTAAGATGACGCAGGTCCTCAGGAGTGTTGGTCTTCAGCCATTCTTTAAAATCTGCCTCGATTTCCGAAGCCCATTTCGCCACGTCGATATCGGCCGAGCTATATTTTCCAGCCTTGATTCTCTCAAACCCAAACTGATCCCGCAAGCGCGTCATCTCGGATTGAACCACGCATTCCTCCGCCAAGTGAGCCGGGATAAAGAGGACGCCGGAGTCCGTACCGAGCACCACGTCACCCGGCATGCACACGGCCCCCCCAATGCGGCACGGCACGTTCATTCCGACAAGGGTGACCTCGCGGATGGGGGTGGGATCTATGCCGCGATAATAGGTTTGAAGATTCGGAATGTCGACAATCTGCTGCAGGTCTCGAATGCCGCCGTAGATGACCTGTCCGCGCTGCGTGCGAGCCGCGACGGTCGTGGAGAGATTGCCGCCGGAGAATGTGCCCTCAAACACCTTGTCAAACATGTCCACCACGACGACGTCATCCTTCACCAGCGAGTCAATGACCCACACGTTGAAGAAACCGTTTCGTCCTTCTTCCTTATGGCCGTATTCCAAGAGGTAATCGTGCAGGTCCGGGCGCATCGGCATCATCACCGCAGTGACGGCGCGACCGACTAGCACCTTCCCCTGGTGAACCATCTTCATGCTGCCCTCGAACTGATACTTGAAACCGTGGTTCCACAGGACGGACCAAGCCTCTTCCGTCGTCACCTTCTCCATGCGTTTCAAGATGTTGTCCGGCACTTTCGGACGACCGTCGTCGAAGCGCTCGCCCTGCCACAGCGGCGTCAATTGGATGATATCTTCCTTATTGCTGAACTTCATAGGGTTCCCCTCCCGAATTGATTATCGTGGGAGCCGCAGACGCTGATGGGGTCTGCGGCTCCGTGTTGCTGACAAGCCAGATTCTCTCCTAAGCTACATCAACATGCTAACCCCGTCGGCACGAATTGCTGCACCCGAGATGAACTCGCTCTCCTCCGAGGCAAGATACGCCACCAAGTACCCGATATCCGATGGAATGCCAGATCTGCCAAGTGGAAACTTCCGTCCCCCGCGGCGTCGGTGCTCGTCCACAACCTTGTCCGCCGGCACAATCGGTCGGGGCTTTCCGCTCTTCGTGCCAATCTGCACCGCGCCCGGCTCAATCGTGTTCACCGTAATGCCGTATTTGGCAAACTCGATGGCGCACTCGCGCGTCAGCATCTTGATGCCCCCCTTCGTCATCGCGTACACGACGTCGAAATCCGTGGGCCGCTTTCCGTGAACCGAAGAGACGTTGATGATGCGTCCGCCCTTCGCTTCCTTCAAATATGGCAGGGAGGCCTGGCTGCAGAGGAAGTACCCCATCAGGTTGACGGACATCACGAGATCGTACCCCGCCTCGTCGTAATCCATCAGGCCGAGGTTCTTCTGGGCAGCCGAGTTGTTGACGAGGATGTCGATGCCGCCAAATTGCTCCGCAAGCGTCTTCATCATCGTTTCCACCTGCGCCTTGTCGGCCACGTTTGCCTTAAGCAGAATTCCGTCGGACCCGAGCGCCCGCACCTGTTCCAGCGTGTCCCTCGCACCATCTTCGCTCGAGTTGTAATTGATTCCGATTCTCACCCCACGCTCGGCAAGAACCTTCGAGATTCCCTTCCCGATGCCCGTTCCCGCACCAGTGATAAGCGCTACTTTTCCTTCTAGAGACAACTCCTCACCCCCTCGCCGCATCCGTGAGTTTTCTCATCTTGTGATCCATGTAATGCAGCGTGAATCCTCCGTCCATCCGGATGTCGGCACCGTTTAGGAAGCGAGATTCATCGATAACGAGGAACCACACGAGGTTGGCCACGTCTTCGTAAGTGCCTAGATGGGTCGACGGGATGCGAGTCTGATAATCCAAATAGAGATCCGAAATCTCGCTCGCAAACCTCTCGTTGTCCCCCTCGACGGGTCCCAACTCAATGAGGTTGACCCGCACGTCGCGGCGACCGAGATCCAGCGCGGCCTCACGGCACAGCATCTTCACGGCACCCTTCGCGATGGAGTACAAGAAGGCGCTTCCGGTGGGCTTCTCGTCATGGATGCTGCTCACGTACACAACTTGCCCACCGCCAATGTCGCCCATCTGCTTGCCAAAGATCTGCGTGCAAAGGAATGCGGTTTTCGTGTTCTCATCAAGTGCCCGCTTAAACGTTTCTTCGTCGCAATGTTCGATGTCCATCTTGGTAACGACGTTATGGTTGTGAATGAGCATATCCACCCGGCTAAACTTCGCCACGCACTCACCCAGCACCGAAACAACGGCCTCGGTGGTGACGAGCGCACTCGACGTCACGAGGACCTCTGCGCCCGCTTTTTCGTAAGAGGCCACATCCCCCGCGATGCTGGCGCCGTTGCTTCTTGAATTCAAGACCAACCGGGCGCCCTCGTCTGCCAGCTTCTTCGCGATGGCTCGCCCTGACGGGTGATCTGCATCCGAAATGAACGCCACCCTATCCTTCAATTTCAACACCAACACCGTCCCATTGTTTGGGTTTGATCTGCAAGATTTGCAACTTTGCTTGCGCTAGCTCCATAGCCTATCATGGGACCACTCATGGTTCCACTCGTCCGTCGATTCCCAGAGTCCCGGAATCTCAGGATGAATGTGCTCAGCGAGCACCTCGTCGTTGAGGGACTCAATTCCGAGTCCAGGTGCATCGGGAACCTTGATGTAGCCGTTGTTGACGATGGGCTTCGGCAGCCCGTTCACCATGTCGTCCCACCACGGGACGTCGACGGAGTGGTATTCCAGAGCGATGAAGTTCTGCGTTGCCGCGACGCTGTGGACGGCCGCCATGCATGCAATCGGACTTTCCGCCATGTGCACCGCCATGGACACCCCGTATTCTTCGGCCATGTCACCGATTTTCTTGTTCTCGAGGATGCCGCCCGAAGTCAACACGTCGGGATGAATCACGGACACGCCGCGCGATTCTAAGAGCGGCTTGAAGTTTTCCTTCAGAAAAATGTCTTCGCCGGTACAGATGGGAATATTGCTCGCCCGAGACAGCCTCACGTACTGATCCGTCATTTGCCACGGGATCATGTCCTCGAGCCACGCTAGGTTGTACTTCTCGATGCGCTTCGCCAAGCGGATGCAGTCTTCGACGCCGATGTGGCCGAAGTGATCGATGGCCAGAGGGACTTCGTAGCCGATGACGGATCGAACATCTTTCACGTACTGTTCCAGGACGTCGAGCCCATGCTCGGTCACGTGGATGTGCGTGAATGGGTGAGCGATGTTGAACACGTCGTAACTGCGGTTTCGGCGCAGGCGACGCTCGAAGTCGTCCCTTGGCTCAGGAGACGCGGGACCGCTGTATTTCTTCATCTCGTCGATAAATCCGATGGGGGCCGACAGCGTGCCGGGCTCGTCCAACAGAAGGCCGATGCCAAGGTCCATTTTCAGGAAGGTATAGCCCTTCTCCATGCGCTTCTTTAGAGCCTCGCCCATGGCCTTGCCCGTGTGTTTGCCGGACACGTCGGTGTCGCAGTACATGCGGATGTTGTCGCGAAACTTACCGCCAAGCATCTGGTAGACGGGAACGCCATACGCCTTCCCGGCGAGATCCCAGAGGGCGACCTCGACGCCGCACACACCGCCGCCTTGCCTCGCGTGTCCGCCAAACTGCTTGATACGGCGGAACAGCTTGTCAACGTTGCATGGGTTCTCTCCGAGCAATCGACTTTTCAGCAACAACGCGTATGTCTTGCTCGCTCCATCGCGAACCTCACCGTAGCCGACAAGTCCCTGATTGGTGGTGATCTTCATAAGCGAACAATGCATCGGGGCTCCCACGATGTCGACGAAACGCATATCGGTGATCTTGAGATCCGACGGGCTCGAGTACGTGTTTACGTGGGCTAAAGTTTCCGTGTAATCGGTTGTCATGAAACGTGTTTCCCTCCCAAAACGCATTGCGTTCCTCTGCGCCGTGTCCTACCAAGTGTACGCCTCTTAAATCGAAATGAGTCACTGGTCTCTTGCGAGCCGGCGGCAGATTCGAAACGCCGGGTGTTTTTGCGGCTTGAGGCGTGGTGTCACGGGTGTCACGGCCGCACGCCACCTGTTATCGTTTACATAACGAAACGCTGGGGTCTAAAGCGGTTGCACTTCGACCCTATAAACTAAGATGGCACTTTTAGTTCGGGTCTGCAAGGGTCGATGAGAAAATTGAGAGAGTGCCCATTTCGGTTTCATATGTAAACGAATACCCAAAATGTGTAGAGATGGTTGCTGCGATATCCGCTCTCTTCTATTCTTGGACGCTAAAGCGCAAGGTTGCTGGGCGGGCCTGTGCGGATCAGGCGGCTGCCAGAGAACGGGTTCGGTTTTGAGGTGTAAGAGTTTGTGTGTGACAGTTCAAATCCCGAAGGAAGCGAACGACCGATTCGCGTCAAATAATCGCACTGCAAATCACGCCGGTTTACCCCAGTTCCCATTTCACGGGGTTTCCAACCCCCCGTCGATCCCAGCAGCAATGGCGCGAGAGGTCGGGATTGCGATAAGGGAATGGGGTTCCCTTATCGCCTTGGACGGGCAAAAATAGCGGAACGAGGGACCGTTGCGATGGGGGAAGGGATCAGTGAGGGGGTATGGTGAAGGCCATAAGGGAACCGGGTACCTCTAATCATGGTCAGCGGTCGGCGAACTAGCCCGGGAAAATAGGATAAGGGAGTTGCAATCCCCAATTTGGAGGACCATCCGAAAATAGAGGAACCGTGTTCCCTTGTGATACTACAGAGTTCGCGCGGTACCCGGCGGGGTACCCCACTTCTTCGCTCCATAGTCATCCCCTTGCGTGGGATTTTCCCTTCGAAGGTTTCGCTACGGGGCAAATCGCACCGACTGATCTGTTTCATACATCATTTCCGAAATCCAGAAACAACCTATGCGATTTCACTTGCCAGATCGCGTGTGAATGACCCACTTTGCACCTCACCTCCGAGACACTTGTGCCACTACCAAAACACCCCGTCACGACGACGGGGCACTCGGTATGGTAGAACCGTACGCGACGTTGAAATCGTTGCCGTTTGGTCCTGGGAGGGACGGGGTGGACACTATCTGGTTGTTATGGTACATCACGCCCCCATCCGCCTCGGTGAGGGCGGGGTTCCTTCCGTTGACCGCGCAGTTGCCAAACGTAGTCTCGCCGTAGTTGGCAAGCACGGCGACGGTCGTTCCCACCTCGGGCGCCTCTTCAATCCATTCCGCCGACGTCTGTGGACCGGAATAGTGGATGCCGCTGCGGGTGAACGTCCACCCCTTCGAGAGATCCTTGAGTTGAATGGTCCACGTGCCATCCGCCTGTTTCGCAATTTCCGCCTGCATGTTATCTCCCGGCGTCACGGGATACTGGGTTTGACTAATGACCGTTTCAGGACTCGGCAAGATCTCCCACCAAGCGTAATACTGTGCTTGCCCGTTCACATAATTCTGAGCGGTGCCCGTTTGTATCAAGCTGCTGTTATTGAATCCGTCAATTCCAATCCACGACGCCGAATACCCGTCGGAACCCGACGACACGATTCCAAGCAATCTCAAAATCGATTTCCAAGTTCGAGCCCAAAACGACGTGGGTTTCGATCCCCCTGAAGGACCCACTGCCGGCACAACCCAACTTCCGCTTACGCTGTCGTATGCTCCCTGCGTAGAACTGCTGACCGCGTATCCGGACCAATTTGTCGAGGCCCAGCCGAACTTTCTGGACGCTTGAATCGATATGTTGCGCGGAACTTCAAAGGGAATTCGGAGCCCACCGCGTCGATTTCGTCTCTCTCTAGGTGTCCAAAAACGCATCGGCATCACGCTCCTGATTCGTATTTGCTTGTCCATAGGACGATGTATCTTACGAGTCAGGAGGCGAAAACGATTGGACTGAGGCACTCTGGAAAGCGCAAAATGTGCTCCGAAGAATTTGTGTTGAACGTGGAAAATACTGTAGGTCTAGGGAAGTGACTGACTAGCGCAGCACGGACGGGATGCGCGTAATGCGCAGGTTCCAAGCCACCGCCACGAGAGGAGCCGAGCACAAGAGAGCAACGAATATGATGTAGGCCACGCTGCCAGCTTGTAGACCGAAAATGGCCACGTACGAAAACAGCCCAATGCGAGCCACGGAATACAAGGACTCTCGAACCAGGAATCCTCTCGCAACGTTGGGGTAAAGGGTGCCTACCGCGTCAAACTGCTGCGCGCTAAGCAGACTAGTAAACAGTGGATTCGCAAGGCTCACGACGACGTTGAACCCAATTAGCATTGCCTTATGGTGCGAGAAGAGGAGTGAGGTTCCCACCGTGGCCGCGAGAGCCCCTATCCATCCATAGGTTTGCCGCCGGGAGTCCGACGAAGATCTGATGCCGTAGCCGATAAGCGTCGTGGTGCCCGCAGAAAACAGCGCGTATAGTGTGTTCATCCACCCTGCGCCGGTGATCCCGCTGCCGTACGAGTACAGTAAGACGCCTGATGCAAATCCGATGAAGTTCAGGTAATATCCACCGGAGATCAAAGCCAATGCAAACATTGCGAATCCCGCGGGCATCCATTCGCGCAAGTGGGCAAGACCGCTTTTCCGGTTCCATTCGACGTCGTTCGGAATTTCGCTGTCATCATCTCGAAGGGATGGTGTAACTCCCATCTTCACCCCAAGTGCGTACCCCGTCGCGGTCACCCCGGATGTTCTCAAAGCGTTGTCCTGTTTTGCATCGTGTTGTCGAAACGAGAGAGTTGGAAACCCCAACGACAAAACAAAGATTACAATGAACAGCATCATGACAATGCTAAACGCAACGTCGTACCCAAGAAAGTGAATCACATACGCGGACATGGTCGGCATCACGATGGCGATGAGGCCCGTTGCCAAATTGAAACGCGCCATTCTGCGGGTGCGCTCTCCAGTTTGTGAGAATACGTAAAAAATAACGTTGTACGCAACCCAGTAAAAACCCGAGGAAACACCGACAACGACGGCGATGAGCAGATCTGCATATAAGCGATGAGGCATCGCCATTAACAGGGCCAGCGCGCCAATTCCGCACAGGCTTGATATCATTAAGTTCCACTTCGCAGACCTCTCACTGATGCGGGTCCCCACGGCGAACGCGACAATCCAAGCCGCGTACATGATGGCGTTGTACAGACCGTTAATCCGTAACGAGTGGAAATCCTGATAAACGTAGATGTTGATGAACAGGTTCGAGAACTGGGAGCACAAGTAGAAAACGGTGTTGGAAACGCCGAGGCGGATGATGGGGTTCATGATGATATCCTCTCTCTGAGAAACTGGCGAACAAACGTCATTCTATCACGGTGCCAGTCCTCGTCACAGCGCGATGATCATCCCGTCGCGAGGCCCATGCCGATGAAAAAACCCGCCCACATATAGGACGGGTGGTCGGGAGACAGGCGCTTTGGTTCGTGGGAACAACCCTTCATAGGATAACCCTTGGTTCAGTACGCTCCCCCACCGTAGCCAGGAACGAGCAGGAAGAACAGGACAAAGATGATTAGGAATACGACCGCCCAGCGGGTGTACCCTCCGAATGTTCCACCGTACACAACAAGCACCCCCTCATTACAGACATGCGACAATATACGCGTCGTTGACGGGGGACGAATGGGCAGATCCCTGAACAGCGCGGCCCTTTTTACGGGAACCAGCGAAGCATCCTCACTAGCACAATGAACGGCAAGAGGTGGATGAGCGGCTCGACAAAGACACAAATCGAAATCTTTTAACGAATGTTATGTAAGCCACGCGCCCCATGTAGAGGAGGCGCGGGTCGCATGGGGTGAGGTGAGCCGGAAAATCGAATCAAGGATAGGGAGGTCGAACTAGTGATTTCTAAATCGCTGAAAACTGCGGCAGTGACTGCGATGGCCCTGGGTTCGGTGCTGACCCCTACCGCATTCGCAGCTGACAGGTCCCCCACGCATCACTACAGGGAAGGCCAAAAGGCTATCTACCTAAACGGTAAGCTCGTTTCTCGTCCCATCGGCATCGTCGCAAGGGATCCAAACACTCACCGATTCACGACGTACATGCCCATCTGGTACGTGTTTCACGCGCTGAAGGCGGTCGGCGTCCAGTTCACATGGAGTCGGCTGGATCTCAATGTGAAACCAGCGCCGGGAATGACGGTTAATCTGGCAAACCTGCATCCGGGCAATGAACCCGTCGGGCTCTCCATCAACGGCACCCTTGTCGACACGACGCATCGCATCGTCGCAAGGGACCCATACTCCCACGTGGAAACGACATATATGCCCATCTTCTACGTGCAGTACACGCTCCGACGCATGGGCGTCGAAAACACGTGGAACGGTCATGAGTGGAACCTGACGGTGCAAACGAACACTCCGCAGAGCCTTTCCATCTCTCCTGCGGCCACCACCGTCGGAGTCGGGCAGTCGGACACGTTGACCACGCAACTGACGTCCTCGAATGGACAGACCACAACGGTTTCGTCCAATCAGATAACATGGACCACCAACGACTCAAAGGACGCGTTCGTTTCCCCATCGGGGCAATTCATCGCGTCTAAGCCAGGTACCTACACCGTGACCGCAAGTTATGAGGGCATCTCGAAGAGCATACAAATCCAGGTGTTTGGTTCCACGCAGGCCATCCAATTGAAGGCGAACGGATCTCTCGTCGCCAATGGAGTATCCACTGAGAACATCTCCGTGGTTGCGGTGGACGCGAACGGCATACAAGCACAGAACGAGAACGGGACGGTGACCATCACTTCGCAGCAGCCGTGGCTCGTCACCGGATCCAACAACGGTACCAACACGCTCGGCACTTCTGTGACGGTAACGCTGAAAAACGGTATGGGCAGCGTTGCCATACAAGCTCCAAAAACTCCGGGGGTCTCAACCGAACTCACCGCGAGCGCGCTGTCGGACGCCGCATCCGGATCCACCATCCAGTACGGAACCTTGCAGGTCACCTCGGTAGCCCAAGTTGCAACTGCGCTCTCCGTGCAGCCGACAAACGGCGAGAAATACCTCGTGTCGAACCAATCGGGCAATCAGGCAACCTTCGACGTGTCGGTTCTGGACCAGACCGGGAATCCGATGCTGACGGGCTCCTATCCATACAACATCTCGGTCACTGGAAACGCCTCATACACAGGTCCTACTACCGGAGTGTACGCTCCCGGACAAACGACGCCTTCCATCACAGTCCTATCTAAACAGGGCGAGTCCGGACCCGTCACGGTTACCGTGAGCGGCAACGGTCTGAAGTCCGCGTCCAGTACCATTCAGGCCATCATCGCGCAGCAAGCCAGCAAGATAGTGGCGACTTCTGCGACGGGCAGTAACAGCTTCCCCGATGGCGGTTCGGTGACCATGAACCTGACCGCACAAGATTCCTCCGGAGTGCCGACCAGTTATCCGTCCGTACCGCTGACGGCATACGTCACGGATGCGCAGGGGCAGCCCGCCACCGATATTCGCGTGAACGGGGTTACGGAATCCCAAAGCGGAGTGGCCTTGGGTTCCAATCACTCACTCGCTATCTCTACCGTTTCCGGAGGCTCCCCCGTCGGTACGTACAACGTCACCATCAAGGACGGTTCGGGAAATACGTGGAGTTCCTTCCAGGTCAACGAGACGGCCGCAACGACGTCGAAACTCTCCTTGTCCGCCGCTTCGACGGAACTCAGCCTGGAAAACCCGACGGTCACGTTGACGTTGCAGTACACGGACGCATACGGCAACCCCACGGCCCCACCGGCGGGCACCGGTCCCGTTACCATCAAGGCGACGGGCGGGCAAGGCACGGCAACCATCAACGGCCAAGACGCCACGCAAGGCGTTCAAGTCAATGTGGATTCGAGCGGCAAGGCAACGGTCACGTTCAACGCACAGGCTTACGCCGGAAGCAAATGGACCCTCTCGAGCACGGATGGACACTTCACGTCCAACTCGGTCACCATCTCGTTGGTTAGCGCCATGGTGAGCCAAGCCCAGGTGGCCCTGAAGGACGGCAAGACGGGCAGCACCACCCAGGCTACGGCGGGCGATCCGCTCTCGGTCACGTTCTCAGCCCTCGACACCTACAACAACCCCTACTCAGGCAACGACGTGTTCAGCGCGACCTATCCAACGATGGCCCTACGGGGCGTCACAGACGGAACGAGCAGCAACGGAACGACGACCGTGACCGGAACGTTGGCTCAACTCAATAAGGACTTTACGAGCGCCCAGGTAAGTACGGCGCAGACCCTGACCATTCAATTGACAGACACCATGGTCTCGAGCGCAAAAACAGGATCCGCCAGCATCGTCGTTGTGCCCGGGCCCTTCAAGGGATTCGCGCTGTTCAACGGCAACAACCAGGTCATTGATTCGCAGGATCCGCTGTCCATCACGCAGAATTCTGCCGTCGAACTCTTCGTGCGACCGGTGGATGCGATGGATAACCCTGTTGGGGCCGCACCGAGT
>JAJZAV010000001.1 GCA_021799255.1 Bacillota bacterium
AGCCGGGCATGCGAATCAAAACTGAGTCCGTTACCTCTCGAACGGCCGATGCGACCCTTGCGCCACTGCCTCGTGGAACAAAGTGGGCGCGGATGGATCCAGAACTTCCTCGCAGGTCTATGGGGGTGGTCTTATGGAACCAGGTCCGGATGGAGGTGGGAGCGGATCGAGCGGAGGAGCCGTGGCACCCGATGAAAAATAGCGCTGGCAGACCGCGCTAATGGGGATCCGCCGGCAGGAACCACGCAGATAGCGCTGCCAAACCGTCTTATGTGGGACGCCGCAGGAGTCGCCAACCACCATACCCGCGAATAAGGCGGATTGGCAGCGTTATACCGTCACCACCTAAGGTCCATACTCAAATAAGGCGGCCAAACCGCGCTAACTTGCCCCATCCGCAACGCGAACCCGGGCGTACGAATCAAAACTGAGTCCGTTACCTCCAGCCCCATCCATCGAACGGCCAGTGCGACCCTTGCGCCACTGCGTCGTGGAACAAATCGGATGCGAATGGGCCCAGACCTTCTTCGCTACCTATGGGGGTGGTCTTATGCAACCAGGCCCGCACGGGGATGGGAGCGGAGCGAGCGGCACAGCCGTGGCACCCGATGAGAAATAGCACGGGCAAACCGCGCTAATGGGGATCCGCCGGCAGGAACCACGCAGATAGCGCTGCCAAACCGTCTTATGTGGGACGCCGCAGAAGTCGCCAACCACCATACGCGCGAATAAGGCGGTTTAGCGGCGTTATACCGTCACCACCTAAGGTCCACACTCAAATAAGACGGCCAAACCGCGCTAAACGAACCAAGACAGCAACGCGAACCCGGGCGTGCGACCCTTGCGCCACTGTTGGGCCCAGACCTCCTTCGCGGCCTATGGGTGTGGTCTTATGAGACCAGGCCCGCATGGGGGTGGGAGCGGGTCGAGGGTAGAAGCGGAAGGAAGCCGCGCCGTTAACGCCCCTATGGGGAGTAAAGTGGGCATGATGCAGGGCCGTCATCACAATAGCAGTGCGGCGGGGAGTTAATGGACACCGTTTGGCGGGAGGCCGCATCGTGGGGGCAGAATAACGGTTGAAAAGGGAGTAAACGGCGTGGGGGTCGATGGACGGAGAGCCGATAACGCCCCAGGGGGGAGCTACCTGGGGGGCCAAGATTTCCGAAGGAAGTCCCACAAGCCTTTGCACCTCAAAACCGAACCTGTTACGGTCAACGGCTAATCCGTGATGCAAGGACGGGGCGGGATTGAGTAAAGGGGGGTGAGCCGTGAGCTTGGCAAACGGCCTAACCGAAGGCCCAGGTGCTGCGCGCGCAACCGTACGCGCAAACGAATTCCCAACCTAAACGATGATACCTCCTCCTCTAGCGCGAAAGCATGTGTTCGCCTGTTGGGATGGGGAGCGTGTCCGGCGCAGGTTCGCGGGCCGTGATACCACCCGCCAGGTGCAAATACGACGGAGTCAAACGTCAAGGCTGAAGGTTGCAAATCACGGTTTCCAGGTATATTATAGTCAATGATAGTCAAGGTCAAAAACTGTGTATAAGGCACCCTGATAGCCAGACGCGGGTTGCGTGTAGGAGATCGGTGATCTTACCGCACGAGACGTGTTATCGAAGCAGAATCCCACTAATGAATCAAGCATCGCGGGAACAGAATGAAGAGGGTCCCATGAGGAATCCGCTGTCGCCAAAAGGACCAAACGTGGCAAAAGGACCAAACGTGCCAAACGGCCCAACCGAACCAAGCAATACGGACCAAGCAGGCCAGTGGGTAGAGCATTCAAACGGAAATCGGTGCATTGTGGGGGTGAAGAATTGGCCCGAAGCATCTCCGACATCATTGAGCAATATATCAAGGAAGTGATTCACGGGAGCCGTGCGGGAATGGTGGAAGTGCAGCGCAGCGAACTGGCTGAGCAGTTTCAGTGTGTTCCGTCCCAGATCAACTACGTGATTGCCACCCGTTTTTCTCCCGAGCATGGATACATCGTCGAGTCAAAACGTGGTGGCGGAGGCTACATCCGGATTCGTCAGATCCAGTTTGATGAGTCTGAGTCGGTCCTTTCGGTACTGAGGAATCTCGGGTCCAGCATGTCGGAGCGCGAGGCTGACGGGGTCATCGAGCGGCTTCTGCGCGAGTCCATCATCTCCAATCGAGAGGCGGCCATGTTGCACTCCGCAGTGAAGCGCGAAACGTTGCAGATTGACCTACCGATGCGTGACGAACTGAGGGCGCGGATCTTGATTGCCGCCATGGTCGCGTTGTTGTCCGAGGATGACGATGATTAACATCACGGAATGAAATTGACTTTTCGTGATAGCGACCGAGCGAGGTGGCGTGACCGCTGTGGCGGACAGCGCCGGATAGCGCCTGACAGCGCCCGTCGCAGCGGTCACAGAATTGTCGCATTCAGCAAACCCAGAGGAGGGATGGCCCGTGATGTGCCAGCGGTGCAATGAGCGTCCCGCAACCGTGCATTTTACGAAGATCGTGAACGGAGAGCAGAGTGGCTACCATCTGTGTGAGCAGTGTGCAAAGGAACACGGGGGCTTCTTTGCCAAGGCAGCG
This sequence comes from Bacillota bacterium, assembly GCA_021799255.1. Taxonomy (GTDB): domain Bacteria; phylum Bacillota; class Bacilli; order Alicyclobacillales; family Alicyclobacillaceae; genus JAJZAV01. The sequence goes on from JAJZAV010000001.1 coordinate 2,572, forward strand.
CAGGCGTTTGACTTCAATCAGCTTCTGAGTGGGCTACTTAATATGGAGTCGTCTCCAGGTTTTTCAGCGCCCCCAGCCACGTCGTTGCGCTGTTCCTCCTGCGGGATGAGCTACTCGCAGTTTACCGAGATTGGACGTCTTGGGTGTCCGAAATGCTACGAAAGCTTTTCCGTCCGGCTCGATCCGCTGCTGCGGCGTATTCAAAACGGCACAGCACATTCTGGCAAGGTACCCGTAAGATCCGGCGAACAAGTAAAAGTAAGAAAAAACCTGGACACTTTGCGCAAGGAACTTCAAAGTGCCATCGCATCCGAACAATTTGAGCGCGCCGCCCAACTGCGAGACCAGATTCGCGATCTCGAACAGCGGATGAACCATTGAGAAGGGAGGCTTGGCCATGTCCCTGAGCGACTTCCTACAAACTGCGATGAGCCAATGGATGAAAAATGGTGGACCTGAGGACGACATCGTGCTTTCCAGTCGGATACGCGTGGCGCGAAACATCCATGACACGCCGTTTCCGACCCTGCAGACGGACACCCACGCGAATTATGTGATTGACCAGGTAACGAGCGCTATCGCGACGCCAGAGATGCAGCACCTCGGTACATTCGAACTTCTGCGTTGCGTCGAGATGTCTCCCCTCGACAGGCAAGTGCTTGTGGAGAAGCATCTCATCAGCCGAGATCTCGCTGAAGGTGGTAAGCACGGAGCCGTGATCCTGCGATCCGATGAGGTGGCGAGCATCCTCGTGAACGAGGAGGACCACCTACGCATCCAATGCATTATGCCGGGACTTCGACTGAACGAGGCCTGGACGCTGGCAAGCCAAATTGACGATGCCTTCGAGATGACCTTGGCATACGCCTTTCACGAGCAATACGGATACTTAACCGCGTGCCCGACCAACGTCGGCACGGGCATTCGGGCATCGGTGATGATGCACCTGCCCGGACTGGTCCTGACAGGGCAGATCAGCCGGATGTTGGCCGCCATATCGCAGGTGGGCCTGACCGTGCGAGGAATTTACGGAGAAGGCAGCGAGGCATTAGGAAACATATTTCAGGTATCAAATCAGATGACGCTTGGCGAAACCGAGGAAGAGATTATTGGCAACTTAAGCAGCGTAGTGAGTCAGTTGATCGATCACGAACGCAACGCCCGTCGTGCTCTCGCCGAAGAGAATCGGGAGGCCCTGGAGGATAGGGTGTGCAGATCGTTCGGGATACTGGCGTACGCTAGACGGATGGATTCGAAGGAAACGCTGCAGCGGCTATCCGATGTTCGCCTCGGAATCGACATGGGGATCATCAAGGGAGTTTCGGCTGGCATCCTAAAGGAACTGATGGTGATGACGCAGCCCGCATTTTTGCAGAAGTATTATCGTCAAGAACTCCACCCGGCAGAACGAGACATTCGGCGGGCGGCACTGATTCGAGAACGGCTGAGGATGGACGATACGGAGGTGCGGTAGCCATGTATACACGTTTCACGGAAAGAGCTCAGAAGGTATTGGCATTGGCGCAAGAGGAAGCGAATCGCCTGCACCATCCGGGGGTTGGAACCGAACACATTTTGTTGGGGCTCGTGAGGGAAGGAGAAGGCATCGCGGCTAAGGCCCTGATGAGCCTAGGCATCAGCGCGGAGAAGGTGCAGACGGAAGTCGAAAAGATCATCGGCCCTGGCCAAGGGCAGTCGAGCCCCACCTACACGCCAAGGGCCAAGAAGGTCATTGAGCTCTCCATCGACGAGGCCCGCAAACTGAACCACAGCTACGTTGGGACGGAGCACATTCTGCTCGGCCTGATTCGAGAAGGGGAAGGCGTCGCCGCCCGCGTCTTGGCGAACCTTGGCGTCAGCCTGAACAAGGCGAGGCAGCAGGTGCTGCACCTGCTCGGAAGCGATGCCTCCGAGGTCGGGCAGGACAAAGATTCCACGACTGGCACACCGACCCTCGACGGTCTTGCGCGGGATTTCACGCAGATGGCGAGGGACGGGAAGCTGGATCCCGTGATTGGACGGCAAAAGGAAATCGAACGAGTCATTCAGATCCTGTCCCGACGCACCAAGAATAACCCCGTTTTGATTGGTGAGCCTGGCGTCGGAAAGACGGCGATTGCCGAAGGACTTGCCCAACGCATTGTGGCAGGGGACATTCCGGAGACCTTGCGCAGCAAGCGCGTGATGGTTTTGGATATGGGCACGGTCGTCGCAGGAACGAAGTACCGCGGCGAGTTTGAAGACAGGCTCAAGAAGATCATGGAAGAGATTCGCCAGGCTGGGAACGTGATTCTCTTCATCGACGAGCTTCACACCTTGATTGGCGCGGGCGGAGCGGAAGGTGCTATCGATGCGTCCAACATCCTCAAGCCGGCCCTTGCGCGCGGCGAACTCCAATGCATTGGTGCGACAACCCTCGACGAGTACCGCAAGCACATTGAGAAGGATGCCGCCCTCGAACGCCGCTTCCAGCCCATCACGGTAGATCAGCCCACTCCCGAAGAGGCGATTTTAATTCTAAAAGGCCTCCGGGATAGGTATGAAGCGCACCACCGCGTGAAGATTACGGACGAGGCCGTCGATGCCGCGGTTAAGTTATCAGACAGGTACATTTCCGATAGGTTTCTCCCCGACAAGGCCATCGATCTCATCGACGAGGCCGCATCCCGGGTTCGTCTGCGCACTCACACGGCGCCTCCGAACCTCAAGGAGCTTGAGCAGAAGCTCGAGAAGGTGCGCAATGAAAAAGATGCCGCCGTCCAAGGGCAGGAGTTCGAAAAGGCCGCGGCCTTGCGGGATCAGGAGCAGAAACTCAAGCAGGAGTTGGAATCGCGTAAGGCCGAGTGGCAGAAGTCGCAGGAGATGCACGACAGCCAGGTGACCGCGGAAGATATCGCGCACATCGTGGCTGCCTGGACCGGAATTCCGGTGAAACAACTCGCCGCCGAGGAGTCCGAACGGCTGCTTCACCTCGAGGACATTCTGCACGAGCGCTACGTCGGTCAAGAAGAGGCCGTGACCGCGGTCGCCAGGGCCATCCGCAGGGCTAGGGCGGGGCTCAAGGATCCGAAGAGGCCCATCGGATCGTTCATCTTCCTCGGACCAACCGGCGTCGGCAAGACGGAGTTGGCGAGGGCCCTCGCCGAAGCGATGTTTGGCGACGAGGATGCGATGATCCGAATTGACATGTCGGAGTTCATGGAGCGCCATTCGACGGCTCGACTGGTCGGAGCGCCTCCGGGTTACATCGGGTTTGATGAAGGCGGGCAATTGACCGAAAAGGTTCGCCGCAAGCCCTACTCCGTCGTAGTGTTTGACGAGGTGGAAAAGGCGCATCCCGAGGTATTCAACATTCTCCTGCAGGTGCTGGACGACGGGCGCTTGACCGATGGCAAAGGCCGCACCGTGGACTTTCGCAACACCGTCATCATCATGACGTCGAACGTTGGGGCCGAGATGATTCGTAAGGGCGGATCGCTAGGGTTTCGGCCGGACACGCGGGAACATCGTTACGAGGACATGAAATCCAAGGTCATGGATGACTTGAAGCGGACCTTCCGCCCGGAGTTCCTGAACCGAATCGACGAGACCATCGTGTTCCATCCGCTCGACGAGTCGCACATCGGGCACATCGTTGAACTGATGGTGAACGAGTTGCAGAAACGGCTTCGCGAGCAGGAAATCGAGTTTACCCTCACCCAACCGGCCAAGGATTTCCTGGCGAAGGAAGGGTACGATCCGCAGTACGGCGCCCGCCCCCTGAAGCGAGCGGTGCAGCGGCATATCGAAGATAAGCTGTCGGAAGCCGTGCTGACGGGAGTCGTTCGCCGGGGGCAACATGTACTCATCGATTTCGATGGAACCGAACTTCAAGTGAAAGCTGAGGGAGCTAATTCCGCTTCTATCTCCAACACCGTGTCGTGACGCGAGGCAAGGCTACTCGTCTCTTGCTACGGAGGACCGCTCTTACCCACCCTATGCGGTAGGGAGAGTGGTTCTCCTTTTTTTGATTTCCCCTCTTCTTCGTCATTCTGTAATATGGAAGCGAGTGAAAGGATGGTGAGCTCGTGCCATCGAAAACGCGTACGAAGTATGTCTGCCAAGCCTGCGGTCACGAATCGGTTAAATGGTTGGGAAAGTGTCCGGGGTGTGGCGAGTGGAACACCATGGTGGAAGAAGTGGACGCCTCGCGCTCACGACCGGGGCCAAAAGCCACGTCTTCGCCCCTTTCTAACGCCGTATCCATCAAAGATGTGCCCACCGCGGTTGACGTGAGGTTCTCCTCCAGAATTCCCGAATTCGACAGGCTGCTAGGCGGTGGCATCGTCCCTGGATCCTTGCTGCTGATTGGCGGGGATCCGGGTATTGGAAAATCGACGCTATTGCTGCAGATATCCACTGAACTAGCGGACGCGGACGACAAGAGGACGGTGCTATACGTGTCTGGCGAGGAGTCGGTCCGCCAGATACGCCTTCGGGCAGAACGACTCGGAGCCCTGGCCGATTCGATGCTCGTGCTGGCCGAGACGGACTTGGAAAGAGTGGAAGAGGTGGTTGCCCGGATAGAGCCGGGCTTCATCATCATCGATTCCATTCAAACGATGTTTCTCCAGGAGATTTCATCGGCCCCGGGAAGCGTCTCTCAGATTCGGGAGTGCACCGCACGATTGCTGCGGATTGCCAAGGGCCTTGGCATCGCCACTTGCATCGTCGGGCATGTCACGAAGGAGGGGAACTTGGCGGGACCACGTCTTCTTGAACACATGGTCGACGCGGTACTATACTTTGAGGGAGATCGCCATCATACTTATAGAATATTACGGGCCGTGAAAAATCGGTTTGGCTCGACCAATGAACTCGCCATCTTTGAGATGAGAAACGAGGGGCTCCTGCCTGTCGCGAATCCGTCGGAGATGTTTCTCTCGGAACGACACGAGGCTGTGCCAGGATCCGCGGTGGTTGCCACACTGGAGGGAACACGCCCGCTTTTGCTGGAAGTGCAAGCGCTCGTGGCCCCCACATCCTTCGGAACTCCCCGGAGAATGGCGTCCGGTGCCGACTACAACCGCATGAGCCTTCTGTTGGCGGTGCTTGAGCGACGTCTCGGGATGCACGTTCAGAACTTTGACGCCTACGTGAACGTTGCAGGCGGCGTCCGCGTCGACGAACCTGCCATTGACTTAGGAATGGCGCTGTCGCTTGCCTCTAGTTTCCGAGACGTCTCGCTGAGGCCGGGCGACGTGTATATCGGGGAGGTCGGACTTACGGGTGAGGTCAGGTCCGTACCTCGGACGGAGCAGCGGATTCGGGAAGCGGCAAAGCTCGGATTCTCTCGCTGCGTGGTCCCGTCTCACGGCGCAAAAGGTATTCGGGATCAGCTTGGCATCGAAGTTATTGGAGTGCACTCTCTGGCAGAAGCTGTTGACGTGGCTCTTGCGCGCTAGACAACAAATGCGGCTGTCGCGCTATGAAGGGTGCGTGGTGACCCTCGTCGGGACCCTGTGACCGTGATGAGCTGTGGGATGTTGAGGTGGACGAATGCGAGAAGATGTGAAACGTGAGACGGCCATAAACAAAATCTTGAGAATGGTTGCGCCGGGAACCATGTTGCGAGAAGGAATTGAAAACATCCTAGCCGCCAAAACGGGAGGTCTCATTGTTGTCGGAGCCACCGATTTAGTCCTGACCTTGATAGATGGTGGTTTTCCCATTCAGTGCGATTTGACTCCATCCCACTTGTACGAGCTCGCCAAGATGGACGGAGCCATCGTCATCAGCGAGGATGCCAAACGGGTGCTCTATGCAAACACGAACCTCAACCCGGATCATACGATCCCGACGTCGGAGACGGGAACCCGTCACAGAACCGCGGAGAGAATGGCTAAACAGACGGGGCAACTCGTCGTCTGCATCTCCCAGCGCAGAAACGTCATTACGTTGTATCAGGGGAATTTTCGGTATTCTCTAAAGGACATTGGCGTCATACTCACGAAGGCCAACCAAGCGATGCAGACGCTTGAGAAATACAAGTCGGTTTTGGACCAAGCGTTGACGAACCTGAGCGCGCTGGAGTTTGAGGAATTGGTTACGCTGCAGGAAGTCCTTCTCGTGTTGCAAAGGGTTGAGATGGTCTTACGCATCAAATCGGAGATCAAACGGTATATTACTGAACTTGGGACAGAAGGTCGACTCATCAGCATGCAACTGGACGAACTCGTATCCCGAGTCGATGAGGAAGCCTATTTGCTCGTCAAGGACTATGCAACGATGGGAACAGAGGATACTCCTCATCACATTTTAATGAGGATTCACGATCTGTCGTCCGAGGAGTTGCTCGATGGACACATTCTCGCGCACATCCTCGGCTACCCCAACATAGTAACTCCCAGCGACGAGCCGGTTTCATCCAAGGGATACCGTATACTTAACAAGATTACGCGGTTGCCTCAGCCCATCATTGAGAATTTGGTGGAACACTTCTCGTCGTTGAACAACGTTCTCGTGGCGACTACAGACGATCTCGATGCCGTCGAAGGCGTCGGTACTGTGCGAGCAAGAATGATACGCGATGGCCTAAAATGGATACAGGAACAGGTGTTCATAGATAGGCACATCTGACCTTTCGGGTTGACTTGGAGGAACCACCGAATGCATATAAGAGAGGCACTCTCATACATCCCTAGTCTGATGACCTTGGGGAACCTGGTGCTCGGGTTTTCTGCTTTGATGTTGGTTTACCATGGATACCTTGGGACTTCCGCAATGCTGGTGGTCTTAGGAGCCGTTATCGATGCGTTCGATGGGCGAGTCGCTCGAGCGCTAGGATGCGTCAGCCTGTTTGGCAAGGAACTCGACTCGTTGTCTGACATTGTGGCGTTTGGTGCTGCTCCGGCGTTTATCATGTACGCGGGGGTCCTCCAATACGACGGCTGGCTCGGCATCGTGATTGCCATTCTCTTTCCGCTGTGCGGAGCCGTTCGTCTGGCAAGATTCAACGTGCAGTCGTCCTCTTCCCGCTACTTCGTTGGCTTGCCCATCACGGCCGCAGGGGCGATTTTGGCGACCCTTGTGTTGTATCAAAACGACGTGGGGCCGTCTACCATCGTTATGCCCTTATGCATGTTGATCCTCTCTTTCCTTATGGTCTCACGCGCGAAGTATCCGAACTTCAAGAGAATCGGTTTTCCAAGATCGGCGACGGTTATGGTACCGTCCTCCATCGTATTTATTTATATCGCGTTTCGGTTTGACCGTGCCATTGCCAATCGTCTGGCATTCGTGCCTCTTGCCGTTTACGCCCTCTATGGGATTGTGCGTGCGTTTCGGAAGCGACCATTGCATGCACCAACGGCGGATCCGGAGGAAGGAACCAAATCAGTTTGACGTTGGACCGTATAATTTCGAATTAGAGATTTTGATACCGATTTTGATGCGGATAAGTAATGGCAATCCAGCGCTTCATTTTGAGGCGCTGTTGAAGTTTTTGACGCAAGCTAGACACGGTGTTACACTAGCATCAGAACACCATTATTTACTATACCCGCGTTGGGTCGTCGTGCCGTAGGACGGACATCCACACCGTCCGTCAACCATTGTGACAGAGTTCGCTGATTGCAGAACTCGGCCGCGATGGTTTGGCTTACCTTCAACGCCGATGGGGAACTTTGGGTGAAGATTGACGGCCTGGTAGATAGAAGCAGCGGGGCGAGAACCGCCGCATCGCGATAGGGTAGTTGGCTAATCTGCAAATTTTCTGTTATTTTAATGATCCTAGTTTGTTCTTCGCATTTTGTGTCCATAATGAAGCCAAGGAGGTGACTTGCAACATGGTGAAACGGCTCACTCACTTGTTTTTCGCTGCCATTGGTGTTGTCCTTGGTTATCAATACGCACCGTACTTATTTCAGACTACATTCCATCTTCCCTATCAACCGTTCAACAACCCTTGGTTTGGCGCGGCTCTCGGTGGCAGTTTGGTTCTTCTCGCGACCATGTCGCTCGTCAACTACGTGACAACGTTGATACGTTGGATGGAGGAAAGGCTGCAGAGGACACCGCTTCTCGACATTCTTGGCGGCACGGTTGGCATGGTTGTCGGTTTGCTCATCGTCTACTTGTTCACTCCTGAATTTCGATCCATTCCTAAAGTGGGATTCTTGGTTCAGTTTTTCGTTGGAATTTTGTTGGCATACATTGGAGTGCGCATCGGTTTGACGAAGAGGGAAGACTTGATGTCCCTTTTTGCCGGACGATTGGGAACTCGTGAGAAGGAAAAGGAAAAGAAGCAGGCGTATAAGCTTGGGGAAGCAAAGTTGCTGGATACCAGCGTAATCATTGACGGGCGTATTGCAGATCTTGTTCAAACGGGTTTCCTTGACGGCATCTTGTTGATTCCGTCGTTCGTTCTTGGAGAACTTCAGCACATTGCCGACTCGTCCGACGTCTTGAAGCGCAATCGCGGACGACGAGGGTTAGACGTGCTAAATCGCATTCAGAAGGACTCCAAGGTGAAAGTTCACATCATCGAGACGGACTACGATGATCTGACCGAAGTTGACAGCAAACTGGTTCGTTTGGCCAAAGAGACCTCAGGCAAGGTGGTCACCAACGACTTCAATTTGAACAAGGTATGCGAACTGCAAGGCGTTGCCGTGCTTAATATCAACGATCTGGCCAATGCGCTTAAACCGGTCGTGTTGCCTGGTGAAGAATTGCAGGTTCAGGTAATCAAGGATGGCAAGGAGTACAATCAGGGCGTTGCGTACCTGGACGACGGTACCATGATTGTGATTGAAGGGGGACGGGAATACATCGGCGGGAAACTGGACGTCTTGGTTACCAGCGTTCTACAAACGTCGGCTGGCCGCATGATATTTGCGAAACCAAAGCTGCTCGAAAGAGCTCTGTAAGTAACGTTGCGGTTCCAATCGACCCCCACGCAAGGTAGGGGTCGATTTCGCTGTATTTCCCCCCCCGTGTCGGCTCCAAATTACACCAGGGCGCGTGAGGCCCAAGACCGCCCCAGAGAAGTTTCGAGGGGGAGCATGCGTAGAGGACGGGGGACAACACTTGCAGTCGGATGGTAGTGTGAAAGCTGGAATCGTCGTCGCTGGCGGACAGGGCGTGCGCATGGGCTTTAAGAAGCAGCATGCTCTGTTGGCGGGAGTCCCAATGTGGCTTAGGTCCACCGAAGTTCTGTTCGCGGGCGCAATGGATTTTGTCTACGTCGTTGTGCCAAGCGACGACCTGGAGACGGTAGATTCCCAGATTCGTGAGGCGAAGCTCCAACAGCGATGTTTTGCAGTGTCCGGTGGCGCGTCTAGATCTGAATCCGTGTGGAACGGCTTGCAGGCCCTCGTCCGCCATCTCGACGCACGCAGTGGACAAGCGGCGGTAGGGTTCTCGAACCCTGGTCCAATCGCAGTGCCCATGGAAAGTCTTCCTCGAATGGAGGAAGTCACGGTACTTGTGCATGATGCCGCACGACCGTTTGTCTCCCTCGGGGACGTTTGTTCTGTGGCGCGAAAAGCGGAGGTAACGGGGGCCGCGATACTGGCCCATCCGTGTAAGGACACGGTGAAACTCGTCGGATCCGATGTAATACAAGAAACCATCTCTAGGGACCGCCTGTGGCTTGCAGAAACTCCCCAGGCATTCCGGCTTTCTTTGCTATACGAGGCCTATCAACGTTTGGACAATCTCGAGTCGCCTACCGACGACGCAGCCGTCATGGAATCCGCAGGGTATTTTGTATCCGTGGTGCCTTCTACATCGACGAACATGAAGATCACGACTCCAATGGATATGGAGTTCGCGTTGTGGTATGCGGAGAAGCTGTGGGGAAATGGTAATGGAAGGGGCAATCCAGTTGATTCGGGTGGGAATGGGATTTGATGTACACGAGTTTGCAGAAGGGCGAAGGTTGGTGCTTGGAGGCATTGAGATACCTCACCACGCGGGGCTTATGGGCCACTCGGACGCCGACGTCGTTCTCCATGCCTTGATGGATGCCCTCTTGGGTGCCCTCGCGCTTGGCGATATTGGAGTTCATTTTCCCAACACGGATGATGGGTATCGGGACGCCGACAGCACCGAGTTAACCGGACGTGTGATGGAACTCGTCCAATCGCGAGGCTATGTCGTAAACAACATCGATATCACGGTTCTCGCGGAAGCGCCCAAGTTGATGCCTTACAGGGAGGCTATGTCGAAAAGAATCGCACACCTCGTGGGATGCGAGGTTGGGCAGGTTAGCTTGAAGGCCACGACCATGGAAGGCATGGGCTTTGTGGGGCGGCGTGAGGGAATGGCGGCCATGGCCGTCGCCACGCTGCGCGTGCGTGAGGGTTGAATGTCTGGTGCCGAATTGACATGGAACTCGGTGTCAAGCACAATGATATTATTGATTGTCTGAAGGACTACGGAAATGCATAGAGCATGATGATTAAGATGGGAAATAGTACCTGCGGCCGTGCTGGAACAGAGAGCGGACATCGTCGAAATGTTGCTTCGTGATATCTTCATGAACGTCGATGGGTGGAAATGTCCGTGTTAGGCGAGAGGGAAGTGCCCCCATCGACATCAGGAGGAACGGCTATCCGCGGCAGGAGATTGCCTAGTAAAACCTGACGGACCCCTCCGTTATACGGGCAAAGGTGGGCGCAAGGCCGATGGCGGACGCGTCAACCAGAGTGGAACCGCGGAATACCCGTCTCTGGATGTTAGAGGCGGTTTTTTAGTGAGGAAGGACTGTGATTCGATTGGGTATCGTGCTATATAACACCTTGACTGGGCGCAAGGAACCGTTCGACACCATCGAGCCCGGGAAGGTTCGATTCTACGCTTGCGGCCCCACCGTGTACGACTTGTTTCACCTGGGAAACGCCCGCATGTTTGTCGTGTTCGATACCGTGCGCAGATACCTCGAGTATCGAGGTTATGAGGTGCGTTACGTTCAGAATTTTACGGACGTCGATGACAAGATCATCGCGAGGGCAATTTCATCGGGAAAGGACGTACGCACGGTTGCGAATGAGAATATCCAAGCCTACTTCCATGACGCGAAGCAACTGGGCGTCGAAGAGGCCGACGTTCATCCTCGCGTGACTGAAAGCATGTCTGACATTATCCGATTTATCGATGACCTTGTTCGTCAAGGCCATGCGTATGAACAAAACGGCGACGTGTACTTTGACACATCGACGTTTCCGACATACGGGAAGCTCTCGCATCAATCCGTTGAAGATCTGCGGGCGGGGTTTCGTATCGAGGTCAATACCGAGAAGAGGGATCCCACGGATTTTGCCCTGTGGAAGTCAGTTAAACCGGGCGAGGAGTACTGGGAAAGTCCTTGGGGTCCGGGCCGTCCGGGGTGGCATATCGAATGCTCTGTAATGAACCTGAAGTATCTCGGTGAGCAAATTGACATCCACGCGGGTGGACGAGACTTGGTGTTTCCGCACCATGAGAACGAGATCGCCCAAAGCGAGGCTCACTCCGGCAAACAGTTTGCTCGTTACTGGCTCCACAACGGGACGTTGAACATCAACGGTGAGAAGATGTCCAAGTCCCTTGGGAATTTCATCACCGCGCGCGAGGTGTTGGACAAAAGGCCAGGCCGAGCCGTGCGGTACTATCTGCTAAGCGCTCAGTACCGACATCCGTTGAATTACACGGAGGAGGGGATGGAACAGGCGGTTCAAGCCATGGAACGCTTCGATGCGTGCCTGCGCAATCTTGCTCATCGATCGAATGCGTTGGACGAACTCCCTGACTTTGCAAAATCCCCAGGCGTTGACGAGGGGAAAACGTTCAAGACCGTCGAGTCGATTCGCGATGACTTCGTCAGAGCCATGGACGACGACTTTAATACCGCGGATGGGATTACCGCGATTCATGAAGCCGTCCGCGAAGCCAACGCGTATCTGCTGCAAACCCAAGTAACGAAGAAGGGGCTCACAGCCTTTTCGTCTCTGATTCGTGAGCTCATGAATGCTTTAGGGTTGGTGGAAAAAGAGGATGTAAGTAGGGCGGATGAGGAAATTCTAAAACTCGTAGAGGAGAGGGAACTCGCTCGGAAGAATCGGAATTTCGCCAGGGCTGACGCGATACGAGACGAACTGCTGACGCGTGACATCGTCATTGAGGATACGGCACACGGTAGCCGGTGGTATCGGAAGTGAAGGACGGTTGGAACCCCTCGGAAGTGCCCATACTGGCACTCGCGTTCATGGGCGACGCCGTATGGCATGTCTACGTTCGGAATCACGTGCTGAAGAACGGAATCAGGCGGCCAGATCTGTTGCACAAGGCCGCCATTGGATACGCGAAGGCGGGCGCTCAGGCTAAGGCCATTTTGACGATGATGGGCGAACTGACGGAAGAAGAGCAAGCCGTCGTTCGGAGGGGAAGGAATGCCAAAAGCTCCCGCATGGCCAAGAACGCGGACGTAGTCGAATACCGATACAGCACGGGGTTTGAGGCCCTGATTGGTTTTCTCTACGGCGCTGGAGAGGCGAAGAGGTTAGAGGAAGTGTGTATGAGAGCTCTTACACTATTGGACAACGAAAGTGGGGTCAATCATGCAACGAACAAGTAGAACCACGAACCGACGAGGCGATACGCCGTCAAGGCGACAGTCTGAGGGGCCAAGCCCAAGTGGGGGTAGATGGAAAAAGGACCGTGATGGGGACAAATTGACTCGGTCGGGAGCCGGGATGGGTAGGCGGGGCAGGAATTTTTCGCACGGTCGCCCTGGCAAAGAGATGGCCGGAGAGGCGCGCGATTCGAATAGGCGCAAACCGATAAGACGGGACGTCGCGGCACAACCCCTCGCTGCTGAGGCGACGGTCGAGGATTTCATCGTCGGAAGGCATCCGGTCCTAGAGGCGTTGAAATCAGGGAGGGCGGTAAATAAGCTTCTCGTTGCCGAGGGGTCAGAAGGGGGAAGCCTGACCGAAATCCTCGGCAAGGCCAAGGCGCAAGGAATCATTGTGCAACGAGTACCCCGATCCAAGCTGGATCATGTTGCTGGAGAGCACCATCAAGGGGTTCTGCTGTACGTGGCTCCTCACGATTACGCGTCGCTCGAGGACATCATTGCGGCGACAGCCAAGGGTCGCCCTTTGGTGGTTTTGCTGGACGAGGTGGAAGATCCGTACAATCTTGGTGCCATCCTCAGGACTGCGGAAGCGACGGGGGTGACAGGGGTGGTCATACCAAAGCGCAGATCTGTTCCGCTTACCGGCGTTGTCGCGAAGACTGCTGCGGGGGCCGTCGAACACGTTCCCGTCGCCAGAGTGACCAATCTAGTTCAAGCCATCGAGCGCCTCCAGAAGGAAGGCTATTGGGTGGTAGGAGCGGATGCATCGGCGACCACGATGTACACCGAGACTACCTATACGGATTCCATCGCACTGGTCATTGGCGCGGAGGGCAAGGGCTTAAGCCGACTGGTAAAAGAACGCTGCGACTTCCTTGTCAAGCTGCCGATGTTGGGGCAACTGCAGAGTCTGAACGCTTCCGTGGCGACAGGGGTACTCTTGTATGAAGTCGTCAGGCAAAGGAGTTAGTCCTCGAAGTGGCACGAGGCACTGTCTCGTGGTGGATGGGTACAACGTCTTGGCGGCCGGGAATCCACAGGGACTCCGTGGGATTGAGGATCTTGAGGCAGCTCGAGATCAATTGTGTGACAGGCTAGCTGGGTATCGCGCGTACTATGGAGAGGACGTGGCCGTGGTGTTTGATGCGTATCGAACGCCGAATCCGGCCACGGATTTTGAGAAATCTGGAATACGCGTGGTTTTCACAGATACGGGAGAGACGGCCGACCACCGTATTGAGCGGCTTGTGTATGAACTCAGAGATACGTACAAGGAGATCACGGTTGCCACTTCGGACTCGGCGGAGCAGCAGACCGCATTTGGCGGGGGAGCCTTGCGCATCTCCGCCAGCGAGTTGATTCGAAGACTTGGGCTAGCAGAAAGGCGAATCCACAACGAGACGGAGAAATTAGGAAAACAAGGGAATCGTGTAATCGATTCCATTCGCCAAGATGTCGCTACTATACTGGAAAAATGGCGTAGACAGTGATATGGATCATTGATTCTAGTAGATTACATAATGTATAATGCACTCAATGTGATTAGCAATGCTGGGGTGATTGACGTTGACAGCGCGGACGGAAGACAACGCCGTACTCCCTGTGGATGATAGGCCCGACGAAGATTTGGTAGAAGCGGTGCGAAACGGGGATAGTTCCGCGTTAGAGTACCTAATTCAGAAATATCGGAACTTTGTTCGCGCAAAGGCGCGCTCCTATTTTTTGATAGGGGCAGACAGGGAAGACATCGTTCAAGAAGGCATGATTGGTCTCTACAAGTCCATTCGTGATTTCCGAGAGGATAAGTTGGCATCTTTCAAAGCGTTTGCGGAATTGTGCATCACTCGCCAGATTATTACCGCCATTAAGACGGCCACCCGTCAAAAGCATATCCCTCTAAATTCATATGTGTCTTTGGACAAGCCCATTTATGAAGAGGACTCGGACAGAACCCTGCTGGACATTATTCAGACGGCTCGGGTGTCGGATCCCGAGGAAATGATTATTCATCAGGAAGAATTCGACGACATCGAGCTTACGATGTCGGAACTTCTTAGTGATTTGGAGCGCAAGGTTCTCATGCTCTACCTGGATGGGCGCTCCTACCAGGAAATTGCGGTCGATCTCGATAGGCACGTAAAGTCCATCGACAACGCGCTGCAAAGAGTAAAGCGCAAGCTTGAGAAGTATCTCACCGTGCGTAACATTCTTGCGTAGCTTTGGCGAGAAAAACGGTGCCTGCATGGCCCGATGCTTTGCGTCGGCCACCGTCATCGTGCGGTCATATCTCCCCCCTATGCGTTGCGCCGTGTCGCTAGACGTAGCGTTGCACCTACCTGCATCACCCGGCCCGGTTGACACGAACTAGGTTTTGTGGTATCGTAGCTCAGTATCTAACCCCCGGAATCCGGGGTTGTATTTTTGTCTCGTAGGAAAGTGGCTTTGAACGGGTTTGGTCGTCCTGACTCGTTTGATGCTTGGCTGGAACAGGGGGTGCCACGATGCGCGTCATCATTACGATGGCCTGTACCGATTGCAAACAGCGGAATTACACGTCGGTTAAGAACAAGAAGAACGACCCGGACAGGCTGGAACTGAAGAAGTACTGCCCTCACTGCAACGGAAATCGCGTTCATCGCGAAACCCGATAAACGTCTGTCAAAGGTGCTGCACGAAGAAGCCTAGGCGGCGCTGCTGTTGGTGTCGCGTGGGCCTTTAAGGCATCGGGCCAACGCTCCATGCTGAACTTAAGTAAAAGATGGAGTTGTTTGAGATGGCGAAGTCAAAACAAACCGTGACCCCGATTTCGCCTGGGGGCGAGGGGAACGACAGGGAGAAAACGGATCGGGAGAACGTCGTCCGTCGGAGTGTACGATTCTTCGGCGAAACTGTGCATGAACTCAGGCGCGTCACATGGCCTACGCGCAAAGAAGTCGTCCAGTACACGGCCGCGGCTCTCATCACGTGCCTTGTCATGGGCCTTCTCGTTTTCGCCTTCGACGAGGGTGTCGCGAAGATCTTCGCACTGCTCGGTATCGGCGTTTAAACGATGAATAAATCGTGGTTACAGGGGGTGGAGGGCTATTGGCCCTCACCATGGAGAATTTGGAGAAGCAGTGGTTCGTAATCCATACGTATTCGGGTTACGAAAACAAAGTGAAAAACAACCTGGAAAGCCGTGTGCAGACCATGGGGATGGAGGACAAGATTTTTCGCGTTCTTGTGCCGACGGAAGAAGAGCTTGAGGTCAAGAATGGGAAGAAAAAGATTGTCCAACGTAAAGTATACCCTGGGTACGTCATGGTGGAGATGATCATGACCGACGACTCGTGGTACGTGGTCAGAAACACGCCAGGTGTAACGGGCTTTGTGGGATCCACTGGGGGCGGCTCGAAGCCGATTCCGCTCCTCCCTGACGAAGTGCAATCCATATTGCGCACCATGGGAGTCGACGAGGTAAAGACGGCCGTGGAGTATGAAGTTGGGGAAGCCGTGCGGTTGATTGATGGGCCGTTTTCGGACATGATTGGTACCGTAGAGGAGATACACCCGGAACATCAGAAACTGCGTGTGCTGGTTTCGATGTTCGGCAGGGACACTCCGTTGGAACTTGACTTTGGTCAGGTGGAACGCCTGTCGTAATTGAACGGTGGGCGCGAAATATGGACAGTCTCCGGATTCTGCAGCGATGCAAGAATCCGTTGCTGTGGTGCGCTTTTCTACTCGTTCCATTTTGAGCGGGGAATGTGCGCCGATAGAGTGGGAGGGCGTAAGCCCGCTGACCACATTTTCTGGTGAAGGAGGTGGACGTTTTGCCGAAAAAAATCGTGAAGGTTGTGAAACTGCAGATTCCTGCAGGGAAGGCCACTCCTGCGCCCCCGGTTGGACCGGCTCTTGGCCAGGCCCAGGTGGGTAACATCATGGGGTTTTGTAAGGAATTCAATGCTCGTACGGCAGACCAGGTTGGTTTGGTGATTCCGGTCGTTTTGTACGTCTACGAGGATCGTTCCTATACATTTGACTTGAAGACACCTCCCGCTGCGGTTCTTTTGAAGAAAGCTGCAGGCGTGGAGTCGGGATCGGCGGAGCCGAACAAGAAAAAGGTTGCCACGCTCAAGAGGGCCAAAGTTCGCGAAATCGCGGAGCAGAAAATGGTCGACTTGAATGCGGCGTCCGTGGAAGCGGCGATGCGCATGGTGGAAGGAACGGCCCGCAGTATGGGCATCACCATTGAAGACTAGTCGGCAAAAGCCGAGTGGTCACCTGACTACGAGGAGGTGTACGAAATGGCAAAGGTAACGAAACGCTTGGCCGATGCGTCCAAGCTTGTCGATAAGTCTAAGGTCTACGATCCCGCTGAAGCCCTCTCTCTCGTGAAACAACTGGCTACGGCCAAGTTTGATGAAACGATTGAGGTTGCGGTGCGATTGGGCCTCGACCCCAAGAAGCAAGATCAGCAGGTTCGCGGGGCGGTCGTGCTCCCGCACGGCACCGGCAAAACGGCGCGCGTTCTGGTATTTGCGAAGGGCGAAAAGGCCAAGGAAGCAGAAGCCGCTGGAGCCGACTTTGTTGGAGATGACGACCTCATCCAGAGGGTGTCGCAGGGATGGTTCGATTACGATGTCGTCGTTGCGACTCCGGATATGATGGGTTCGGTGGGCCGTTTGGGCCGAATTCTCGGGCCGAAGGGACTCATGCCTAATCCGAAAACCGGAACGGTGACGTTTGACCTAACTCGAGCGCTTGGCGAGATTAAGGCCGGTAAGATTGAGTATCGTGTGGATAGGCAAGGCAATGTCCATGCTCCGATTGGAAAGGCCTCTTTCGAACTGGAGAACCTAGTGGGCAACTTCAATACCCTGATGGATGCTCTCACCAAGGCAAAGCCGTCGGGTGCGAAGGGCCAGTATTTCCGCAACGTCTCGGTTGCGTCGACGATGGGGCCGGGTGTTAAAGTAAACGTCTTACGTTTGACCGCCGTGGCTCAATAAGCCCTGCGGTTGCCGACTAAGCGAAATTGATATACTTGCATCGGACTGCGGCGGACGGCGTCGCAGTCCGATGGAACCGCAGACAGCAGGTCCGCAAGGACAATGGCCACAAGCGCCGCCTGCCGAGGTTCGCGACACCTGAGTATGGTGATGTCGCGTCTTCGTGTCTGCGAAGGCGCTTTTTGCGTTTAGGCCGACTTGACACGATGGCCTGAACCTTGGGCGCGAGCCGCTCGTGGCATGACGCGGGCCCAACAAACTCGAAATGGAGGTGGAGAAATGAGCGTTTCTGCACATGAGGAGAAAGCGAAATTGGTGCAAGGCATTGCGGATAAATTTTCCGCCAGCAAGAGTACCATCGCGACGGACTATCGCGGTCTCAATGTCGCGGAGTTGACGGAACTGCGCAAGCAGTTGCGTGAGGCTGGAATCGAGTATCGCGTGTTGAAGAACACGATGAGCCGCAGGGCACTGGAACAGTTGGGGATATCGGGTTTCGACGAATATCTTACCGGCCCCACCGCGTTGGCCTTCGGGCAGGAGGATCCGGTTGCTCCGGCAAAGATCTTGAACGACTTCTCGAAACGCCACAAGGCTTTGGAGCTGAAGGGCGGCATCGTGGAAGGTCGAGTGGTGGATGGAGCTGAAGTCGTTAACCTCGCTGGGCTGCCATCACGCGAAGGTCTCCTGTCTATGTTGCTGAGCGTCTTGCAGGCGCCGATGCGCAACTTGGCCTACGCTGTAAAGCAGGTCTCTGAGCAAAAGTCGGAATGAAGGCAGACCCGTTGGTCTGTGAACGTAATTTAATCCATTACAATTCGCTAAGGAGGCGTAACGCATGACCAAGGAGAGCATTATTGAGGCCATCAAGGGCATGTCCGTGTTGGAACTGAACGACCTGGTTAAAGCCATCGAAGAAGAGTTTGGTGTCACCGCAGCTGCACCGGTTGCGATGATTGGTGGAGTTGGCGCAGGAGCTGCTGAAGAGGTTGCTGAGCAGACTGAATTTGACGTCATTTTGACCGCTCCTGGTGGTTCGAAGATCAACGTCATCAAGGTTGTCCGCGAAATCACGGGCCTTGGTTTGAAGGAAGCGAAAGACTTGGTTGACAATGCTCCGAAGCCCGTCAAGGAGAAGGTTGCCAAGGAAGAGGCCGAGACCATCAAAGGCAAGCTCGAAGAGGCCGGTGCTACTGTCGAGGTAAAGTAACCTCGATTGCGATTTCGGTCAGTGAAGAAGGCTCGTTGCGGCGCATGCTACCGTAGCGAGCCTTCGGCATTCGGCTTAGTGATTACCCACGTGTAGGCGTGTCGCAGGGGCGGTGGCGATTCATCCGTGAACCACTACTTTTCGAAAAATCCCGATGTTGAAAGCAATCGGAAACATGTGACCTTTACGGTGCGGGGAATCTCTCTCACCCTTATGGTCGATGCGGGAGTCTTCTCGAAGTCGGGCCTTGACTACGGTACGAGAACTCTTATTGAAGCCGTCGACCTCCCGGCTGACGCAATGGTCGTTGATCTAGGGTGCGGTTATGGACCCGTGACGGCCGTTTTGGGGAGGATTTACCCTCAAACTCGATGGTGGCTCGTCGATGTGAATGAGCGCGCATGCCAACTGGCCGCGCTGAACGTGGCCGAATTTGGCGATAAGGCTAAGGTCTATGAGAGCGACGGTTTCGAGTCGCTACCTGCTGGGCTCGTCGATGTCATCGTGCTGAATCCGCCGATTCGGGCCGGCAAGGCCGTAATCTACAAGCTCTTTGAAGAATCTTCTGCCAGGCTAACGCGAAGCGGAAGCCTTTGGGTGGTAATGCAAAAGAAGCACGGTGCACCAAGTGCGAAGGTGAGGCTCGAGGAACTTTTCTCGGATGTAGAGTTGCGGCATCGCAGTTCTGGGTACCACGTTTTCAAGTGTACGGGACCGACCCGCGACGGTGAGGACTAACAAGATGCTTGGATTCAGGAAATTCGGAAATGAAATTTGACTTTATAGAGCATCCATGTTAAAGTTTTATATTGCATACTCTCTAGAAATGGACGGGTGCCCAACTTGCCAATGAATAAAACGCGCAAAGGTTGGTTATAGGTGAATACTATGCTAACGTTTTGCGCTTCAGTTCTCTGTCCTTCTTCTTGTCTTGCGATGGATCACAGAGCCTAGCAAATCGTTCGCTACCTCTTTCGACATCTGAAATGTGGTTCCCTGCAACCCCATTTTCTTTTTTATTTGTTCGGATGAGGTGCGGGGGATACGGTTAGTTTGTTTTATGAGCTGCGGATTCCTGCATCGGCGAGGCGGAATCTGGGGCATCTCTATGGATTCGCCCCGTTTATAAGACATGCATGGGTTGGGTGCATCGATGCGACCTTGTTCGCTATGGCCTAACGGGTTGTTTCTTTTGTCCTCGCGAGAGGCTCATTGTCCCGGAACCACCCTTGTAGTGCTTGTGAGCTAGGCCTGCAGGGTGCAAGTATAGTTTCTTGCCTTGAATTGAATATGGCATGAGGGGTGACAGACTTGCAAGGACACATGGTCAAGTATGGGTGGCGTGAGCGTCGTTCCTACGCGCGCATCCATGAGGTGCTGGATTTGCCGAATCTCATCGAGATCCAGCAAAAGTCCTACGAGTGGTTTTTACGTGAGGGCCTGCGAGAAATGTTTGAAGACATCTCGCCGATTCAGGACTTCACCGGCAACCTTGTGCTCGAATTCATTGATTATAGCTTGGGTGAGCCGAAGTACGACGTTGACGAATCCAAGGAACGCGACGTTACTTATGCCGCTCCGCTTCGGGTGAAGGTACGCCTTTTAAACAAGGAGACGGGGGAAGTAAAAGAGCAGGAAGTGTTCATGGGGGACTTCCCGCTCATGACCGAAACCGGCACGTTTATCATCAATGGTGCCGAACGCGTTATCGTGAGTCAACTTGTTCGTTCGCCCAGTGTCTACTTTAACAGCAAGATTGATAAAAACGGGAAGCGGACGTTCGCAGCCACGGTTATCCCTAACCGCGGGGCTTGGTTGGAGTTTGAGACGGACGCGAAGGACATTGTGTACGTACGGATAGACCGTACCCGCAAGCTTCCTATCACTGTCCTGCTCCGCGCTCTAGGACTCTCCTCTGACGCCGAGATCATCAGTTTGCTCGGGGAGGACGAATATCTTCAGAACACTCTCGACAAGGATACCACGGACTCAACCGAGCGAGCGCTGGTTGAGATTTACGAGCGGTTGCGGCCAGGCGAACCACCGACGGTGGAGAACGCCCGAGCGCTGTTGGCATCTCGCTTTTTCGATCCGAAGCGCTACGATCTGGCGAATGTAGGTCGCTACAAGATTAACAAGAAGCTCCATTTGAAGAATCGACTGCTGAATCAACGTCTTGCTGAGACTCTCGTCGACGCCGATACTGGAGAGATTATCGCGGAGGCGGGCTCCATCATCGATAGGCGCCTGCTTGACAAGATCATTCCTCTTCTCGAAGGCAACGTGGGTCGGATAGAATTGAAGGCGGCCCCTGAGCTTCTGGAGGACGATCTCATCGCGATGCAGGTCGTGAAGATTTTCAGTCCCTCCGAGGATGGAAAGGTCCTTCATGTGATTGGAAACGGCCAAGTACCCCGAAGCGTCAAACACATTCTGCCGGCTGACATTCTGTCCGCCGTCAGCTATTTCTTCAACTTGCTTCGCGGAGTTGGCATCACCGATGACATTGATCACCTCGGGAATCGTCGTCTTCGGTCTGTTGGCGAACTGCTGCAGAACCAATTCCGGATTGGCCTGTCCCGAATGGAGCGCGTCGTTCGAGAACGCATGTCCATCCAAGACGCCAACGCCATTACGCCGCAGGCGCTCATCAACATTCGTCCGGTCATTGCGGCCATTAAAGAGTTCTTTGGTTCCAGCCAGTTGTCCCAATTCATGGACCAGACGAATCCTCTCGCGGAATTGACTCATAAGCGTCGCCTCTCTGCCCTTGGGCCCGGGGGATTGACCCGTGAGCGCGCCGGCTTCGAAGTCCGTGACGTTCACTACTCTCACTACGGTCGGATGTGTCCGATTGAAACGCCAGAAGGTCCGAATATCGGGCTCATCAACTCCCTGTCGACCTACGCGCGAATTAACGAGTACGGGTTTATCGAAACGCCCTATCGGCGCGTGGATCCTGAGACCGGATTTGTTACCGATAAGATTGATTACCTGACGGCCGATGAGGAAGAAAACTACGTCATCGCCCAGGCCAACGCGGTTCTCGACGAAGAAGGCCATTTTGTCAATGAAGAAGTCGTTGCGAGGTACCGCGGTGACACCCAGCCGGTTCCGCGTGAGCGCATCGATTACATGGATGTATCCCCAAAACAGGTTGTGTCGGTCGCTACGGCGTTGATTCCGTTTTTGGAAAATGACGACGCGAACCGAGCCCTCATGGGGTCCAACATGCAGCGTCAGGCGGTACCCCTGTTGGTGACGGAGGCTCCTTACGTCGGTACGGGGATGGAGCACCAGTCCGCGAAGGACTCCGGCGTGTGTGTTGTCTGTCGGCGGGCAGGCACCGTGGAAACCGTAACAGCTCGGGAGATCCGCGTTCGCATTGAACAGCTCGTTGACGGCCGGCCCGTTCGCGGAGACGTGGATAGGTACAAATTGCAGAAGTTCACCAGATCGAACCAGAATACGTGCATCAATCAACGCCCCATCGTTCGCGAAGGGCAAAGGGTCGAGGTGGGAGATATCCTTGCCGACGGACCCGCGACGGAGAATGGCGAACTTGCTCTTGGGCGCAACGTCCTTGTCGCTTTCATGACGTGGGAAGGTTACAACTATGAGGACGCCATTTTGCTGTCCGAGAAAGTGGTCAAAGAGGACATCTACACCTCAATTCATATTGAAGAATATGAGCACGAGGCGCGTGATACCAAGCTCGGACCCGAAGAGATTACTCGCGATATCCCGAACGTTGGGGAGGACGCCCTGCGCAACCTCGACGAGAGAGGCATCATTCGCATCGGAGCCGAGATTCATGCGGGTGACATCCTTGTCGGTAAGGTGACTCCGAAAGGTGTGACTGAGCTCACGGCCGAAGAACGCCTGCTTCACGCCATCTTCGGGGAGAAGGCCCGCGAGGTGCGCGACACGTCGCTCCGAGTCCCTCACGGTGGCGCCGGTATAGTGGTGGATGTGAAAGTGTTCACTCGCGAAAATGGAGACGAACTCCCAGCTGGCGTGAACCAACTGGTGCGGGTTTACATTGCTCAGAAACGGAAGATTTCCGAAGGCGACAAGATGGCAGGGCGCCACGGCAACAAGGGCGTTGTCGCTCGCATCATGCCTGAGGAAGATATGCCATTCCTCGAGGATGGAACGCCGGTTGAAATTGTGTTGAATCCTCTCGGTGTACCGTCTCGCATGAATATTGGGCAAGTCCTGGAGACCCACCTTGGCATGGCAGCAAAGGCCTTGGGCCTTCACATCGCGACGCCAGTCTTTGACGGGGCTCACGTCGAAGACGTGTTCGGCACGCTAGAAGAGGCCGGGTTTGACCGCGATGGAAAGCACGTCCTATTTGATGGGAGAACGGGCGAAAAGTTTGACAACCGCGTGACGGTCGGTTACGTGTACATGTTGAAACTTGCTCACCTTGTCGACGACAAGATTCACGCGCGAAGCACGGGCCCGTACTCTCTTGTCACGCAGCAGCCTCTTGGTGGAAAGGCCCAGTTCGGGGGTCAGCGCTTCGGGGAGATGGAAGTCTGGGCGCTCGAAGCATACGGCGCCGCGTATACGTTGCAAGAGATCCTTACGGTCAAGTCCGACGATGTCGTGGGCCGTGTGAAGACATATGAAGCCATCGTCAAGGGAGAGAACGTTCCTGAGCCGGGTGTGCCGGAATCGTTTAAGGTCCTTATCAAGGAGCTGCAAAGCCTTGGAATGGACGTGAAGATCCTGAGCGAAGACGAGCAGGAGATAGTCATGCGTGATACCGAGGAAGATGAGGATACCGGAGAAAGGTTGAATCTGAACCTGGAACTGCATGAAGTAGGAGATTGACGAGCGCTGTATCCCGCGTGCCAAGTTGGGTGATGACGGATTGACCGTTCAAGGAACATCCTTGTGCGACCATCATGTCGTCAACCCGACGGGGCGGCGGGTTCGCTCGTGAGCGGCAGGCGCATGCGAGCGGGTACGTGCGCCTTTGCGCGCAGTTTTCGAACGAAGAAGGGAGACGGTACTCCTTGTTGGACGTCAACAACTTTGAGTTCATGAAGATTGGCTTGGCCTCACCCGAAAAAATTCGTTCCTGGTCTCATGGAGAAGTAAAGAAACCCGAGACCATCAATTACCGTACGCTCCGCCCAGAGAAAGAAGGACTGTTCTGCGAACGGATCTTTGGCCCCCAGAGAGACTGGGAATGTCATTGTGGTAAATACAAACGCGTCCGATACAAAGGCGTCGTCTGCGATAGATGCGGCGTCGAAGTTACCCGCTCGAAGGTCCGCCGTGAGCGGATGGGGCACATTGAGTTGGCTGCACCCGTATCGCACATCTGGTATTTTAAAGGCATCCCGAGCCGGATGGGCCTAGTGCTTGACATGTCACCGAGAGCGCTTGAGGAGGTTATCTACTTCGCCTCCTACGTGGTCACTGACCCTGGGGATACTCCGCTTGAGAAGAAACAACTGTTGAGTGAAAAAGAGTATCGTTCTTACCGGGAAAAGTATGGCTACGCCTTTGAGGCGGGCATGGGCGCAGAGGCGATTCGCAAGCTTCTTAACGACATCAACCTCGACAGGGAGGTTGACACGCTGAAGGAAGAGTTGCGCACGGCACAGGGACAACGTCGCAATCGCGCTATTAAGCGCCTTGAGGTGCTTGAGGCATTCCGGAATTCACGCAATCACCCGAGTTGGATGATTCTCGAAGCTCTTCCTGTCATTCCGCCGGATCTTCGCCCAATGGTTCAGCTCGACGGCGGCCGGTTTGCCACGTCGGACCTGAACGATCTCTATCGTCGTGTCATCAACCGCAACAACCGCCTAAAGAGGTTGCTGGATCTCGGGGCTCCCGACATCATTGTGCAAAACGAGAAGCGGATGCTCCAGGAAGCCGTCGACGCGCTCATCGACAACGGCCGGCGTGGTCGTCCCGTTACGGGTCCCGGCAATCGCCCGTTGAAGTCGTTGTCGCATATGTTGAAGGGTAAGCAGGGGCGCTTCCGCCAGAACCTCCTCGGGAAACGCGTAGACTATTCTGGTCGATCCGTTATCGTCGTCGGTCCTGAACTACGCATGTTTCAATGTGGCTTGCCGAAGGAGATGGCCCTCGAGCTGTTCAAGCCCTTCGTTATGAAGGAACTGGTAGCGCGAGGGTTGGCGCACAACATCAAAAGCGCGAAACGCAAGGTGGAACGGGTGTCCCCGGAGGTGTGGGACGTCGTTGAAGATGTCATTAAGGAACATCCGGTGCTGCTGAACCGTGCACCTACCTTGCACCGACTTGGAATTCAGGCCTTCGAACCCGTCCTCGTTGAAGGGCGCGCCATCAAGTTGCATCCACTTGTGTGTACGGCATATAACGCGGACTTCGACGGTGACCAAATGGCCGTGCACGTGCCGTTGTCAGCCGAAGCCCAGGCTGAGGCACGGCTGTTGATGCTGGCTGCGCACAACATCCTGAACCCCAAGGATGGGAAACCGGTGGTAACGCCGACGCAGGATATGGTCCTTGGACCGTATTATCTGACCATCGAGAAAGAGGGGGCAATCGGGGAAGGGCGTGTGTTTGCGGATCCGGACGAAGTTCGCATGGCATACCAGGATGGGACCGTGGAATTGCACTCGCGCATCGCCATACCGACGCGGGCGCTTAACAAGCGGTCGTTCAGCGAAAAGCAGCAAAACGCGATGCTCATCACGACACCTGGGAAGCTCATCTTCAACGAGGTTTTCCCGACAGACTTCCCGTACCTGCACTCTGCCGCCAAGAGCAATCTCTTAGATGGGACCCCGGACGAGACGTTTGTCTTTGAAAAGGGAGTCAACCTGAAGGAACGCGTCCTGGCTCGCTCCATACCAAAGGCCATTATCAAAAAGGACCTCGGGAACATTTTGGGTGAGTGCTTCCGGAGATATGGGACGACGCAGACGGCGGAGATTCTGGATCGGGTAAAGAAACTTGGATTCCATTACTCCACGCGAGCCGGGATCACGATTTCGGTGGCCGACATCGTAGTTCCTAAGAAAAAGTCCGACATCATCGCCGAAGCTGAGACGAAACAGCATAAGCTCGACATGCAGTATCGCCGCGGTTTGATTACGGAGGACGAGAAGTACATGTCCTTCAGCCAAATCTGGACGGAAGCCAAGGAGAAAGTTTCCGATATCCTGATGGATAGCATGGATAAGTTTAATCCGATTTACATGATGGCGACTTCCGGTGCCCGCGGCAGCAACTCGCAGATTACGCAGCTCGCTGGAATGCGCGGCCTCATGGCGAACCCGGCAGGCCGCATCATCGAGCTGCCGATTAAGTCAAACTTCCGTGAGGGTCTGTCCGTGTCCGAGTACTTCATCTCGACTCACGGAGCCCGTAAAGGACTGGCTGACACCGCCCTGAGAACGGCAGATTCGGGATACTTGACACGTCGCCTGGTTGATGTCGCGCAAGACACGATTGTTCGACAGGTAGACTGTGGGACTGACAAAGGATTGCGCGTCCAAGAGATTCGTGATGGCAAGGAAGTCATTGAGGACCTGTACGATAGGCTCGAGGGTCGCGTATCCTTCCAGGATGTCAATCATCCTGAAACCGGCGAGCTCATCGTTGGTAAGAACCAGTTGATCAACGAAGAGATGGCTAGCGCCATCGTCGAAGCCGGCATCAAAGAAGTTTATATTCGCTCTGTGCTTACGTGTCGGACCAGGCATGGGGTGTGCGTGAACTGCTACGGGAGAAACCTCGCGACGGGCAAAATGGTGGAAATCGGGGAAGCCGTGGGCATCATCTCTGCGCAGTCCATCGGCGAGCCTGGCACGCAGTTAACGATGCGTACGTTCCACACGGGCGGCGTTGCTGGTGACGATATCACCCAAGGTCTACCCCGTATTCAGGAGTTGTTTGAGGCTCGAAACCCGAAAGGTCAAGCGGTCATCACCGAATTCGACGGCGTAATCACGGATATCCGCGAGGTCAAGGACAAGCGGGAAATTGAAGTGACCGGTGAGAGCGAGACGAAGGTCTATGCGATTCCGTACGGATCTCGGATTCGAATGACCATGAACCAGAAGGTTGAGGCTGGCGACGAACTCACTGAAGGCTCCGTTGACCCGAAAGAGATGTTGCGGGTTAAGGGACTTCAGGGAGTCCAAAACTACCTGCTCAGGGAAGTTCAGCGTGTTTATAGGAACCAGGGCGTGGACATCAACGACAAGCACGTCGAAGTCATGATTCGCCAGATGCTGCGTAAGGTTCGTGTTCTCGATGCGGGTGATACGGATCTTCTTCCGGGCACGTATACGGATCTGTTCGACTATGAAGAAGCCAATCGGGTTGCGCTCCTAGCGGGTGGCGAACCGGCCGTAGCCCGTCCGGCCCTACTGGGGATCACGAAGGCGTCGCTCGAAACCGACTCGTTCCTGTCCGCAGCTTCGTTCCAGGAGACGACGCGGGTTCTTACCGAAGCGGCCATCAAGGGCAAGGTCGACCGTCTGCTCGGTTTGAAAGAGAACGTGATCATCGGTAAGTTGATCCCTGCAGGAAGTGGCATGGGACGGTACAGGCATGTAGACTTGGTTGGGGATGAACCCCAAGATGGCGTGACTGAGCCTTCTGAAGAAACCGCCGTAACGGTCTCGGAGTAACGTGGGCAAGGGCGACGGATTTGCCTTGTGGGCAACCGTCGCCCATCATCCTCCCTACCCGCCCTTGCGGCTCCTCCTCGCTTCGCCAAGCTCGCTGTTGACATGTTGCTTGCGAGGGTGATAGAATCTTCTAGTGTGCCTTGAGCATGGTGTGTTTTTAATTTGGGGAGGCTCGTGCGATGTCTCTCGACCGCATACGCCTTGCAAGGAAGCGAACGATTGGAACTAACCAGACTGCAAAGGCATTACAAGCGAACTTGGCGCGAGAAGTGTTTGTTGCAAGAGACGCAGATACCCATGTTGTGCGTCCGGTAATCGCCATGGCGAAGGACAAGGGTGTTCCTTTACAGTGGGTGGATTCCATGAAGCTTCTCGGGAAAGCATGCGGTATTGAAGTTGGCGCCGCAACAGCTGCAATTCTCGATGAGTAACGTCTTGGGGATTGCATGGGTGTGAGTTGGCGGCCGCGCGCGAGATGAGATATGACCTTCTCTGTCCTATGAGACGGACGCCAGGTGCATAATGATTCCGGTAGGCTCCCAGAGTTTTCGTGCTCTACGGTGCTACGGGCGACCATTAGTGTGCCTGAATTTATTGTGCTCGTCCATGAACCACCAGGCACTGTGGACATGGCGAGATGCGGCGGGTCGTAAAATGACGGCCGGGCTCGGGAACTCCAATGCCGCCCGAGCGAATTTGGAAGGAGGTGCAGTGATGCCGACCATTAATCAGTTAGTTCGCAAGGGGAGAAAACCTCTTGAACAGAAGTCTACCGCGCCGGCCCTGCAGAAAGGTTACAACAGTTTTGAAAAGGAGCAGACCTCTCTCGCTTCGCCGCAGAAGCGTGGTGTTTGCACCCGTGTGGGCACGATGACGCCGAAGAAGCCAAATTCGGCGCTGCGCAAATATGCTCGTGTGCGTTTGACGAACCAAATTGAAGTAACAGCCTACATTCCTGGCATCGGCCACAACCTGCAAGAGCACTCCGTCGTGCTGGTCCGCGGCGGGCGCGTTAAGGACCTGCCTGGTGTGCGTTACCACATCGTTCGCGGAGCTCTGGACACCGCGGGCGTTAAAGACAGAATGCAGGCTCGGAGCAAGTATGGCGCGAAGCGCCCGAAGAAAAAGTAAGGACGCTACTCATTTGAGCATCGAGAAAACTGACTCGTTGGAAATCTGAAAGGAGGTTTTTCCATTGCCTCGCAAAGGCCCTGTTCCAAAACGGGATATTATGCCGGACCCCATCTATGGCAACAAGATGGTGACTCGGCTCATTAACAAGGTAATGATTGACGGAAAGCGCGGGATCGCCCAGGGGATTGTATACCAAGCGTTCGATACGGTCCGGGAGAGGTCTGGAAAGGATCCGATGGAAGTATTCGAGGCGGCCATGCGCAACGTCATGCCGGTTCTCGAAGTCAAGGCGCGCCGTGTGGGTGGCTCTAACTATCAAGTTCCGATTGAGGTCCGCAACGAGCGGCGCATTACGTTGGGGATTCGTTGGCTAGTGAACTATTCTCGTCTTCGCGGTGAGAAGACCATGGATATGAAGCTGGCTAATGAGCTGATGGACGCCGCTAACAACACGGGCGGAGCAGTGAAGAAGAAAGAAGACACGCACAGAATGGCCGAGGCCAACAAGGCGTTCGCCCATTATCGGTGGTAGAGGGCGATTGAGTCCTCGAAGTCATTCGCTTTGAGGGGCTCTGGCCCTACAAACTAAAGTGCATCTAGGTGGAAGGAGGGTGTTCATTGCCACGCCAGTTCACTCTGGAGAACACGCGCAATATCGGCATCATTGCACATATTGACGCTGGCAAGACCACCACGACCGAGCGCGTCTTGTTTTACACTGGGCGCGTTCATAAAATCGGCGAGGTTCACGACGGGGCTGCAACGATGGACTGGATGGTCCAAGAGCAGGAGCGCGGAATCACCATTACGTCCGCTGCAACCACCGCTCAATGGAAGGGTCATCGGATCAACATCATTGACACTCCGGGCCATGTCGACTTCACGGTAGAGGTTGAGCGTTCTCTGCGCGTCCTTGACGGCGCGTGCGGTGTTTTTGATGCTAAGGGCGGCGTTGAACCGCAATCGGAGACGGTATGGCGCCAAGCGGACAAGTACAGGGTCCCTCGGATTGCCTACGTCAACAAGATGGATATCATCGGCGCGGACTTTCTCATGTGTGTTGAGCAGATGAGAACGCGTCTCGGTGCGAAGGCTGTTCCGATTCAATTGCCTATCGGTGCCGAAGATAAGTTCGTTGGGATGATTGATCTGGTCGAGAACCATGCCATCATTTACACCGACGATCTTGGCGCTACGTCCGAGTCGCGCGATATCCCCGATGACATGAAGGAACTCGCGGTGAAATATCGCACAGAGTTGATTGAGGCGGCTGCCGAGGTCGACGAGGAATTGATGATGAAGTACCTCGAAGGCGAAGAAATCACCATTGCGGAACTGAAGGCGGCGTTGCGGAGGGGAACCGTAAACTGCGAATTGTTCCCGGTGCTCTGCGGCTCTTCGTATCGTAACAAGGGTGTTCAACCGATGCTGGATGCGGTTGTGGATTATCTCCCGTCGCCGCTCGATGTTCCTTCCATTAAAGGCGTCACCGCCGAGGGTGAGAACGTTGAACGTCATTCGAGCGATGAGGAACCGTTCTCGGCGCTGGCGTTCAAGATTATGACCGATCCGTTCGTCGGTAAGCTGGCCTTCTTCCGAGTCTACTCGGGCACTCTGTCCAGCGGATCGTACGTGCTCAACTCGACCAAGGGGAGACGCGAACGCATTGGGCGCATCATGCAGATGCACGCGAATCACCGCGAGGAACTTGAAACGGTTTACGCCGGGGACATTGCAGCCGCCGTCGGTTTGAAAGAAACGACGACCGGTGATACCCTCTGTGACGAAAAGAGCGTCGTGATTCTTGAGTCCATGGAGTTCCCGGATCCGGTGATTTCGCAGTCAATTGAACCGAAGACGAAGGCGGACCAAGACAAACTTGGTATCGCGTTGTCGAAGTTGGCCGAGGAAGACCCGACGTTCAAGACGCACACGGACATCGAGACGGGTCAGACCATCATCTCCGGGATGGGAGAGCTCCATCTGGAGATCATCGTCGACAGACTCCGTCGAGAGTTTAAGGTCGAGTGCAATACGGGTGCTCCGCAGGTTGCGTACAAGGAAACCATTACGCAACGGGTGGAGCAGGAAGGCAAGTTCGTGCGCCAGTCTGGCGGACGCGGTCAGTACGGCCACGTCAAGATTATCCTCGAACCCCTCGAGCGCGGTGCCGGCTATGTCTTTGAGAACAAGATTGTCGGCGGCGTGATTCCGAAAGAATACATTCCGGCTGTTGATGAGGGAATCCATGAGGCGTTGCAAAACGGCGTGCTTGCTGGATATCCGGTGTTGGACGTGAAGGCTACCCTATACGACGGTTCCTATCACGATGTCGACTCCTCCGAGATGGCGTTTAAGATTGCTGGATCCATGGCCTTCAAAGCAGGCGCCCAGAAGGCTGGACCGGTAATTCTTGAGCCCATCATGCGGGTGGAAATCACGGTTCCGGAAGAATACATGGGCGACGTCATGGGCGACGTGAACTCCCGCCGGGGACGCATCGAGGGAATGGATAGCCGTGGCAACGCCAAGGTTGTTCGGGGCTTTGTCCCACTTTCCGAAATGTTTGGGTACTCCACCAGTTTGCGTTCGCGCACACAAGGGCGCGGCACGTTCTCCATGGAGTTCAACTCATATGAAGAAGTACCCAAGAGCATTGCTCAAGAAATTATCGCCAAGAGCAAGGGCGAATAAGGACGAAGGAGTGACTTTGGCATGGGAAAGGCAAAGTTTGACAGAAACAAACCGCACGTAAACGTGGGGACCATCGGGCATGTTGACCATGGTAAGACCACGTTGACGGCTGCCATCACCTCGGTGCAGGCCTCTAAGGGTAAGGCACAGTTGCAGAAGTATGACGACATCGACAAGGCGCCGGAAGAGCGCGAGCGCGGCATTACCATCAACACCGCGCACGTCGAGTACGAGACGGACGCCCGCCACTATGCCCACGTGGACTGCCCGGGTCACGCTGACTACGTGAAGAACATGATCACCGGAGCTGCACAGATGGACGGCGCCATTCTTGTGGTGTCCGCCGCTGACGGCCCGATGCCTCAGACCCGCGAGCACATCCTTCTGTCCCGCCAGGTAGGCGTACCGCACTTGGTCGTCTTTTTGAACAAGTGCGACATGGTGGACGACGAAGAGCTGCTTGAACTCGTCGAGATGGAAGTCCGCGAGCTGTTGAGCGAGTACGAATTCCCTGGCGATGATATTCCGGTGATTCGCGGATCCGCACTTAGAGCCCTTGAGGGAGACCCGCAGTACGTAAAGAGTATCGAAGAGTTGATGGACGCGGTCGACAGCTACATCCCGACTCCGACTCGCGATACGGATAAGCCGTTCCTTATGCCAGTTGAGGACGTGTTCACCATCACCGGACGCGGTACCGTTGCGACCGGTCGTGTGGAGCGTGGTGTCCTCAAGGTCGGCGACGAAGTCGAAATTGTTGGCCTCGCTGAGGAAAGCCGCAAGTCTGTTGCGACAGGCATCGAGATGTTCCGCAAGTTGTTGGATCAAGCTCAAGCTGGTGACAACATTGGCGCATTGCTTCGCGGCATTGAGCGCAAGGATGTAGAACGCGGCCAAGTGTTGGTTAAGCCGGGTTCCATTAAGCCCCACACGAACTTCAAAGCTGAGGTTTACGTGTTGACGAAGGAAGAAGGCGGCCGTCATACTCCGTTCTTCAATGGCTATCGTCCGCAGTTCTACTTCCGGACCACGGATGTGACCGGCGTCGTGAAACTGCCGGAGGGCGTGGAGATGGTGATGCCTGGCGATAACGTCACCATGGAAGTCGAGCTGATCTCGAAGATTGCTCTGGAAGAGGGAACCCGCTTCGCTATTCGTGAGGGTGGCCGCACCGTCGGTGCCGGCGTTGTGGCTGGCATTTCCAAGTAAGTTCCCGATAACGTACACAGTCACAGTACCCGCTGACGCATCAACGTGCGTCAGCGGGTATTTTTATTCAAATCGTTGCTTGTGTTCCGGCTCTTGTTCTAGTATAATTTCGAATGTTGGTCTCTGACAGCGATGAGGCGTGAGGTTGCACATGTGCCGTTGCCATATGGGGCACCGATGTGGGAATTCACGTGGAGAAGTCCAGCCGATTGGGCGATGGAGGTCCGGGTACCATCAATATACGGCGAAGGCCCGTGACGTAAGGGGGGAAACATATGGCGAAGCAAAAGATTCGCATTCGGTTGAAGGCGTATGATCATGACATTCTAGATCAGTCAGCGGAGAAAATCGTGGATACGGCGAAGCGTTCGGGCGCAAACGTATCGGGTCCGATTCCATTGCCGACGGACAAGGCTATTTACACGATTCTGCGCGCACCTCATAAGTACAAGGATTCGCGAGAGCAGTTTGAAATGAGAACCCACAAGCGCTTGATTGACATTCTCAATCCTACGCCGCAGACGGTGGACAGCTTGATGAGGTTGGATCTGCCCTCCGGCGTTGATATTGAGATTAAACTATAAGCTGGTTCGGAATACCCTCACGATATGCGTGGGGCTGTTGTCATGAAATGAGCCCTTGATTCCAATCTGGACAAGGGAAGACCCTGTGGTACCTGGGAGGTGCATGTATGAAAGGCATCTTAGGCCGAAAGATAGGCATGACCCAAGTGTTTGGCGAAGATGGCACCGTTATTCCCGTGACCGTCATTCAAGCTGGCCCTTGTGTCGTGCTTCAAAAGAAAGCAGTTGAAACCGACGGGTATGCCGCGGTGCAGGTGGGGTACGGAGATCAGAAGCAAAGCCGTGCCACCAAGGCGGAACAAGGACATGCCGCGAAGGCGAACACCGCCGCGAAGAGATACGTGCGGGAATTTAGGGGTGTGTCACTTGACGACTATGAAGTCGGTCAGGAGATTGGCGCGGACGTGTTTTCGGCGGGTGATGTTGTGGATGTCATCGGTAAGTCCAAGGGCAAGGGATATTCCGGGCCTGTTAAGAAACACAACCAGTCCCGTGGCCCGATGGCTCACGGCTCAAAATATCATCGAGGTGTCGGTTCTTTGGGTTCCATCGCAGCCAACCGTGTCTTCAAAGGGCAGGGAATGGCTGGGCGTATGGGCGGCGAAAGGCGCACGGTGCAAAATCTTGAGGTCGTTCGCGTAGATGCGGAGAAGAATCTCCTGTTGATCAAGGGGTCTGTACCGGGACCTAAAAACTCATTCGTCACGGTTCGCTCGGCCGTCAAGGTTCAGCCATCGTAACGAATCGGAAAGGAGGCGTTCGTGAATGCCGAAAGTACCTGTGTATAACGTAGGCGGTGAACAAGTGGGCGAAATTGAGCTTGAGGATCGTATTTTCGCCGCGCCGGTTCGCGCAGATTTGATGCATCAAGTGGTGCTGATGTTTCTGGCTGGTCAGCGACAGGGCACCCACAAGGTAAAGAGTAGATCCGAAGTGCGCGGTGGTGGCCGCAAGCCGTGGAGACAGAAGGGCACTGGCCGTGCTCGCCAAGGAAGCATTCGGTCTCCGCAGTGGAAGGGCGGCGGTGTCGTATTTGGCCCAACACCCCGTGATTACAAGTATACTTTGCCAAAAAAGATTCGGCGTCAGGCCCTTTATAGCGCGCTGTCTTCCAAGCTTGATGAAGGAAAGCTGATTGTTATTGAGGGAATCACGCTTCCGGAAAACAAGACGAAACACATGGCTCAGTTGCTTGGTCGTTTCGACTTGACGAAGGCGCTCATCGTCGACTCGGCGAAGCAGGAGGGTGCGTTGTTGGCGTCCCGCAACATTCGGGGAATCAAGTATGTTGATGCAAATGGGATGAATGTCTACGACCTCCTCCGTCATGATCATCTTGTGCTCACGCGCGACGCCGTCGCCAAAGTGCAGGAGGTGTTTGCGTAATGGATCCACGTGATGTCATAAGGAGACCGGTTATTACCGAACGTGCGACCGAACTCATGGAGAGCAACAAATATGTGTTTGAGGTCGACCGACGTGCAAATAAGACCGAGATCCGCCAGGCTATTGAGAAAATCTTCGGCGTATCCGTGCTGAAGGTGAATACGGTTCGTGTACCAAGGAAGCCCAAACGCGTTGGCCGCAGCTCCGGCTACACGTCGGAACGGAAAAAAGCCATCGTGACACTGACGGCTGATTCGAAGGCCATTGAGCTCTTCGGTGAGGCGTGAGTGTTAGGCTCCTAGCAGACGAGTACAGGGAAGAAGGAGGCTCTAAGGATGGCCATCAAGAAATACCGCCCAACTTCTCCGGGTCGCCGTTTCATGTCCGTCTCGGCATTCGATGAACTGACGACCGATACGCCTGAGAAATCTCTTCTAGCACCGCTGTCGAAGCGGGCAGGGCGTAACCATCAGGGGAAGATCACGGTCCGCCACCAAGGTGGAGGCCATAAACGGCAATACCGCATTATTGACTTCAAGCGCGACAAGGATGGGATTCCCGCTCGCGTAGCGACGATTGAGTACGATCCGAATCGATCCGCCCGCATCGCTCTCCTCAACTATGCCGACGGCGAGAAACGGTACATCATCGCCGTTAACGGGATGAAAGTAGGAGACAGAGTCGTTTCCGGGCCACAGGCAGACATCCGCCCTGGGAACGCGTTGCCGCTCGCTAACATTCCGGTCGGTACCGTCGTTCACAACCTTGAACTTCAACCGGGCAAAGGTGCCCAACTGGCTAGATCCGCCGGTGCTTCCGCTCAGGTAATGGCCAAAGAGGGAGACTACGCGCAGGTGCGTCTCGGCTCCGGTGAGGTTCGCCTGATTCGGCTGGAATGCCGCGCCACCATTGGTCAGGTCGGCAATCTGGATCATGAGAACATCAACATCGGCAAGGCGGGGCGCTCTCGCCATATGAATCGCCGCCCGACCGTTCGCGGTGTCGTGATGAACCCGGTAGACCACCCACATGGTGGTGGTGAAGGTCGAGCCCCGGTTGGGCGGAAGTCGCCTATGTCCCCGTGGGGCAAGCCCACGCTTGGGAAGAAGACCCGTAAAAAGAACCATCCGACGGATAAGTACATTGTGCGTCGTCGGAAGAAGTGAAGTGGAGCTTCATAGCGCCGCAACCTGCACAAGGAAGGAGGGTGCTTGAGATTGGGACGTTCTTTAAAGAAAGGCCCGTTCTGTGATGACCACCTGATGAAAAAGGTGGAAACCATGAACGCTTCCGGAGAGAAACGCGTTATCAAGACTTGGTCTCGTCGGTCGACGATTTTTCCGCAGTTTGTCGGGCACACGTTCGCGGTGCATGACGGCCGCAAACATGTGCCAGTGTACGTGTCCGAGGACATGGTTGGTCACAAGCTCGGAGAATTCGTTCCGACTCGTACTTTTAAGGGACACGCAGGAGACGAAAGAGCATCTCGGTCCCGTTAATCGGTGGGCAAGGAGGGGAACATGTTATGGAAGCGACTCAAACGCGCGCTGTCGCGAAGTACATCCGAATTGCTCCCCGCAAAGTGCGCCTCGTTGTCGACTTGATCCGCGGCAAGGGTGCCAAGGAAGCCTTGGCTATCCTGAAGTTTACGCCTCGTGGGGCGTCGCCTGTGGTTGAGAAAGTCGTGAAATCGGCGCTGGCTAATGCGGAGAACAATCACAATTTGGATGCGGATAAGCTGTACATTAAGGAGATCTTCGTGGACCAGGGTCCGACGCTGAAGAGGTTTCACCCAAGGGCGCAAGGGCGGGCCTACACCATCTTTAAGCGGACCAGCCACATCACGGTGGTTGTCGCGGAGAAGTAGGGAGGGATAACGGCGAATGGGTCAAAAAGTTAATCCTGTTGGGCTTCGAATTGGGATTATCCGAGATTGGGAGTCCAAGTGGTTTGCCAACAAGAAGGACTACTCCGACCTGCTAAATGAAGACCTGCGGATTCGGAACTATATCTTCAAACGGTTGAAGGATGCTGCGGTCGCTTCGGTTGACATCGAGAGGGCTGCGAATCGCATCAACGTCACCATTAACACGGCGAAACCCGGCATGGTCATCGGCAAGGGTGGAACCGAGGTCGACGGGTTGCGCAACCGTCTGAACGCCTTGACGGGCAAACGGGTGCATATCTCGATTTCCGAAATCAAGACGCCCGATTTGATGGCGCAGTTGGTGGCGGAGAATATCGCGCTTCAGTTGTCGCGTCGCGTGTCTTTCCGTCGAGCGATGAAGCAGGGCATTCAGCGCACGATGCGCGCAGGAGCGAAGGGGATTCGTGTGCAGGTGTCGGGGCGTTTGGGCGGAGCCGAAATCGCTCGCACCGAGGGATATTCAGAAGGAACCGTGCCGCTACACACCCTTCGAGCCGATATCGACTATGCTTTGGCCGAAGCGCACACGACGTATGGTCGAATTGGAGTTAAGGTGTGGATTTACCGCGGTGAGATTTTACAGCAGAAGCCTCGGAGAGGTGTACAAGAGGAGGCGAAGTAATCATGTTGATGCCAAAGCGTGTCAAACACCGCAAGGAACATCGCGGTCGTATGACTGGAATGACCAAAGGCGGCAGCGAGATTACATTCGGCGAGTACGGCCTGCAGGCCTTGGAACCGGCTTGGGTCACAAACCGGCAGATAGAGGCGGCTCGTATCGCGATGACTCGCTACATTCGCCGTGGCGGTAAAGTGTGGATCAAGATTTTTCCGAGTAAACCGGTGACGCAAAAGCCGGCTGAGACTCGCATGGGTAGCGGTAAAGGATCTCCTGAGAAGTGGGTGGCCGTGGTGAAGCCCGGGCGCGTGCTGTTTGAGCTGGCGGGAGTCCCTGAGGAAATTGCCAGAGAGGCCATGAGGCTTGCTGCGCACAAACTGCCCATCAAGACGAAGTTCATAGTTCGAGACGAAGTGGGTGGTGAAGCCGATGAAAGTTAACGAGCTTCGCAACTTGTCGAGCGAAGAAATCACGACTCAGATTGATCAACTGAAAGACGAATTGTTTAACCTTCGCTTTCAATTGGCCACTGGTCAATTAGAGAACCCGATGCGAATTCGGCAAGTGCGCAAGGACATCGCCCGCGCTAAGACGATTCTGCGGCAAAGAGAGCTTGGCATTAGCTGAATCGGAAGGGAGGGAACCGACTTTGGAGCGCAACTATAGGAAAGTTCGACTTGGAAGAGTCGTTAGCGACAAGATGGATAAAACCATCGTAGTGGCTGTTGAAGACAATGTGAAAGATCCTTTGTACGGAAAGACAGTGCGTCGCACGACGAAGTTCAAGGTTCACGACGAGGCAAATGAAGCCAAGACGGGCGATACCGTGAGGATCATGGAGACCCGTCCGCTCAGCAAGGAAAAGCGTTGGCGGCTGGTGGAGATTGTGAAAAAGGCCGTAATCATCTGACATTGCAAGGCGGGAAGGAGGTACTACCATGATTCAGCCACAAACTCGGCTTGTGGTGGCCGATAACACTGGGGCGAAAGAGATCATGTGTTTCCGGGTCTTGGGTGGATCCAACCGGAAGAGCGCGAACATCGGTGACATTATTGTGGCTTCTGTCAAGAGCGCAACACCCGGTGGCGTTGTCAAGAAAGGCGACGTAATTAAAGCCGTCGTCGTTAGAACCCGCCGCGGCGTTCGCAGAAAAGACGGCACGTATATCCGGTTTGATGAGAATGCTGCGGTTATCATTCGTGAAGACAAGAGCCCGCGCGGGACCCGCATCTTTGGCCCAGTGGCACGTGAGTTGCGCGATAGG
Source organism: Bacillota bacterium (assembly GCA_021799255.1). Classification (GTDB taxonomy): domain Bacteria; phylum Bacillota; class Bacilli; order Alicyclobacillales; family Alicyclobacillaceae; genus JAJZAV01. Next base: position 40,843 of record JAJZAV010000001.1, read on the forward strand.
GACTTTATGAAGATCATCTCGCTAGCGCCGGAAGTGCTTTGAGGATGTTTCGTTTGTAGGGCACGGTTTTCGTGAGGAGGTGCGAAGTGTGAATCGAGTTCGCAAAGGCGATAAAGTCGTGGTTGTTGGCGGCAAAGACAAGTCGAAGACAGGCACGGTGCTTGTGGTGTACCCGAAAGAAAACAAGGTCCTCGTAGAGGGCGTCAACCTGATAAAACGGCACACGAAGCCGAATGCAGCAAATCCCGAGGGAGGCATCCTGGAGCGGGAGGCCCCATTGCATGTTTCCAACGTGCAACTGGTGGATCCGAAGACCGGAGCGCCGACGAGGGTAGGCTATAAGACGCTCGAGGATGGAAAGAAAGTCAGATATGCGAAAAAGTCTGGCGAAGTAATTGACTGACACCCAGGTGGGTGAGTAGCCAGGTGAATGGAGGTACCACATTGACTCGCTTGCAAGACCATTACAAAAGTCAGGTCGTCAATGAGCTGATGAAGAAGTTTTCTTACACCAGCGTCATGCAGGCACCTCGAATTGAGAAAGTCGTCATCAACATGGGGCTCGGAGAGGCAACACAGAATCCAAAGGTGATTGACTCTGCGGTTGCTGATTTGATCTTGATAGCTGGGCAAAAGCCCGTTGTTACACGGGCGAAGAAGTCCATCGCGCAATTTCGGGTGCGCCAAGGGATGCCCATTGGAGCCAAGGTGACGTTGCGCGGAGAGCGGATGTTCCATTTTCTCGATAAGCTGATGAACGTGGCCCTGCCGCGCGTCAGAGACTTTCGCGGTGTCTCTCCTCGAGCGTTTGATGGTCGCGGCAACTATACTTTGGGGCTGCGCGAGCAACTGATCTTCCCGGAGATTGAGTACGACAAGGTCGACAAAGTTCGCGGTATGGAAGTCGTCGTTGTGACGACGGCGAAGACCGATGAAGAGGCAAGAGCGCTTCTCACTTTGATGGGAATGCCGTTCCGTCAGTCGTAAGCCTGCGGGACGAACGTAAGGAGGAACGGACTTGGCGAAGAAATCGATGATTATCAAAGCCACTCGTCCACAGAAGTTTAGCACGCGCGCCTATACGCGTTGTCGGATCTGTGGTCGTCCACATTCGGTGCTAAGGAAGTTCGGCATTTGCCGCATCTGTTTCCGCAATCTGGCGTACAAGGGCCAACTGCCTGGTGTCAAAAAGGCTAGTTGGTAAGCTTCGTGCCGTGGAAGGAGGTTTAAATCATGACGATGACGGATCCCATCGCCGACATGCTCACCCGCATTCGTAATGCGAATTTGGTCGGCCACGATAAGGTAGAGATTCCAGCGTCCAATATTAAGCGTGCCATTGCAGAAATCCTAAAGCGTGAGGGTTTCATCCGAGATGCTGAGTTCATTTCCGACGACAAGCAAGGGATGATTCGCCTGTTTCTCAAGTATGGCAAGAACCAGGAGAGAGTCATTACCGGCCTCAAGCGGATTAGTAAGCCCGGGTTGCGCGTTTACGCGAAGCACGACGGTCTGCCGAGAGTGCTCGGTGGGCTGGGGACGGCAGTGATTTCCACGTCTCGCGGAATCATGACCGACAAAGAGGCTCGCAAAGAACAAATAGGTGGAGAAGTTCTCTGCTACATTTGGTAAGTCCTTTAAGAACGGAGGTGGAACGATGTCTCGCATAGGTAGAAAGCCCATCAGCATTCCTGCTGGCGTGAAGGTGTTGGTGGAACAGAACGTGATTACGGTAGAGGGACCGAAGGGTCGTCTCTCGAGAGCCATTCATCCGGACATGAAACTTGTGGTTGGCGGCGACGTATTGGCTGTAGAGCGCCCGTCGGACGGGAAACTGCATCGAAGTCTCCACGGAACCACTCGAAGCGTCATTGCGAACATGGTCGAAGGAGTCACGCAAGGGTTCTCGAAGAATTTGGACCTCGTGGGTGTTGGATACCGTGCAAATAAGTCGGGTTCCACGGTGACACTGTCCCTCGGTTATTCGCACCCAGTTATTCTTCCGACTGAGGACGGGATTGAGGTTGAGGTTCCTGCCGCCAATAAGCTTGTGATTCGCGGAATCGACAAGGAACAAGTTGGGGAGTACGCGGCCAAGGTGCGGAGTCTGCGTAAGCCGGAACCGTACAAGGGTAAAGGTATTAAGTACGAAAATGAGGTCATTCGCCGCAAGGTCGGTAAGACTGGTAAGAAGTAAGCGCGCGTGGCCGGGAAGGAGTGAACTAGCGTGATCACGAAGCAAGACAAGGAGAAGTCAAGGGCGCGTCGTCATCGCAGAATTCGCGCTCGCGTGTCTGGGAGCGCGCAGCGTCCTCGACTTAACATATTTCGCTCCAACAAGCACATTTACGCTCAAGTGATTGACGACACGACTGGGCGCACACTCGTCGAGGCCTCGACCTTGGATAAGGAGTTCAAAGACCTGTCCGAATCGGGATCGACAGTGGCGGCAGCGGAAAAAATCGGTAGCATGGTAGCGCGCCGTGCCATTGAAAAGGGCGTTAGCGCTGTGGTGTTTGATAGAGGTGGATATCTGTATCACGGGCGCGTTCAGGCGCTGGCAGATGCCGCGCGCGAAGCGGGTCTGGAATTCTAGAGAGGAAGGTGTCTTTGTGCGCATTGATCCCAATCAATTGGAGCTCACGGAGAAGCTCGTCACGGTCAATCGCGTTGCCAAGGTCGTGAAGGGCGGACGCCGCTTTTCGTTCTCGGCTCTGGTAGTCGTCGGCGATGGAAATGGGCACGTTGGGGCTGGCCTGGGCAAGGCTCAGGAGGTTCCAGATGCCATCCGTAAGGGCGTTGAAGACGCGAAGAAGAACTTGATCCACGTACCGATGAAGAGAACTTCGATTCCGCACGAGTCTCTCGGGCGCTTCGGGGCGGGAAGCGTGTTGCTAAAACCAGCTCCGGAAGGCTCCGGTGTTATCGCGGGTGGGCCGGTTCGTGCTGTGCTTGAGTCGGCTGGAATTAAAGATATCGCGACGAAGTCGCTTGGCTCCAACAACCCAATTAACATGGTGCATGCAACGCTGGCTGCCCTGTCTCAATTGAAGCGGGCGGAAGAAGTTGCGCGCTTGCGGGGAAAGACGGTCGAGGAGATTCTCGGCTGACACTAGGAGGGATGAAAAATGGGCAAGAAACTGTCCATTACGCTCGTACACAGTCCCGTTGGTCGGCCGGAACCACAGCGCAAGACGGTAGAGGCACTCGGACTACGCAGAATGCACCACGAGGTGCTGTGTGACGATACGCCGACGATTCGTGGCATGGTAAAGAAGATTCAACATCTCGTTAGCGTTCAAGAGGTTGTGACTGAGTAACTAAGTAGGGAGGTGACCGAAATGCAGTTGCACGAGCTGAGCTCTCCCCAAGGAGCGCGCCATTCCAAGAAGCGTGTTGGCAGAGGAACGAGTTCCGGTATGGGCAAGACGTCAACGCGTGGTCACAAGGGCCAGTGGGCCAGATCTGGCGGTGGTGTCCGACCTGGATTTGAAGGTGGGCAGACCCCGTTGTTCCGACGGTTGCCAAAGCGTGGGTTCACGAATGCTAGGTTTCGTCAGACTTACGCCGTCGTGAATCTGGAGCAACTAAATGAGTTGCCTGAGAACACCGTTGTGACGCCGGATTTGCTGCTTGAGAAGCGGATCGTTCGTTCTTTACAGGACGGCGTGAAGATCCTTGGCAAGGGTGAACTGACCGTGAAGTTGTCCGTGCAGGCGCACGCCTTCTCGGCGTCGGCGAAAGAGAAAATTGAAGCCGTAGGTGGAAACGCCGAGGTGATATAAATGCTGACGACCATCGCGAACCTGTGGCGGTTAAAGCATGTGCGCAACCGAATCTTGTTTACGTTGTTCGTGATAGCGATCTATCGTATCGGTACGTACATCCAGGTTCCGGGCCTCAACGTGGCCGCCTTGAATCAAAACCAGAGCAACCAGTTGTTCAACTTGTTGGACATTTTCTCTGGCGGAGCTTTCTACCGCTTTTCAATCTTTGCGATGAGTGTGATGCCGTATATCACGGCATCCATTATCGTGCAACTGCTCCAGTCCGGGGTGGTGCCGCGGTTTGAGGAGTGGCAGAAGGAAGGCGAGTCCGGCCGGCAGCGGTTAACGCAAATTACGCGTTACATCGCCGTAGGTATGGGTCTCCTTCAGGCATCAGCTCTCACGTTCATGTTTGCGCGCAGCGGATATCTGTTGTTCCACGACTGGTGGTCGTACATCGTCATCGTGATAACTCTGACCGCCGGCGACGTCCTGCTGATGTGGTTCGGTGAAATGATTACGGAGAAAGGCATCGGCAATGGCATCTCCATCATTATCTTCATCAGCATCATTTCGCGGTTCGGTCAGATAGGCCAAGAAATTGCCCAGACATGGTTTGTTTCGAAGCCTGGGGAACTGCTGACGGGGGTATTGCGGGTTGGAATTCTAGCCGTGGGCGTCATCGCCCTGTTTGCCTTGATTGTCTGGGTACAGCAAGCAGAGCGCCGCATCCCGATTCAGTATGCCAAGCGTGTCGTGGGACGGACGGTGTACTCTGGTCAGCAGACGCACATCCCGCTTAAAGTGAACGCGGCAGGCGTCATCCCAGTCATTTTTGCGGCGTCCCTGCTCATTCTCCCGTATACAGTGGCGTCGTACTTCTCGTCGCACCATTGGGCTATCGTTGTTCAGCAGTGGTTAAATCCGAGTTCTCGCTTGTACTATGGTTTAGAGGTTGTGCTGATCATTTTGTTCACCTTCTTCTACACTCACGTTCAGGTGAATCCGGAACAGCTGGCTGAGCAACTCCAAAAGCATGCGGGTTACATCCCAGGAGTTCGCCCGGGTTATGACACCGAACAGTACATTATTCGGGTGCTCAATCGCATTACCGTATTTGGATCGATTTTCTTGGGGCTCATCTCCATCCTGCCGTACCTTGCTCTTCAAGGCATGAGCATGACAGCGGTGTATTTGGGCGGTACGTCGTTGC
>JAJZAV010000133.1 GCA_021799255.1 Bacillota bacterium
TGCACGCCCCATCGGCGCAGGACTGATAGATTCCTTTATTTCTCGCTGGGGGATATTTGTCCATGCTTGGTGTACAGAACGGCCTTCCCCCGGATTTTCATTGCGGACGTGTGGTCTGTAAACTGCACTACCATGACCTCGCCCTTATCTAGCTTCTCCAAGTGATGAAATTTCGTTTCAGACCCACGCGTAAGCCCTATGACTTGAACTCCGTTTTCGAGGGCTTGAATGAAAAAGTAATCCCCGAGCACCGCGTCTTGCATTCGCACGACCTCCCATCTTCGGCCGAATGAAAAACCAGCGCCTATGGCGCTGGTTCGTTGGTCGGAATGCCGGGATTCGAACCCGGGACCTCTACCTCCCCAAGGTAGCGCGCTACCTGGCTGCGCTACATCCCGTCCAGAGGACTGACGTATATGCATTATAACGGATGTCGCAGTGGTTAGCAACGTATTTTGGGCATCTTTGTGCCAGTCCCGAAGTTCTTTTTCCTCGAAAGAGAGCTGGTCTATGCTCTCATGTTGCCCAAGGCTTCAACCCGGCTCAAAAACGAGGGCTACTCGTTAAGCGTCGTGAGAAGGATGGTGCAGCCTCACTCATTGCACTCCGTCACGCAGAGACTTGCCCGCTCGAAAAGCGGGAATCTTGCTCGCTGCGATGTCAATGAGTTCTCCAGTTTGGGGATTACGGCCCTTGCGGGCGGCCCGTTCCCGGATTTCGAAGTTACCAAAGCCCACTAGCTGGACTTTGTCTCCCCTTGACAAGGCATCTTGAATTGCTTCCAGAACGGCGTCGACGACAATCGCGACGTCCTTCTTCGTCATCACAGTTTTCTCTGCAACAGCTTGCACCAGGTCAGTTTTGTTCAACCGTTCGCACCTCGCTTACGCTCGTGAAAGTCCTACCCCTCTGGGGCGGTTTTGAACATCCCGACATGCACGGCCCTACACAACGATACAGAAAAACTCGTTGATCTAGGGCCTCGTCCACGACGGTCTATTCTCTTTCTTTCCACGCAAGCGAAATTTATACGTGTTCCCGAGTGAAAAGAACCAACCTTGCATCCCGAGCGCCCGGGCACTCCCCCACATGGAGATTCTCTCGATTACAGAATGATGGCTATCAGACCGCCGCTACCCTCGTTGATGATCCGTTGCAGCGTTTCTTTGAGTTTAAATTGCGCGTTTTCCGGCATCAGCGACAGCTTTCCAGAAATCCCTTCGCGAACGATGGCGGCGAGCGACTTTCCGAAAATGTCCGAGTCCCAGATCTTGAGCGGATCTTGCTCAAAGTCCTGCATCAGGTAGCGGACTAATTCCTCCGATTGCTTCTCGGTACCAACGATGGGTGCGAATTCGGACTCGACGTCGACCCGGATCATGTGAATCGAGGGAGCGGTGGCCTTTAGACGGACTCCGAAGCGGGACCCCTGCCTTATGAGTTCCGGCTCGTCGAGCGTCATCTCTTCTAGTGACGGAGGGGCGATGCCATAGCCAGTCAACTTCACCATTTTCAACGCTTCGGAAACCTTGTCGTATTCGTGCTTCGCGTACACGAATTCCTTCATCATGCGCAACAGTTGATCTCGACCCGTGATTTGGACACCGACGACCTCCGTCAGCACCCTGTCATAGAGATCGTCCGGCGCCGCCAGTTCGATAACCGCGATTCCCTTGCCCATATCCATATGGGACAATCCGGCGAATGACACGAAGTCATAGGTGGAGAAATGGGCCACGACCCGGTCGATATCACGAATTCTGCGGATGTCCTGAATGGTTTCCTGGACCGAGTCCTGAAACTTGGCGCGCAACCAGTGGTCGTCATCAAGCACCATGACCCAGTTGGGAAGGTTCACGTTCACTTCCTTCACCGGGAATTCGTACAGCGCCTCGCGCAGCACATTCGTGATCTCCCGGGAAGAAACCGTCGCGCAGGAGAGCGCCAATACCGGGACGTCGTACTTCTCGGCCAGTTCCGTTCGTAAATCCTGAGCCCGCGGATGCTCTGGATTCACCGAATTCACGATGATAACGAACGGCTTGCCGAGGTCCTTCAATTCTTCGACGACACGCTCTTCGGCTTCTACGTATCCCTCGCGTGGTATTTCCGCGATGGAGCCGTCCGTCGTAATGACAATGCCGATGGTAGAATGATCCGCGATGACCTTGCGCGTGCCCACTTCGGCGGCCTCTTGGAACGGGATAGGATCGTCAAACCATGGAGTGGTAACCATCCGAGGTCCGGATTCGTCCTCGTAACCACGCGCTCCGTTTACAGCGTACCCTACGCAATCCACGACCCGAACGTTTACGTCGAGGCCCTCGCCGACGGTGACTTCTACCGCCTGGTTCGGAATAAACTTCGGCTCGGTCGTCATGATTGTTTTTCCAGCTGCGCTTTGAGGCAGTTCGTCAATGGCACGAACTTTGTCCGCTTCTTCCTTAATGTTTGGCAGTACCACTAGTTCCATGAACTTTTTGATAAACGTGGACTTGCCAGTGCGCACGGGGCCCACAACACCGAGGTAGATGTCTCCCCCCGTCCGTTCCGCAATGTCTTTGAAAACGTCGAACTTATCCACGCTATTCCCTCCCTGACTTAACCCTGGTTGATACTCCGATTTTGTGATTTCAGTCCCCGAGCCATCGACAGTCAGGAAGACTGTCCAAACCCAAAAACACGATACATATATATGTGAACCTAGGCGGAGTATGCAAAGTGGTTTTGTTGGGAGAGAAAGTGAGAGCAAAAACAGGAGGGGAAATCTGGGGGACCCCGTTTTCTGGAACGTGGGTCATGGGCGAGCGAAAGAGAAGAGACTTCCCTCGCCCAATTCACGTGCACAAACCATAGTCGTTCCTTTGAGACGATGCCCTATTCTGCGATGTGCGCCTCGTATGCTTGTGCGTCCAACAGCTCGTTCATTCCCGCCGTGTCTTCGACTTCCAAAACTACCATCCAGCCGTCCTCGTACGGGCTGGAATTGACGAGCTCGGGGGAGTCCTGCAGTCGCTCGTTGACCTCTACGACCTTACCGGATAAAGGGGCAAACAAGTCGGACACCGTCTTTACGGATTCTACGGTTCCAAACGTCGTGTTGGCCTTGAGTTGTTGCCCCACAGCGGGGAGTTCCACAAAAACGATGTCTCCTAACTCCGCTTGGGCGAAGTCAGTAATGCCAACGGTGGCACGTTGACCATCCAATTTCACCCATTCGTGTTCTTTTGAGTACTTTAGCCCTTGCATCACTTGGCTCATACCCATCCTCCTCACGCGGCACTACCCTATATTTAGCGGGCAGCCGTTCCCCTAGCGGCGCTCAATTCACTGCACCATGAAGGCGGTGACGCACCGCAGGGCGAGCCGATTTCGGATCCCACTTTACCAAAAATAACTTGGCCCTTCCACTTCCGCTTCGTGCCGTCGTTCCCGTTCCATCAGTTGTTCCGCGGCATCTGCTGGATCTAGGCCGTCGTGTAAGACCGCGTGCAGAGCACGGGTAATGGGCATTTCGACCCCAGACTGGTGAGCTAACGCCAAGGCCGCATCCACGGCCGGGATGCCTTCGACGACCATGCCAACGCGTTTTTCCACCGTGCTGCTTGGCACGCCTTGGCCGATGAGGCGGCCGGCTCGAAGATTGCGGCTGTGTGCGCTGGTGCAAGTGGCGATGAGATCACCCACTCCGGTTAAACCGGCAAACGTAGACTCCTTCGCGCCGAGCCGTTTGCCAAGCCTCGCGATTTCAGCCAGGCCTCGCGTCATGACCGCAGCCTTGGCGTTGTCTCCAAAGCCAAGGCCATCGACGATTCCTATGGCGAGTGCGATGATGTTCTTGAGAGACCCACCAAGTTCGACGCCGACCATGTCCGTTTGGGTGTAGATTCGGAAGTATGGATTCATGAATGCGTGTTGCACCTGGCGAGCCATCTCGTGGTGCAACGACGCAGTCACGAGAACGGTCGGAAGCTTCTCCATGACTTCCTCGGCGTGGCTTGGCCCGCTGATGACGCAAATACGATTTGCGTGGTGAGGATGGACTTTGCCTAGCATGACGCTGATTCGGTCGAGCGACGGCAGGTCAAACCCCTTTACTGCATGGGCAACAATGACATCCGATTCAATGTCAGGGGACGCCATTTCCGCCACGGATCGCACAGCGCGTGAAGGCACCGCGTAAACGACCAGTTGCGCGTCCTTCAAAGCAACCTTTAGCGCCGTTGTGGCGAAGATTTCTTCCGGCAACGGGTGACCAGGCACATAGCGCGAATTCGTGTGATCATCACAGATTTCTCGTGCCACGTCGTCCTTTCTTGCCCATAGCGTCACTTCGTGGCCGTTGTCGCACAGCACGCAGGCTAACGCCGTAGCCCAACTGCCCGCCCCGAGAACAGCCGCCTTCATCTGTGTACCCCTCCGACTTCTTATAGGCTAAACTATGCGCTGCGGCTAAACAATCGATGTTCTTGACCGCGGACTAATCTCGTGATGTTTTGTCGGTGTCTGTACAGGGAGAATAGAGCGATGATGCCAGTGAACACGATGGTCGTGATGCCTCGTCCGAGGATTCCGACAAATATGGGAGTCAAGACGGTGAAACACAACGAAGCCAAGGAAACGTAGCGAGTGAGCAACAGGAGAACGATGGCCACCAGTCCCGACAACAATGCAGGCCCAACGACTTGGTGCACGCTAAGGCACACTCCAATCGTCGTCGCTATCCCTTTTCCTCCGCGAAAGCCAAAGAACAGCGGCCAATTGTGGCCGGCGATAACCGCCAACGCTGAGAGGTATGTACCCACAATTTGTCCATGGCAGAGTAGCACGGCGATGATGACCGCGGCGACCCCTTTTAAAGCGTCAACGACGAGCACAACGATTCCCCACTTGATCCCGAGGAGACGAACCATGTTTGTAGCGCCTGCATTGCCGCTACCGTGCTTTCGAACGTCGGTACCCGCAATAACCCTCGACAAAATCGTGCTTGTGGAAATAGAGCCAATTAGGTAGGCAATTACGACTGCAATCAGCGTAAGCACCTTGATCCCCCTTTCAAGGTCATTGCCCCTTCGTTCGGTTTCTAGCAAATATCCGAATGGGAGTGCCTTCGAAGCCAAATGCTTGTCTGAGCTGATTTTCGATGAATCTCTCATACGAGAAGTGCATAAGTTCGCTGTCGTTCACAAACATGACGAACGTCGGCGGACGAACTGCGACTTGCGTGGTGTAATAGACCCGCAGTTTTTTCCCTTTATCCGTCGGAGGGGCCACGGTCGCCATCGCGTCTTGAAGCACTCCGTTCAACGTGGACGTGGAAATGCGCATGGCGTGCGCTTCCGCGATGTCCTTTGCCGTCGGAAGGATCCGGTCCACCCGTTGATGCGTCTTTGCCGAAACAAACATTACAGGCGCCCAACGCATAAACGGAAATTCGCTCCGAAGTAGCTGTTCGAACCGATGGCTCGTCTTATCGTCCTTCTCGACGATGTCCCATTTGTTGACGACGAAGCCCATCGCTCGTCCGGCTTCGAGAGCATACCCGGCAACCCGTTTGTCCTGCTCGGTGATGCCCTGCTTTCCATCGATGACCAACAAGGCGACGTCGCACCGCTCAATGGCGCGAAGGGCTCTCAAGACGCTGTAGCGTTCAATCGTTTCGTATACCCTGCCCCTGCGGCGCAGTCCAGCCGTGTCGATGAGAACGTACTCTTGTCCGCCGACTGCGATGGGGGTGTCGATGGCATCTCGCGTCGTTCCGGCCACGTCGCTGACCATCACCCGGTTTTCGCCGACAAGCGCGTTGATGATGGATGACTTGCCCACGTTGGGCCTCCCGATGACCGCGACGCGGATCACGTCTTCGGCGTATGCGGTGGTTTCCTCGGGTCCAAAGCCCGCTACCACTTGGTCCAACAGATCTCCTGTTCCGATTCCGTGCTCGGCCGAAACCACGACAGGATCCCCAAAACCAAGTTCAAAAAACTCGTACGATGCGTTGATGTGTTTTGGATGATCCAGCTTGTTGACGGCAAGCACGATGGGCTTTCGAGATATCCGCAGCATATCGGCGACGTCTCTGTCGGCCCCAAGCATTCCCTCTCGACCGTCGACGACGAAGACAATGACATCGGCCTCGTCAATAGCCAGTTGCGCTTGAACGCGGATAAGGTTCGTGATGTCGTCTTCTCCGGAGAGCTCGATACCGCCCGTGTCAATCAGGTGAAATTCGCGTCCATTCCAATCCGCCTTCGCGTAGATTCTGTCCCTCGTCACGCCGGGCTTGTCTTCTACAATGGCGATGCGCTCCCCCGCTAGGCGGTTGAAGAGCGTAGACTTGCCAACGTTGGCGCGGCCAACGATGGCGACGACTGGCAATGTCATGGTTGCAATGCCTCCGATACGTAATTGCGTATAGTGATGGTGTATTTCTCAGTAGCCAGCCGTCAACTGATCCTTCGGTTCCCGGAGGGTTGCCTCGTAACGGCGTCGAGGCGGCAGCGATTGCGTGTATCCGAGAACCCCATACATAAGGCCGGTGGCGGTTGCCGGAACTACGGAGACGGGCCTGCCCAATTCTCGGCTGACTGCAGCAACGGTGTAGTCGTCCAAAAATATGTCCTCATCGTCTTTCAGCATGATGTCGGGCAGCAGGACCACATCGGCATCCTGGACTCGCGATGAAGCTTGGGCGACGATATCGCCCCCGGTGATGAGCCCAGCCACCGTCACCTGGTGGCCGTAAAAATCGTTGCGGATGGGAATCACATCGATGGACAAACCGGGCACTCTCTCAAGTCTACTTAGGGAGGAGCGGATGGTACGCTCCGCGGATACGCTCGTAATCACGCCAACCCGCCTCGAGGGAACGGCCAGCGCTTGCGGAACCCGCGGCCAGATCTCGTCGAGTTCGTCGAGAAACAAACGGATCACCCCGACTCCGTTTTCGGTTTGTCCGAATTCGTCGTAGTATGAGCCTTCAGGAACATCCTCCTCGGCGATGACATAAAACTCGTCGGCCGCGTGCACGAACGAGGACGAGAGTTCCTTGCGCAGTTTCTCTTGCCATCTTCCGACCTGGTGAATCACGTTCTTTGCTTCCTCCACCGTGCAAGGTCTTAGGGAATGAAGCCCTCTGCGATGCTTCGTCAGCCCGACCGGGACGACGGAGAGCGTGCGCACCTGAGGAAAGAACGGCGCCAATTCGGATATGGTTCGGTCAAGTTCTTCCCCGTCGTTCCATCCAGGGCAAAGGACCACCTGCGTGTTCATCTCGATGTCATGCTTCGCGAGGTATTCAATCTGGCGAAGGATTTCCCCAGATCTCTTGTTTCCAAGCATGCGTACGCGCAACAGCGGATTTGTCGTGTGCACGGAGACGTTGAGCGGCGTCATCCGCAGTTTCACGATGCGCTCAAGTTCTTCATCCTTTACGTTGGTCAGCGTGATGAAGTTTCCGTGCAAAAACGAGAGCCGATAATCGTCGTCTCGGACGTTCAGCGTTTGTCGCATGTTGGCGGGGATTTGGTCCACAAAGCAGAACACGCACTTATTATGACAAAGGTGAACCCGGTCTACAGTCGGGTTGTCCCACTCGACGCCGAGTCCCTCATCGTAATTCTTGTCAACTTCAATGACCCAGACTTCGCCGTCTGGCTTCTTTACTTCGATTTCCATCTCCTCGCACGCGAGCGCGAATTGCAGATCCACGATGTCATGTATGGCTTGACCGTTGACTGAAACGAGATCGTCTCCGGGTTCCAATTCCAATTCTTCAGCGAGCGATCCGCTGTGGACTTTTCCAATCTTGGGCATCTTTTTTCACTCCAAGGTTTAGAAGTTCGACGGGAGCACCGCCCGTACCCCTCGAACTTGTCATTCCTTCATTATCACTGATGTACGAACCAAACGTCAAATCCAACGGTTAGCAGAGCTGGAGAACCGAAACTTCGCGGACTTCATGATTTGAATCGACAGGATGATGACGAGTGCCGTCCAGAACTGGTGGACTGCCTCGTAGGAAATTTGATGAGAAACGTGGATGAACGAAAGCTGATACAGGAAATAGGACCCACACAGAACCATCAATTGGTCGGATTCTCTCCTTACCAGCATGTGAGCCGCAAAGGCCCAACTGAGAGACACCCACAGGCCGAAGTCGACTCCTAACAGTCGTTCATAAGGGTAAGCGTCATCCACCTTGGATTCGAGAATGTAAATTGTGAAAATGGCGAGGAGGAATTGGAGCACTGTGGATATCCATGCTTTCTTGCCTCGGAATGAAATAGCGTGCGGTGCCAAAAAGAGAACCGGGGTTAAGTCTAGGATCCATGCGGCACGCGGCCACGGAAGAGTGGCGACGCTGGCGAGGAGCGTGAGAAACTGTGCCATCAGCGCTTGTGTCGGCGTGATGCCAAGGGCGCGCCAAGCGCGAGAGAAATCAAACAGCGCCGTCAACATAAAGACGACAAGAGGGAGCACAAGCATGAGGGCTAACCGACTCCTTGCCTACCGAAATAACGCGAAAGCCATCACCCCTAGGATGCTCCGTGCCATCAGGTTTTATCCCTCCCGCTCTCCAGAACTGCCCTAAGAGAGAAAGTATACAAAGCAACGCAAAACGACCCGCAGTTTGGACGACGGGTCGTTTTGCTTGATGGTGAAACCACAGAACTACCGGCGAAACAGATCTCCGAACAAATCTCCAAAGGTGGCGCCGGTACCCTTCTGTGAGTCATCCGTGTAACTCGGGGATGGTTCGCTTCGGCGATTCCCCCCTCTTGGGCTGGGGGCTGGACGATCCGTAGCCTCTCGAATGGACAAGGACACTCGCTGTCTGTCGTAGTCAATCCCGAGAATCCTCACGGTGACTGGCTGCCCGGGCTCCAACTCGTCGCTTGCCTTCTCTACCCGGTGATAGGCGATTTGTGAGACGTGAACTAGACCCTCCACACCTGGAGCAATTTCGACGAAGGCACCGTAATCCACCACCCGTCGCACGGTACCATCAACGATATCGCCTTCACGCAATTGGTCGACCGCTTCTTCCCACGGGCTCGACTGTGCCTGTTTGATTGACAACGATATCTTCCCTGCGTCCGGATCCACGCGCAAGATGCGCACGTGCACCGTATCGCCGATTTTCACCGCGTCGGAGGGAGTGTCGACCCGTTGCCAAGCCAGTTCCGAGATGTGAACCAGCCCATCGACGCCAGGGGCGATTTCCACGAAAGCACCGAAGGAAGCCAACCGGCGGACGACGCCGTCAATCACGTTACCTTCGTGAAGGGTCTCAATCAAAGAACGGACTTGATCGCGTTGCTCTTCTTCCAACACGGCCTTGCGCGAGAGAATCAGCTTGTTGTTCTCCTCGTCAATCTCGTGAACGACGACTCGAATGGTCTTCCCCTTAAATTCGTTCAGGTCCTTCACGAACTGGGTATCGACGAGAGAAGCGGGGATGAATCCGCGAACACCGACATCGGTCACTAGGCCGCCCTTGACGACGTCGTAAATCGTCACGTCGAAGGATTCCTGCCTATCGTACCGATCTCGCAGTTCATCCCAAGCATTCTGCGCCTCCGCAGCGCGCTTCGAAAGGATTACGGTCCCGGCTTCCTCGTCGACCTTCACGACGCTAGCTTTCACGGAATCGCCGACTTGAACGACTTGGTTCGGATGATCGATGTGAAGAGGAGAAAGTTCACGAATCGGAATAATGGCTTCAAAAGGCGACGAAACATCGAGCGTCACCTTCTTGTCATCAATAGCCGTAACAACTCCGGTAACGATGTCTCCGGCGTGTAGTTCGGTTTCGGATAACATTTGCTGTAAATCGTCTGACATAAGACTACCTCCCAAGCGTGCTGCTGCACTGGATTTGTATGCTGTTAACCTGCGCCTCGAACTGGCGAGACTCGGCGTAGACGTAACCAACCCCAAGCGCCTCCAACAATCAGGAGACTGAAGATCATATACGCAGGCCAGCCAAGTAAGGTTCTCGTTTGATGGAGAACTCCGCATACCATAAATACGACGATGTAGCCCGTTGCATACAGAAAGAAGCGTTTCGATCTCGATGAAGCCTCTCGCTGTTGATATCCCGCGTCTTCGAACTGACGCCGGAGCGATTCTTTCGCGAGGACCATGAGCAACATGAATAGCAAGGCGACGATGATGTCTTCGATGGCAAGTGTAGCACTCATGCCCCATGCCCCGCATTCTTCAACTGTCGGATGCTCGTCATCAGTTTCTCCAAAAGGCTCTCGTTTGTATCGTCAGGCGAAGGGGTAAGCGGCTGGCCAAAACGAACCGTTAGAGGTTTAAACCATTGGTACGGTCCGACGATGGCAACCGGAACAATCGGTGCATTGGCTTTGCGCGCAATTAGAGCTACTCCAGGCAAGCCTTTGCCAACCTCTCCCGTTTTCGACCGGCTTCCTTCAGGAAACACCACAAGGCATCCGCCATGATGAGGAATGGATATCGCTTGACGAATTGCCGTTGTATCCTGCATACCCCTTCTAACCGAAAAGGCCCCGAAGTATTGCAAGAATCGACCAATAATTGGAGACTTAAACAATTCATGCTTGGCCATAAACCGAACCTGACGATTCGTACTGGCACCAATCACGATGGGGTCAAAGTTGCTTA
>JAJZAV010000002.1 GCA_021799255.1 Bacillota bacterium
CCGCTTGTTGGTTCTGCGGCGGCGCCCCGAGTCCTTCGAATTCATTCACGGTTCACTCCTATGAGTAGCTGCGAATCTGCGAAGATAGTGTCGTATCACCGCGTGAATAGTCTATCAAAAAGTGGTTCACGTGACTACGAGAGAATTGATCCCCATATCTTAACACAAGTAGCAAGAATCAGCGAGGCCAAGAGGATTCTCAGCCACTTGGTGTTCATTCGTTTTCCCACCTTTGCTCCGAGGGGAGCTCCCACGATGCTGGCCCAAATGAGGATGAGGGCTGGACCCATCAGGACGTCCCCTGCCCACAGTTTTCCGACGGATGCTCCGATGGACGAGATGAACGTAATGGCGAGCGACGACGCGATGGTCACGCGGGTAGGGATGCGAAGGACTACCAGCATCACGGGAACCAGCAAAAACGCACCCGCGGCGCCCACCACGCCAGAAAACACACCAATGATGGCCGCCAACGAGAATGCGAGGACGGAGTTGAAATCCGCGTACCCAGAACGCTGAATATCGGGATCTCGCATCGGGATGAACATCATGACGGCGGCGACGGTCGCGAGAGCGGCATACACGAGATTAATGAGGGACTCGGACAAGAACTGCGCCGCGTACGCGCCTGCGAAGCTGCCGACGATGATGGCCGCCCCCATGGTAGCGATGAGTCGGTAGTGTAGGTAGTTTCCTCGTCGATACGCGAGCATGCCGGACCCGGCTGCAAAAAGGACCTGGATTGCGCTGATCCCCGCCACCTGATGGGCGGTAAATTCGGCCACGCCGAGCAGGGGAGGAACGTAGAGAAGCAATGGGTACTTTACGATGGATCCGCCGATGCCCACCATTCCGGACACGAAAGATCCTGCGAGTCCCACCGCGAGCAGAGTGACGAAGGCGGCTAAAGTCATGTCCACACCAACCTCCCGTGATTTCCGATAGCCGAACCATCCCGTGAATATAAGAAATCGAGAACTTCCTAGGAATCGCCATGGTTCATGGCTCGTACATTCGTCATGCTATGCTTGGGCGCACGAATACATACCCACATGGGTATGTAGAAGCCTTGTAGCTATGAGCTACGGAACTCATGGATCTTGCTTCTTCAGATTGCTAGAAGTGCAGTGGGACACTAGTACAAAATAGTCTAAAAATAGCCAAGATGGACTATTCTACGGACGGGGGTAATCGTGGTTATAGTAAAACTTGGAGTTTATCACCCACCGGGAAGGGTAGCGGTTTCATGTTTAGAAAAGCTGAAACGGAACTACGACGGGCGACTCAAATGCTGTCGGATATCCAGTTGGCCCTGAACGAGTCGTGCATCGTGGCCGTGTTGAATCCAGAAGGGGTTATCACTTACGTCAATCAGATGGCTGTGCGCGTGCTGGCCGAACCACCGGATCGCATTGAGGGACAGCCATACACGGGGTTTGTCGCCGACGGTCAGGAAGACGTTCTTAAGAGCGCCTTCGACAGCTTGTACCGCGGTGAGGTTTGGCACGGCGAATTGCAAATCAAGCCTCCCGGAGGCACTCCGCTGTGGTTTCAAGCAACGGGAGTGCCTTTTTTGTCCGACCGTGGAGTCCTAGAGCAGGTGATCACCGTGCATACCGATATCACGTTTCGTAAACAGGCAGAAATTGCTCGCAAGGTGCGGGAACGGCAACTCCGTACACTGATTGATTCCCTTCCCGAAGGCATCGTCTTTAAAGATAAAGATGGCAGATGGCTGGAAGCGAATGAGAAGATACGGGACCTCTACGGGATTTGCACGCCGGATTGGCGTGGAAAAACACTCGCTGAGATGCGGCCCAAAACGCTCGATGCGGCCCAAATCGCAGAGCGCCAGGAGAGGGAATCACATGCTCGCTCGCAGGGCCAATCCCTTCGCTACGAGACTTGGTTGTATCATGGCAACGACGACATCTGCATCGACGGGACCGTGATCCCTCTGTTTAACGACGACGGTACCGAGAACGGTGCGGTTGTAATTGATAGGGATGTCACAGAGCTCAAGGCGAGTCAGCAGTCCCTTCTGCAAACCAAGCAGGAGCTGGAGTCCATCATCGAAAATTCTGCTGATTGTTTCGGTGTGGTGGCTTTGGACGGACAGATCCTCCAGGTTAATTCCTCGTACGAGCGCCTTTTCGGCTGGACTGCGGAAGAGGTGGTGGGGAAGCCAACTCCTTATCACCACGAAGAGGTCATGCGGTGGTTGGCGATTATCAGGGACGGAGGGCAGGTTACCGGAGAAGTGACCACGAGGCACCGGAAAGACGGATCCGAAATCCATATTAGCGCGACGGTATCGCCCGTTCGGGACGCTAGGGGACAGATTGTAGCGGCGTCTATTATCTCGCGCGACATAACGGATCGTCTGAAGGAGGAGGAGTTTCTGCGCAGGTCCGACAGGCTGAGCCTCGTCGGGCAGATGGCCGCTGGAATCGCGCACGAGATTAGAAATCCACTTGCCTCGTTGAAAGGGTTCACGCAGCTAATCCGCGAGGGGAGCGATAGGCGTATCGATCACTGCGACGTAATGCTTCGCGAACTGGATAGGATGAACCGCATCGTAGACGAACTCCTTTTGTTGGCCAGGCCCCAAAAGGAATCGTACGATTCGAAGAGCGTGTGGATGATTCTCGCCGACGTCGTCACACTGCTGCGCACGCAGGCCAATGAAAAGAACGTGGCGATTCAATGCCACTTTGGCAACCCGGATGTTCATGTGAACTGCGTGGAGAACCGCCTCAAGCAAGTCTTCATCAACGTGCTGAAGAATGCCATCGAGGCGACCCCCGCGGGCCGAGGGATTCGGCTGGACGTGACGGCATCACCATCGCGCGACAGCGTAACCATCCGTTGCACCGACGAAGGATGCGGCATTCCAAAGGAGCAACTGGCGAAACTGGGCGATCCGTTCTTCACAACCAAACCTCACGGAACCGGGCTAGGTCTCATGGTGACGCTCCAGATAGTTCAGTCGCATGGCGGCCACGTGAATGTGCATAGCGAAGAACACGTGGGCACCACGGTAGACATTATCCTGCCAGCGATTCCGATTGCAAAGGAGATTCCGGGGGACGTTGAGGTTGCCGTGGACGACCTATTCGACAGAATGCGGGGCGCCCGCAGCGCGGAGCCATGGTAGAGGTGCCATGGTAAAGGTGCCATGGTAACCCAAACCCGAGGTGGGACGCGGGAGAACATGGCTTCGGCGCAGCAAGGCAGGATTCGACACAACACACCCAATCCAATCATTTATTCGAGCCCATCGAAGCAAATGGATCAGATCACTTAACACCCCATGTCTGATTTTGTCTCCCAGCGTCGTCAGGCCACGTCCTATATCCCAAGCACCAGCGGCAAGATCTGGCCAAACACAATCCCCTCAATAATGCGGTATACGAAGAACGCGATGATGGGCGAGAAATCAATGCCGCCCATTGACGGAATGATGCGGCGGAAAAGTGACAAATAGGGATCCACCAACCTTCCGAGGACCACCACAATGGGAGCTGTGCGAAGATTGGGAATCCAGGACAGGATGATCCACGCAATCATCATGTACGAATAAAGCTGAAACAGATCCCGAAGGATCAGGTATATGGCTACGGTCATTGCCATCGACACTCCTCAAGTTCCATTTCCTTGTCCATACAAGATAACACATCGCAGCGGACTAGGATATGCGCGGACGAACCTCTCTGGACACGGTCGGGCGACCGGAGTGCGGGAAAGCAAACGATTTCCTTCTCATCCTATTAAAGCGGCCTTTTATCAATTAAAGAATTCTAAAGTTTCGCTTCTGAAGCGCCCTTGTCGATAGTCAAGCGGGCCATTGCCGGGGTATACTTTTGTCGCAGAACTCTTCACAAACTTGGCGGGAACCATCCAACATTGACATCTAACGATACTTTGCCCATGGGAGTCTAGGGTGAAACCAATACGGACGATGCTCTAGATGATTTAGAGGAGGACTTTCAATGCGCAAGTACAGATTCGCCAAGCAACTGTTCGGGTTTGAGAAGAGCGCGGTATACCGTGTGCTGGATGAACTGGAGACCGAGATCGCCGAACTTGCCGAAAAGGTAGAATCCCTTGGGGATCAACTGAAAGAATCAACCGCGCAGCGCGAGGAACTATCGTTGACTATCGCAGCTATGCGTCGACAACATATCCAAATGTTCGCTCAGAAAGACGGAAACGTGGAGCCCGTCACTGTGATGATTGGCCCGACTCGGACTCTTGGAGACATCACCGGTCTCATCGATTCCATGGAAGGATGTCCGCATTTAATCCCAAAATTTAGAGTATTCCGTGATGGTTTTTATCGAGTCGACGGAAGTGCCGTGGACAAGGATAGACTCATCACGTGGCTACACTCGTTATCGGATGTTCGTGACACCATCGTGGAAGGTGAGACTCTGCACGTTTTGCCAAGAGGTGAATCCGCGTGAACGTGAGATTAGGAGTTAGTCACATCACCGAACTTGAGGGCCAAGTATTTGTTTCCTTGCAACCCTATCAATTGGCTGAAACCGGGGAACTGGTCGATCCGGTCGACCCCAACATCGCCCTCCTGATTTCCCCGCAAGAGGCTCGCAACCATCAAGTGCTACCGTTCTCGAAGTATGGGGAGTACTTGTTCGTGGCGGCCGCACGCCCGCACAATCTTTCGGACCTCAGTTTCATCGAGTACATCGACCAACGGTGCATCGTGTGTCGAGCTGAACCCGAGGATATCCAAATCGCTCAGGACAGAGTCTACGGACTTACGTTGGACGAGGAGCATGAACGACTCGGCTCCTACCTGCTTCGCACGGGGGCCATCACTAGTCAGCAACTGATTGCAGCCGTCGAACAACAGAAGACGGACAAGGCTGGGCAAAAGCTCGGTGCGATTCTTCTGCAACAGGGTTCGGCGACCCATTGGGACATCGCCGAAGCGGTTGCCGTGCAACGCGGGTACCCTCTCATCGATCTGCTCAACGACTCACAGCGTGATGCCGAGAACGATGAAACATTAGAGTCCGTTTGGAATCTTGTTGAGCGAAGGTTTTGGTATCGGCACCTCGTTGTTCCTCTCGCTTCTGACGAGAACACCCTGACGATTGCGATAGTCGACGTTGAGGACAAAGAGGCTCTGTCTCAGTTGGAGAAGCAATCCGGTAGAAGACTCCGGGTTTTCGTGACCGGATATAGGGACATCATGAGCGTGCTCAACGACCGATATGGAGACGAGGATGAGGAAGAGAGCAGGACCTCTTTACTCAAACTCAGCCCGGAAGACAGCGCAGCAACCCGTACGACCAAGGGGCAGATTATCACTCTGGCTGCCATTGGCGTTGCGCTTGTGGCTGGGTTCTTATTCAAATCCGTCCTGACAGGTACCATCGTTGCCGGATTTATTGAGCTTCTCTATGCGGCAGCGAGTATCTTCCGTTTATGGGCGATGGTGGGTGCCGTGAAGACGGACTCTGAACTGGTGGTAACCGAGGCGGATATGCAAACGGTGCCTCCGACCTCTCTCCCTGAATACACGGTTCTTGTACCCTTATATAAAGAAGCCGAGGTCCTGCCGACCTTGGCGAGCGCGCTTCAAGCGCTCCGTTATCCTAAGGATAGGTTGGATGTTAAGCTGCTTTTGGAGGAAGACGATAAGGAAACCATCGATGCTGCCATACGAGCGAAGTTGCCGAGCTACATGGAGATTGTCGTCGTCCCTTCGTCCGAACCGAAGACCAAGCCCAAGGCGTGCAACTACGGTTTAGCCAAGGCGCGAGGAGAGTACGTGGTTATCTTCGATGCGGAAGACATTCCTGAGCCGGACCAACTGCTGAAGGCGGTCACCGTCTTCCGACAATCCCATGATGATCAGCTCGCGTGTATTCAAGCGAAACTCTCGTACTTCAACGACAAGCAAAACATTCTCACGAGATGGTTCACTGCGGAGTATGCGAATTGGTTCGAACTTTTGCTTCCGTCGCTTTTTCGTCTGGATATGCCGATTCCCCTTGGGGGTACTTCAAACCACTTCAGGACCGACGTCCTTCGGTCGTTGGGTGCATGGGATCCATACAACGTTACGGAAGACGCCGATCTCGGCGTGCGCCTGCACAAGGCCGGCTATCGCACGGGGGTAATGAACTCAACGACGTTTGAAGAGGCGAATTCGGACTTCGTCAACTGGATTCGGCAGCGATCGCGCTGGGTCAAGGGATACATGCAAACTTGGCTGGTTCACATGCGTCATCCAATTCGACTGTGGAAAGAGATTGGTACCGTTGGGTTTTGGGGATTTCAGTTCACGGTTGGGGGCACGGCGCTCCAGTTCTTAATCAACCCAATCCTGTGGGCTATGACCGCCGCTTGGTTCATATTTGGTTCCGCCTACATGCAGCAGATATTTAGCGGATGGGTCTATTATTTGGGGAACCTTTCGTTGTTTCTGGGTAACGTAGCATTTACGTACGCTAACATGGTCGGGGTGGCGCGTGCCAAACAGTGGGACCTTGTGATATGGTCAGTCCTGTCGCCAGTTTATTGGTTGTTCATGTCTCTCGCGGCGTACAAGGCATTGTATCAGTTGATAACAAAGCCATCCTATTGGGAGAAAACTGTGCATGGATTAGTCAGCGAAGATTATCGAAATAACTCAGACAGGTTCCGAGCATACGGTGCTACTGAGTCGGTTTAGTCACAGTGTCCTTGGAACTTGGGTTGTTGTTTCTTCAGTTACCCATCCGTATGGAGCCCCTATCACCGTTTTTCCAGTTGTGGGCCATTCGTGAACGGGTACCGGCGAGAGTGAAGAATTGTAAAAGTTAGGGTTGACGTGCAGACTGTAAGGTTTTATGCTATAGGACAAGTACATATATTCCGTGGACCAAGGCAAACCTGATGAAAATCAGGGACGCAAAACTACAGGGGCTAACTGCACCGTGCGTGCATATGCCAGCCAGTTGCCCAAAAGGAAATTCCAACTCACACGTGGATTCCTGTTTGGGATTCACGTTTTTGGTCCCCGAATTTTTTGGGGGAATTGAAAAATGAATTTTGTTGGAATTTCCAGCAGGACCATGGCAGTTGCCCTCATAGCTTTTGGGGGCCAATTCGCGTACCATCCTACTGTACAGGCAACTCCTCAAAACTCCCCATCTTCAAATTTCGTTAATGTTCAAGACATACCTGTCACTCGTACGCAGTTTGGAGTGAATGTGGCGACATGGGACTACCAAATGCTAGATCCGTCAACGATTTCGTCAATTCAAACGTTAGGAACAGGAATCCAACAGTTTCCTAACGATGGTGATTTATGGAATTGGAAGACAGATGTATCGAGGAGTTCCAACTCTCCAAACTCTCAATGGGACAACTTCAAAGAACCAGTGTCCCTTGACAAGTGGGGTGAGATTCTTCGCGAAACGGGTAATCAGGGACTGTACATAGTAGATTACGGGACGAACTCCACATGGACTGGTGGGGCGACGCCAGCTGATGCCAAGGCGGTCACGCAGTACATCGTCCAAAACAACCTACCAATTACGTCGATGGTCATTGGTAGTGAAGCATATGGAAACTGGAGGGCCAATCTCCACAAGAACAAAACTCCTCAGGAATATGCTTTGGTAGCAAAGGAAATGGCGATTGCAATTCACTCGGTTGATCCTAGCATGAAGGTTGGCATAGATCTGGTATGCCCTTCGCCTCAAGGCAACAGTCCTCAGGACCTGTATTGGAACCAAACCGTCTTGCAGGAAGATGCACCTTACATCCAGTTCGTAAGTCTCCATAGCTATCTTTCGAACCAACTTTTAAGTGATTCAGGTTTACTTCAGTATTTGTCGGTCATTCCGACAATCATGAGTGAAGTTCACGCCGAAATGACTCAAGTTGCGCCGAAATATGCCGATCACATTCAAACGTGGATAACTGAGTTAAACCCATACGCTATGGGAACCCCGGCACAAAGCATTACTCCGGTTTATGGTGCGGCGTTGGCGGAGAGTGTTCTCCTGTTCCGCGCATGCGGGGCTACGCAGGTTGATTGGTGGAGTCTTCACGGCGGTGCTCATCCTGTCCTGCCAAACGGACAGTTGTCCAGCGAGGTGGACAACACACCTGGAACACCATATGGGACGAATGGCCTTTTGGCTGATGGCATGGGTCCTGAGCCTGCAACGAACACGCCCTATCCGGCTGCCCTGGCTTATGCACAAATAATGCAGGCAGTCCAAAACGGTGCTGAGTTAGACGTACACCTGGGTTCAACGTGGTTTGTTGCAAGGATTGCAAATCAACAAAGTAGCTCAACGTGGTTTATCATCAACAATTCGAATCTCACGCAAACTTACACGTTGGATGGAACCGAGTTTGTAGTCCCGTCAGCCTCCATGAAGTCTATAAGCTTGAGTCAGGCGGCGTGGCCTTATTCGGGAACAGGAACAGCGGCAGCGGCGACGGTAACGTCGCAGGTTTATAGCGGAGTTCCTCAAATATCGAGTGTGAACCCGTGCGTTTCACCAGGAGAAACAGTTACCGTCATAGGGAGTGGCTTTGGTGAGCAGCAGGGAAGCGGCTATCTTCAACTGCAGGACGGAACTACGAGTTGGGGTGCGCCTGGAAATGATGCGACTTTTAACGTGCTGTCTTGGTCTCCAAATAAGATAACCTTTGTTGCGCCATTCGCTCAGGGTGCTTGGAGTCTGATCCCAGGTACAGAGGCCAGCATCCAGATAGTCAGTGACAATCTAGGAGTATCCAATATAATGAACACAGAAGTTAGTGGGCCTGAAAAGCCAGTAGTCACCTCCACTTCGGTGAACAACATCTCCCCTGGTGAGATGGTTACCGTGAATGGTTCCGGATTTGGCGATATTCAGTCAGGCGGCTACGTTCATTTAGAAGACGATGGAGTTAACTGGGGTATGGTGGGAAATCAGGCTGTCTTCCATATCGTAAGTTGGAGTGATACTCAGATTCAATTTGTCGCGCCTGTACCGAGTGGACCTGGAGAGGCGTACAAGCTAGTGCCTGGCACGGAAGCTCAAATTACCGTCACCAACGGTGCCGGTCAGACATCTAACTCGCTAATTACCCTCGTGTCCGACAATTGAGTCTTCCGGTGGGCGTAACCGACAAATAGAATGAGCGTAATGCTTGAATAGCGTGAGTGAACAAAACGAAAAATAACTGTCACTAGCCTGGGGGTCCGTTCACACGATTTTGTAGAACTCGAAAATTGCTTGTTAACCTCGAATGCGCACAGCCCGCTAACGATACGAGTTAATGCAATCTGTTGGACTCGGTTTACTGTGCGCGCTACTCACGCAGAAATGGAACTAAGGTACTATAAGGTACTAAGGTACTAAGGTACTGAGGTACTGATGTACTGAGGTACTGATGTACTGAGGTACTGAGGTACTGAGGTACTGAGGTACTGAGGTACTGAGGTACGCGTGACTCGTGACCTTCAGGACTCAGACATGAACGTCATTTGCCGTCAGGTTTTCTTTGAGTCTGGAATTGCAACGTTCAACGGATGTCCACTTGTCGTACATTTGCTTCCATTCTCGTTTGTTTCGATACGGGCTTGCCTAGAATAAGAGTCGACGCGGCTGTAATTTCAAAGCACAGCGTCCCGTGGTACAATAAATTAGGCTGTCTAGGTTGTTGAACGTTCGTTCGCATGCGATAAAAGTCCCGGCAGGCATTATTATGCAAGTGTTCAGAAATGGGGGGAAGCTTCGCTTGAGCCTTGACGCAAGTTATGTTCATGCCAACGTCGAGCCAGAGTCTGAGCGGACGAGTTCTTTAGAGTTGGGGGTGCCTCGTTTCCGGCGAGAGTCGGTTATTTTGGCGTTTTTCTCCGGTGTATTATCCGCAATTTTAGCAGTGCTGTTAGTTTTCAAATATAATCTAGTTTATGGAGATGCGCTCACTCGCGTACTCAACGCGTATTATGTGATAAGGGGTAACTTTCACCTTGCTGGTATAGGCTTTGTTTGGAATCCATTTCCTAGTTTAATGGAACTTCCATTCGTCTTACTGCACAGCTTGTGGCGGCCTATTTTGGCAGATGGGTTGCCGGGCGCCCTGATAAGTTGTCTGTTTTCGGGAGTCACCGTGTACTATGCCCATCGAATTTTCGTAATTTTTGGGGCGCAGCGTAAACTTCGGATCGTTTGGAGTTTGCTTCTCATGGTTAATCCCCTCTTGCTCTTGTATGGTGCGAACGGAATGAGCGATATCATGATGGTTGGTGCATTCTTGGGTGCCACTGAAGGAGTTATTCGCTACGTCGAAACGAACCGACTCGCCGCACTGATATCGTCTGCCGTATGGCTTGCAATGGCACTTGGAATTCGCTATGAAGCTGTGCCGTTTGGTTTTTTTCTTGCGGTAGCCCTGGCCTTGGTGCTTCGGCGTCAGCGAAAAGGCATCTCAGAGATAGTGGCCTCATCTTCCATTGTCCTGTTCCCTGTGGTCTGTGCCGGGATTATATGGATTATACTTAATGGAATGATTATGCATGACCCATTCTATTTCATAAATTCAGAATACGGAAATGCTGCCCAGACCTCCGCTGGTAACTACACGACTAAGCTTACCCTGTTTGCATATCACGACCTTCCACATGCTATTGAAGCGGTTGGAAGGTTTGACTATTTATATTTGCCAGCACTGTTGATTCTTCCGTTCCTACTCTTGATTCCCATGTTTAAGCACCAACATGGTGTGGGCTGGATAATAAGCATGTGCATGATCGCCGTCCCCCTGTTTCAAGTAGACTTGCTGTTCAAGGGGAACTCAGCCGCTTGGGCGAGGTTTTTTATCGAGTACATTCCGTTTGGTGCCCTCGGGTGTGCCTATCTGATTCGGTTTGGCCGAAGATGGATTTGGGGAATGGTTGCTACTGGTCTGATGGTCATAGGAGATATCTCAACTACATTTGCCCTTAACAATCCAACTTACGGACATGGAGATTACGAGATAGTACGATTGGTTGAACAGAATAAGCCTGATCCGGCCCATGCTTCCTATGTGGGTCAGGCGATCTTAGTGTCGGAAAGAAAACAGGCCTCTGACGTAGCTAAGTTTATTAACTCACATCCAAAGATGATCGTTCTTTTGGATAACTTTACCGACTACCTAGTCGTTCCTCTCATTAAGAATCCAAACCAAATTATCGTGACGAATGATAGAGACTTCCAGAGTTTACTACTTAATCCCAGAGGAAGAGTTAGTGCGTTTTTGGTACCTCGAAATCAGGGCGTTTCACACTTGAATGCAATCAACGTCCAATACCCGAATTTGTGGGCGCGCGGGGCATCTTGGGCTCGTCTGCTAAAGACTTTTCCAGGTCCGTACGAGTACCGAATGTACGCAATTCGGTAGCCGTCGGTTGGGTGTAGATTAGGACAGCAATTCCCTCAAGCAGCGCAGTATCAAGATAATGAACGGCTGTTCGTCAATATTATTCCTACCTAGGAGCGCAGGAAATCAAATACTCCATTCTGATACAATCGGTAACTCAATCACAAACTCCGTGCCTACGTCGAGCTGGCTCGTTGCCGTTATGGTGCCGCCGTGGCGCTCAATGATTTCCTTCGTGATGGCGAGGCCGAGGCCGCTTCCGCCGGACTTGTTGCGCGACTTGTCGACCTTGAAGAATCGGTCGAATATCCGAGGGAGATCCTCCTCGGATATTCCTTGCCCGGTATCCCTGACGGCGAATATCACGTGGTCTTCGAAGCGTTCGAAGCGAAGCGATATGGTGCCTCCTTTAGGGGTGTACTTCATTGCGTTATAAAGAAGATTTCCGAAAGCCCGCATTACACGGCGTTCGTCCACGCAGATCCAGGTCTCGTCGATGAGGTCCTCGACTCCCGCTGCGCCCGTCGTTTCAAAATGAATGCCAAGGCGTTCTACATCCGGCTCGAATTCCATGGAGATCCGGAGGAACAACTCTTCCGCCGTTATCAACGAAAAGTCGAGTTGGGACTGGTCCGAGGAAAGTTGGGCCAACTGGAAGAGGTCGTCGATAAGCGAATTTAAGGTTTGCGACTTAAGGTTAATCTTCTCTAGAAAGCCTCGTACTTGCTCAGGATCCTCCACCACGTTTTGAAGAATCGATTCGGCGTATCCAACAATGAGCGTGATGGGCGTGCGTAAGTCATGCGAAATGTTCGCGATGAGTTCCCGACGAAGGGCCTCGGATCTCCGTAGGTCTTCGTTGGCGGTCTCGAGTGCCACGTTTGACGACTCGAGTGCCGTGTTGGTCTCGCTGAGCTTTACGTTCGCCAAAGCTAACTCGTCGCGCGACGCCTGCAATTCCTGGGTGCGCAAATCAACAAGGCTCTCGAGCCGCTCATACAGAATGGCATTCTGAATCGAGATGGCCGCCTGGGAGGCAAGCAACTTGAGCAGTTGAACGTGACCTTCGGAGAAAGCTCGCGAGGTTTGGGTGTTTTCCAGGTATAGAACGCCGACCGTGATCTGCCGATTCTGAATGGGAGTACAGGCCAACGAGCGGACCTTGCGTTTCGTCAAATACTCGTCTCCGGAAAAGGCGCTGTCCGACATTGCGTCGTCGAGGACGACATCCGCTCCGGAGTAATACACGTAATCGACGACATTCATCGAAAGCTTGTCCTTTACTTGGTAGGCTGGCAACCCTTCAAATGTCAGATCCGAGTCCGCTTCCCTAACAGACATGGATAGCTCGGCGTAGAGAGTGCCCTCGCGCTGGAGAAAGATGATGGCACGCTCAGCTCCGCCCGACTCGATGAGGAGAGTCATCAGACGATTCAACAGGCTCTTCAGCACTACTTCGCTGGAGAGCGTCTGGGCCGCCTGAACCGCTGCTACGGTATCCATCGTCCTTGACAGGTGTAACGGGTCCCGTTGGGCTCTCGGAGCTTTATCTGCCCGCCGCCGTTCACCTCGACCGCGCCGGAGCATGGGAGCAAATTCACCTTCAAGGGCGCGGGCCTTCTTGATGGCACCCCAAGACTGGTAGTCGTCGATGGCGGAAGTGATGTAAGCCCTTGCTATGTTGGTTTTTCCGAGCGAGCGATATAGCCTTCCCGCCAATTCATTGGCGAATGCCGCGTACTGCGTGAAGCCACCTTCCACCGCGAGACGAGCCGCCGATTCGTAGCCATCCTGGGCCTCGCGATACTTCTCAAGCAACTCAGCTCGCACTGCCCTGATCAGAGCGTACTTGTGTGCAAAATTGTTCGGAGAGAACTTGGCCCAACGTTTTAGACGTTTTTCATGGCGCTGAATGGTTCTCATGAGCGCACGCTGAGCTTCAACATCACTCTGATGGTAGGACTCGGCAATCAGCAGAACGTGGATGGTGAGGGCGTCGGGCAACACGGCGAAATCAAAGGGCTGACCCCGGAGTCCACTGGCTATCTGGTCCGCAATCCGGAGACCGTCATCCACCAATTTGTCCACGTAGCAATTAAATAACAAGGTAGTCCCATAAACCAAAATGTAAATTGCGCTGTCGGCATCACTTGGGACATCCAATGAAGGAGTCCAATCCGTGTTTTCGGTTCCTTCAATTCTCCAACAGACCTGGCGAAGGAACGTAAGGTAGTGACGGGTGAGGGTGTAATCGTACTCATGAGCCACTTGCAATCCTTCGTCGATACGATGAACGAGTTCAGGAAGCGAAGTTCCGCATAAAAAGCTCAGGATGTCGGCCAGGAGTTCTGAGTTAGAGGCAATCATAACATTCCCGCAAGCTAGGGCTCTGTTGCGAGCCGTCACAAAGGCCGAGTGCACCTTCGTGAACGGGTCAATCCAGGGGCTGCAGAACGCGGCGTGAATGAACTCGGTAGACGCCACAATGCTTGCATCGTGCGACTTCCTCGCAAGCTCCAGCCCTATCTCGGCAACTTCCTTCCCTCGCTTGTAACGCTTTAACGAAGACGATAGGAGCATTCCAAAGTTTGCATACGCAACGGCAGAGAGTTCGCTGTTTCCCCTTCGCAAGGAAATGTTCATCATGTCCAGGAACATCATGGTCATGAGATTTTGATCCACGTAGTAGGCCGATGAGGACGTATAATACAAGATTTTCATCCGCCATGCATCGTCGTGGTCCAGCCTTTGTGGGATTGTTTGCAATTGAGTGGCGTTCTTGCCAGCCATGCGCACCCACGTGCGCATGATGTGAAGGCCTAGTCGCGAGTGTGAGACCGCTTGCGGCAGACGATATCCCACCTTCGCCAATGCGGCACGGGCAACGTCAACGGCCTGCTCGTGCCGCATGGTCTGATCGAAGAGACGGATGAGTCCCAGATAGGCCTCTAAGAGGCTAGCTGAGTCGGGGGCGCAGTCAACGAGCTGGCGGAAACGACTCTCTGCCTGTGTGGTTTCCCCTAGGGCAAAAAGGCATCGGGCTTGGCCCACGCTGAGATCGAAAGCAAGCTGTGGTTCGTTCGTGCCAATACTCGCGTTCTGCGACGCCTGATGGAAGAGGTCGTATCCGTAAGTGTAATACTCGAGGGCGTTCCGATACGTGGCGGCTCTCTCCGAGAGTTGCGCCGCCCATAGATTCAGATGAACCAAGCGATAGATGTCGGGCATCAAGTCTTTCGCCCAGTTAAGGTGAAACGTGGTTTCGTAAAGTAGCCCTCGAGGAAAGGGGGGGGACTCCTCTTTGATGTCGGCAAAGACCTGCTGCCCCAAACGGGCGTCCAGCATGAGCCCAATGGCCAGATGCCGTCTCTCCAATTCTTCCCGTGTCAGGGAACCGAGACACGCCTGCCTGAACGGTTCGTGCACAAAATCGAAGTAGCTGACGTCGGCGCTGCGAACTTGCTCCATCAGTTGGTGCAAAGTAAGATGCTCAAGCACTTCTAGCAGCGTGGACGGGGATGTCTGCATGGCCAGAGCGAGATCCGTCGCAATAAACTTCCCACCCCAACAACTCGCCCACTGCAATACGTGTCTCTCCGTGTCGTTCAGCCGATTCAGCACCTCGTCGACGTCCCAGTAACGATTACCCTCCAGAGACTCTTCCTGCAGGAAGGTGCAGTTCCATCTCCAACGCCCAGCGTCGATGTCGAACCATAGGTGGTCTACTTCGTGCATCGCCTGGAGTGTCTGAAGCACGACGAACGGGTTCCCGCCGGACCTATCCGCCAACGCTGAAGCAAGCGGCAATGTTTCTTGCGGGTCCGCGGACAACGCCTCGGCCAGGGAGTGGTTGAGTTCCATCACGGAGAGTCCAGAAACCTCTATGGAATGGACCGTCGTCCCGTTCCAATGCTTGAAACATTCCTCACGAAACGATTCGAAATCCAGAGAAGCTGCGCCGTGGATGAGTATCCACAGCACGTGGGAAGGCGTCTCGTCGAGCAACAGTTGGAGAAATTCCAGGGTTGCCGCGTCCGCCGAATCCAGGTCGTCTAGTACAATCGCCAACGGCCTTTCCGACGTCGCAAGAGCCCCCATGATTTGAATGAGGCTTGAAGCAATTTGGGCGAGGAGCAACCCGGGCGACTGGCTAACCTCCGGGACCACACCTGGCAGGATCCCGCACAACTCCGGAAGAACTCCGGCCGTGAGGCTCAGCTTCGACTGTGCAGCCCTGT
The DNA here is from genome assembly GCA_021799255.1 of Bacillota bacterium. GTDB lineage: Bacteria > Bacillota > Bacilli > Alicyclobacillales > Alicyclobacillaceae > JAJZAV01. Next base: position 15,624 of record JAJZAV010000002.1, read on the forward strand.
AGATCCGATTCACCCAAATCTCGCGTTCCGAAGAGGGCAATACGGCGATCCGATGAATCAGGTTGCGCAGAGCGTCCACCACAACCTCAAAAGGGGACGGCTGGTACATCGTGTGGGGATGCGCACCCATCGCTATCCATAGCTCTGAATCGAAGCGCTGGTTGAGGAAATCTTGAACGAGGGACGACTTCCCCACGCCGGGGTCCCCTGAAACGAAGACCACTTGAGGGCTTCCATTGCGCGTGTTGTCCAAAGCCCTTGAGAGAACACCATGGTACTCACCACGACCCACATGAGGGATCCTGGATAGGGAGAACCCCGGCATGTCGTGCTGGCCCAATGCGAAATCCAGATTCGCTCGATGGCTCGGCGAATCGGTGAGGCATAGTTTTAGATCGCGAACAAGCCCGTATGCGCTCTGGTATCTATCCGGCGGTGTCTTGTGCAGGCACTTGAGAACAATCTCTTGGACGATTGGGGGGCATGGATCTCTTCGAACCGAGATTGAGAGAAAGTCCCTCGGTCTTTGCGCCAAGTGGGCATGAATCCATCCAGGCGTGTCTTTCGCCTCAAAAGGAAGCCTCTCGTTCAATATTTCGTACAAAACGATGCCCAGAGAGTAGATGTCGGTCCTGTAGTCGACGGCAAACCCGGTAGCTGCAAGTTGTTCGGGCGCCATGTAAGCCACATTGTCGGGCACGCCCGTTTCCGAGGTGAGCACATGCGCAAGATTACCCGCAGGAACTTCGGCGTACGTGGTCAACACGACGAGTAACGAGGGATCTAGAAAAACCCTATCCGATTGGATCCCGCGGTGAAGAAACCGATGGGCATGTAGCTCAAGGACTGATTGGCATAGATTTAGGGCAATCGTTAGGCGTGTTTCGAGGGAAGGATTGTAGATTTCCAAATACCGACGTAGGGGAATCAACTCACGCATATCGGAGTCTTGTGTGATTGCAGACAAGTCTGTCCCTCCGTCAAATCACGCCAGAACTCGAAGTGGGTGAAGTCAAAAACTGATAACCACCGCCCCGAATGGTGATGATGTACTTCGGATGAGCGGGATCCCGTTCGATTTTCTTGCGTAGATTGCTGATGTGCACCATAACCGTGCGCACGTCGCCGGCGGCATCGGACCTCCAGACCAGCTCATACAGTTCCTCCGGGCGATACATACGCCCTGGATTCTCCGCCATTACTTTAAGTATCTGGAATTCCTTTGCGGATAAGTACACCGTGTCGTAATCCGATCTTACGGCGAAACCTTCCTCGTCGATTTCGAGCCCAGCTATGCGTAAAACTCGATTTTGAGTTGGGGTTGACTTGAGCCCTCGGTATCGTCGCAAATGAGCCCCTACGCGAGCCACGACTTCACTGGGATTAAACGGTTTCGCAATATAATCGTCAGCGCCAAGACCGAGTCCAACGATTTTGTCGGAGCCATCTGCTTTGGCGCTCATAAACATAATCGGGAGGTCCGACATCGTGCGGATTTCTTTACAAATCTCAAATCCGTTTGCGTTCGCCAACATGACGTCGAGCAGTACGAGGTCGACTTCCTGGCGATGTAGAACCGTGAGTGCGTCCCACCCATCACGCACGATGGTTTTATAGTCGTTGCGCGTCAAATAAAGCGACACGAGTTCAGCGATGTCATTGTCGTCTTCTACGATGAGAATGGTACCGACACTCATCCGGTTAGACCTCCCGTGCAGTTGGCAAGTCATAGATGTCCGTTCGTCTGAGGGTGAACGAGATGGAACAACGAATTCTATGTAGTCGGTTAAATTATCAGGTATATCTAAAATATACTTTAACTACATTAAAAAAACAATAGTATCGTTTAAACTCTGACACAAATCGACAAACATCTAGCAATCACCGTCAGGGAGCGCTACTGGTAGGCAACTCGAGGCGAAGACTGGGAGCGGCGAATATGCAGGAGAGTGTAGGTACGACATGTGACCGACAGTCTGTGATAGGGCGACAAACGGGTTATCGAGAACCGCTACTCTATAGATAGAACAGCGGTTCTCATTTTACGCCTGGTGGCACCATTGTCAACGGAACGTTGTTCCAGCGTGCGCCGACAGGGGTTTAGGAGGATGAGACGTTTGTGGATGGGTGCAACACGACCGAAGAGAACTTAGATACGAACTGATGGAAACCGACCAGAGACTTGGCGTTCATGGCAGAACTCAGGTTCAAATCCGCCGCGTGCACGGAGCCTGCCTTTGCGTTTGCCCAAAGGGTCGGAAGGGATGCCGCCACTTGGTGGACCAACGGGGAATTCTGGCTCACGCCGTATTGAACTGGCGCCGCAAACTCCGCTCGGATGTAAGCATTACGACCGTTGTATTTGACCGCGTAGATGTAGGATACGTCTTCGTACAGGCTGGTGGATCCGCCCACCGTGCTTGGCGCAAGCAACACGGCGAACGAGTCACCGCTGATGCCCGACGACACCTTGAACGGATGCTGACCGACGATGGAATTTCCGTGAAACAAGAGGCAGTTGTGGACTCCGTACGCGACGAGGGAATTAAGATTGTACGTCCACCACATTTCCGCCATCGCGTATTGACCCTTCGGATTGGAGTACGCGTACGCTTCACCGTACGACCCGGGGCCGAGGACGGACGCTTCGTTGTACACTCCGAGAAGGCTTCGAGTGTACCCCGGCATCTGGGGCATCAGCGACGACAACTTATCCGTGTTCACAGGGATTGGTGTTCCGAACGATCCGGACACCCATGTGTACAGCGGGAAGATCCCAACGGTTAAGAGGGCCGCCGTCGAAATGCTCAAGAGGGATCGGCCCCATCCCGGTGTGATGAGAAAACGTCCGGCATCAGACGGGGTTTGCGTCAGAGAGTCCGCGTTCATGCCAATTCGCTTGCCGATGGAGGCAAGGATCACGAGGATGACGGCGAAGAGAACCATTCCCAAGATCTCGTGCAGAAATCCGAACGTGAAGGTCGCGGAGAATAAGTGCCCGGAAATCAGAAGAATCCCCAACCTTGCAAGATTCAAGATGACAGCTAACGCGCCGCCAATCACGATGAGCCAGATCTTGCGAATCCAGTTGCCGCCGAAGGCCACGAGAATCACAGGAAGAAGAATCACCATGGCGAGGAAACTGTCCGCTCCGCTGCACGCACTCGAGACGTCAACGAGCAACCAGTTTCCGTGATTTTGAACGAGATACTCGCCATATGTCGTGGTGGTTTTGAGCCACGGAACGGAGGGTGTCACTGCCATGATGCTGTGGTTGGCAAGCCAATAGAGCGTAGGATTCGTGGCGTTCACGATTCTTGTGTACAACGGTGGCCATGCTAGGAGAAGGTATACGAGCGGTTTCCAAAGCCTTGGCGTCGCACCGACGCCGAAGAGGAGCCAGCCCATGGACAGTGCCCAGAACGGCCAGACCAGGAGTCCGACGTTGTCGGCCACGAGGACGCTAGACCACTTGTGCAATCCAGCGAACAATACGCCTCCGCTAAGAGCGGCGGCAAATAGACCAAGGATGCCGTTTAGCTCGCCATCGTCTTCGTACTTGGGAGTTTTCCAAAGTTCTATGGCTCCCCAGGCGAACGCGAGTATCGGTATCCAAATCAGGTACGCATAGGGAGTGTCCGCTAAGGCGTGATCGAGCAATGGCAAACCGTATGGCGCTACAGGGACGACGCTGACCAAAACCCAAATTAGGATCCAGAGTCGGTTCCTCGCAACTGTCTTGTTATTCACGGTTCTCGTCTGAAGGACGTTGGTGCTCATCCCTGCGAACCTTCTCTCTCGAATATTCTTGTGTAATTCGGAAATCTCTGCTTCAAAGAATATGGGAGGTGGAATCAGGTGTCAACCGCCCATGGACGCCACGGAAGAGCGCAAATCCCGCACAAACGCTACGGTCTTTAACAAGCAAAATGGAACTTAATCAAACGATGGCATCACGGGATATGGTCGAGAGCGAATTGTTACTCTATTATGAACACAAGGGAAACTCTTTTGTAAGGTTAGTGCCCGACTCGAGAGCAATGCTAACCTAGATTATGATGGAAAATGTGCCCGATGAGACCGTGGGAATCTCTATCGAAGGAGATAAGATAAAACCATGAACCCATACCGCCGAACTGCGGCGATTGGACTCTCTGCAATCGTTCTTATTATCTTGGCGCTGTTTGCCATTGTCATGGGAATGCGCCCTCACAGTGTCCCAAGGGCGCCGAGTACTGGTTTTGCGACACAGCCCAAGGGACAGCAAGCGGTCATTCGATTTTCGAGTAGCGTGACGATAGACCTAGCAAGCAATTCATCGGATCTAAAACCGGGACGGAAGGTAACATTTTACCTTTCGGTTCACCCGATTGGATTTCGAGCACACCAGTCTAATGATGGACAGGTTGCGTTCAAGGGCAAGGAACTGATTCCCGTAGTGGGCAAAGTCGAGTCGCAATTGCCATCCGGGAATGCGTATCGGTACAAAGTGGTGATTCCGTCGATCATCTTACGGCAACATCCGAAACGGCTCTTTGTGGCGGCAAGTTATGCGCTTTTTCAGGTAAAGAACGAGGCGCCTGCAGGTATATATTCTACGTCGCTCGAAACCATTGCCCCTTGATTGCGAAGACCCCAAGTTATTCTATTTAAAAACCTAAAGATTTTTTTAACAACGTATATTGGGGAATTTAGGTCCCATCGCGCCACCGCGTGCTACACTTTTATCCATAGGAGAGCATGTGAAGGCAGCAATGGAACCGCAATCAAGAGATAGAGACAAACTGAAACGGAGCATGGGATCCGCAATATGGACTGAATCATCTGAACACGTTGTTTAAACGGGGGTAATGGTCATGAAACGTTGGTTACAGGGAGGTCTTGCGGCGGGCGTCACTGCTGCCGCCCTCTGTGGGGGAGCCACGGTGGCAATGGCCGCTGGTTATCCATCACAGATTCAGGTCACGATCACGCAGGCCACGGGTGGCGATTCCAGTTTGCAGCCCGTTCCGCCGGGGTCCATCACACCACCAGGGTTGAACTTCTATTTTTACAATCATGCTCCCAGCTTCACGCCAACGGGCAATTACGGTCAGGGTACGTTCTCATACAACGGCCCGAGCGGCACGGTGACAACCTTTCCGCAGGCCACCAGTGTAACCTCTGCAGGGATGAGCAAGGGTGGCTACGTGTTTAATGTTGGCGTACCTTCCCAGTATTTGTCCACGCCTCCATCTCACCTTTGGGTATTCTCAAACTACCAATGGGAGAATTCTGCAGGAGAACCTCAAAACAATTACAGCACGCTAGAGAACTTGGTACAGCAACTGCCGGAGGTTCCTCTTGCGGCGGCGCTTCCAGCGGCGATTGGCGCCGTGTTGGTGATTCGCCGTCGCAAGAACCGCCTCAAGGCGATGGCGGCCGAATAGGGCCCGGTTCCGAGACGACTTTGAGAGTGGTGTGGAGAGAATGAGTCGGTCTGAGGATGGGGTCTAATTGCCCCATCCTCTTCGTATCGAAGATACCCATGATGATTTGTGGAGGCGTTTCTGGTGTTGTCCATCGACAACGTGAAATTACGAGGAATCGGCCTCTTCACCGCGAAACGCGACAAGCTTGGCCTTCATATCGCCATCTGGATTGCAGGAGCTGTTCTGCCATTCACCCCATTTGCTGGGATCTTGCTTCAATACTCGTTGGCCGATACGCCTTACGCGTACTTGATTTGGGTGCCGATTTTCTCGTTTGTTTGGGCGGCGTGGATTCTTAGGCGGCCGGGAGTTTATAACGACGATAGTGAACTGAACGGGATTGTCGCGATTCCCGTTATGGTTTTCTGCGCGGTTTTTCTGTTGCACGGGTTTTCTCAGAATTGGCGCTACGAGTTTCTAGGGAGACAATTGGGACTCCTTTTCTGGCCGATTTGGGCGCTTTCCGTGGCGTGGCTGATGTTTGGGGTAGGAGTCACGCGCTGGCTTTGGAAGCCGCTCTCGTATTTGTGGCTGTCCTGGCCTCCTCTGTACTCAGGCATTGTCAATATTACGAATCCTCCTTTGGACAATATTGCGAACGGTTCGTTGCGGGGCCTCGCCCACGTGGCGTCTTGGATAGTTCCAACATCGACCATTGGGACGTATAACGTAGTTCACGCGGGCGTAGGCACGCCGATTTACGTAAGCTCCGTGTGCAGCGGGGCGGACAGCTTTATCGCAATGGTCACGTTGGCGCCCATCATCTTGGTGACGTTCCACGGTAGAGCAATGAAGAAGGTCCTTGTTCTCCTGTTCGGAATCGCCCTGGCGATACTCGGGAATCTCCTGAGACTGGGACTGATTGTTTTCGCGCTTCACGTTTTCGGCCCTGTCTTCGCGCTCGATATCCTTCATCCCGTCTTGGGCATCCTTCTGTTTTTGGGTATACTCTGGTTGTTACTCGTGGCTGCTAAGCTGATTGGACTCGAGTCCGACATTCCGAAAAGGACCGCGAATCTCCACCATCCGGGGTACGGGCGGATGGGAGTGACGGCGCTGTCGGCCGTCGCTCTGACGACGTCGCTTTGGGTCTTCCAACCCGTAGGGAAAGGAACTCCGGCGACGCCCATACCGCTGAAGACTTCCAATCTCTCCGTGGTGATGGGGGAGATGCCTGGATGGAGCCGGAGAATCATCGGATCGTACAACGAATCGTCCATCCTGGGAACGGGGTCCAAAACCACGGCAATGACGTACACCACCCTTCAGGGGGACTACGCATTGTGCGAGTTGTGGTGGACGTACCAACCGTTGGCTCTTCAGTCCTACGGCGTTCAGGACTGTCTGCTCTTTCATGGGTATACTATCTTGGGGCACGAGCAGATGAATCTGACCAAGGATATCAAAGCGAATGTGTATCTGGCGGAATTGCCCGCCAATCAACCGGGAGGACCGCGGCAGGCATTCCTCGACACGGAGTACTCCTTCCTGAGCAAGTATGACGGAAGGGACGCGTACCTGCGCGTTGAGACTGCAACCCCCGTTGCCAACGTGCCGGCAAAGGGAGCGGCAACGGTGGCGAAGCTGCACCAGTTCATGAGCCAGGTGCCGTACCTGACGCGGCCGCCGTATCCTGCCGCCGTTCATTTTCACGGAGTTACCACCCTCAGGGCGGTTCACCTATATAATTACTTCATCTTTGTTCGTCAGTTTGCCGGTAACCTGTTTGGCCCGTCGAACGTTCTTCATTATCCTCCCTTTGCAAACGGTGGCGCGGCCCAGGCCCCGTCGACGAGGGTATTTGAGGTAAAACCAACGACCACTTCGGTCCATTCGAGGACAAATGCGCGACATTAACCCTTTTTTAACTAGATTTTCTCAATTCTTAAGCTGTGACAAACAAAAACTGTGGTAGTCTCATTGCATGGGTGTGAATATTTGTGTGACTTTTGAGATGCGCTGTGGATGTCGCAGCGGGGGTGGATTCGTGAATTTGACAGTAGTGGTTCCTACTTATAATGAAAAAACCAACGTGATTTCGGTCGCGAATGCCATTCATAACTGCCTTGCTGGAGAGTCGTTTGAGGTACTGTTTGTGGATGACAGTACGGACGCCGAGTCCTTGGACATCCTCAATTCGTTAGCCGCTAAGCATTCCTTCGTCAGGGTGTTGCACCGACATGGCGAGAAGGGATTAGGAACGGCCGTCGTACGCGGGTTCGAAGAGGCCAAGGGCCAATTCGTTGCCGTCATGGACGCGGACATGCAGCATCCTCCCGAGGTACTTGCACAAATGCTGGAGCGCATTCGTGAGGGATACGACATCGTGATCCCGAGTCGATTCATTCCTGGCGGAGACGACGGAGGGCTTTCTCCCATCCGCAAGTTCATCTCGTGGGGAGCCCGAGTGATGGGGCAAGCGCTTTTGAAGCGGGTTCGCCGAGTGACGGATCCAACCAGCGGATTCTTCATGATGCGCAAAAACGTGATACAGGGGGTCGTCCTTCAGCCCATCGGATGGAAGATTCTCATGGAAGTTCTCGTGCGTGGGCATTATCAGACGGTGCTTGAGATTCCGTACTGCTTTCACGAGCGCGAGGCGGGGGCTTCCCACATGTCGTTTGGCGAGCAGGTGAATTATCTTCGGCATCTCGCCAGCCTGTTCCGGAGTAGCCCGGAGGACAGGCGGTTTTACGTGTTCTGCATGGTGGGTGGGAGCGGGGTCATTCTGAATCAGTTGATTTACGTAGCCCTGGTCCATATGCATGTGATGCTAATCATGGCGAGCGTCATCTCTGCAGGGATTGTTCTCGTGTCCAACTTCCTGCTGAACGATAGGTTCACGTGGAAGGACGCAGCAAAGGCGCAGAAAGGTGCCCGATTCCTTCGGTTTGCCACGGTTTCCGTGGTGGGCATTGGCATCAACGAACTGGTGTTGGCGTTGCTCGCATATTCGCTTTCCGTGCACTACTTGTTGGCAAACCTCGGTGGGATTGCGGTTGCCACCATCTGGAACTACTTCGCGAATCACTACCTGACGTGGAATATGAAGAGGGAACCCCTTTCGCACGCTCGACCCACTCCCGAAATTGTGTATAAGCGAGCTTAGGCGACTGATCCCGAATTGCAGGAACCGCTGCCTTTTCCAGCCTCGCCATTTCGCGGTTTTACCATCCTTGTTCGCCGATTACCCAGAGATCCAAGTGCTTTGCCAATCCCACAGCGGAACAACAGGCTCTTGTGGCTCGGCGACATCCGACCATGGCCTGACCGTACTAGAGGCATGTGTGCCCTCTGTTTAGTTCTCCCCACACCCAGCCGAGTGACCTAAACTCCTCCTTATCCTTGACAGCGTAATTGTGTCAAAGTGATGGCGGTAATTGTGGTTTTAACGACAAAATTGTGTCCATGCACCATTACTTCTTCATAAGTTCATAACATCAAGGTACAATATCTCACAGATGTTGCATCTCATTGTGGCGTGTTTGACCACGTGTATATCACAACCATCGAGTCTTAAACGATTTGTTGGAGAGGAGTGGCAACGTTGCGGGATGATCATCGGAAGAAATTGGCGCGTACGGGGGTCTCGTTGTTGGGGAGTTCGCTTGTTCTTCTCGCAACGTGGGGAGGTTCTTCCGTTGCGCTGGCAAACACCAACCCCATCCAGAACACCATTCAGAATAAGGTGGCTATAGAACCGACGGAGACCGTCATGGTGGTAGGGGGATCGGTGGCTCACGGTTGGGCGGATCCTACACGCGACTCGTACATCCGTCGCAGCTTTGCGATGTTGTCTGAATCCACGCACGTCAACTACCAATATGACGATCAGAGCATACCGGGCTGTCCCGCAGTGCGGATCAGTTCGACGACCTTTCAAAATTGGCTGAATCAAGACCAGCCGAACGTCGTGATCATCTCGTGGGGCATTCTTGACGATATTCATAATCATACGCCACTCGCAGACTTCCAAACGACCATCCACGACGAAATTGCCGCGTCCTTGCAACATCAGGCCGTCGTGTTTGTCGTAACGCCGCCGGTTGTTCCCGCGAACGCAGACAAGTGGCACTCGTTGTTCGAGCAGTATGTCTCGGCAGAGAGGGCCGCGGCGAATTCGTTTTCCAGTCCGAACGTTCATTTCGTGCCCTTGAATCGCGATATGGCTTCCTATATGCAGATGAAAAACCTGTCGCTTTCCAACTACTCGGTTGGAGGATGGCATCCGAACGCTGCAGGGCATGAATTAGCCGGCATACTTCTGGATAAGGCTATGGTTCAGATGCTCGGCAGTCGACCAATCGAGTTTGTACGGAAGGGGAGTGAATGGAAGCACGGGTTCACTAGCGCAATCCGAGGTGCGGGTCGCGCTTCCCTCACGTTCTAACACAACTTGCGGCAATCCTGGGATTGCCGCAGCCCCCGGGGCCTTGTGCACGAAGCGTTCAAGCATCAGAGCGTGCGACGAGTGAAGACTGTGTCGCTCTGAACACAGAGACGCCAATTATATGCCATGGACTAGAAGTTTTGATTGTCGTTGCCGTCATGCGGTCCCCCCGTATTTTCGACGTAATCGTTTCGGGTAGGGCTCATGATGACAAAGGTGAGTAGTTCGCCGAGTCCCACTGCCAGGGGGATCAGCCCTCCGAGCAGCCACGGTCCGGTTCCCAGCGTCCACAGCCCCAACAAGATGGCCAGCCCAACGAAAGATGTGATGATTCCACCCCGAAGACGTCGATACGGGCTGTAGTATGCGGGTCGGCTCACGCCCTGCGGGCTCACCGGCCGACCCCGTGGTGGAACGGGCGGCGTCATGCCACGCTCTATAAACATCATGTTTTCACGATACCGAAGGTATCTTAAAAGGATGATAAAGCCGAAGATGACTGCAAGCAGGAAGACGGGGAAAAGGACGCCCACGGCGGCCACGTTCATTCATTTCACTCTCCTTGCAGGGTAATGGACCCCATGTTATTCGTGCATGTAAGCACGGATTGTGGCTTCGGCCCATTCACGGAACCCTCGATGTTGTTTCCACGCTGTGCGATGCTCTCGGATGGAAACGACACCGTCGATGTGCCGATGTCCGTTGTGAGGTTGTACTGGACGGCTTGCCTTTGCAGAACGTTCACTTGAATGCTGCCGAGGTCATCAATCATCGTCGATCCGCTGGCCAGCGTCCCCCGATACGCAATGCTGCCGAGATTGTCGTGTAGGCTCAGGGTCTGCGTCACGTCCGCGTCCACCGCGATGGCGCCCAGGTTAGACTTCACGTCCAAGCTCGAGTACTTGCCGCCTTGGATCCGAATATCGCCTAAGCTGTCGTCGATGGAGAGGTTGAGGTTCGTCGGAACGACGAGTGTCACGTCGGCACTCTTCAGTTGGCGCATGCCTCCATTCGAATCCCAATTCACTTGCACGTCGTCCGGTGTGGTGGTGGTGGAAAGATGGATCTGCGACGCTGCCTTATTGTGAACTGGCGCTATGATGGAGAAGGTGGCTTGCATATGAACGGTTTTCGCGCTTGTGCTTTGCATAACCGTAACCTTGCCTAGTGGGATGCTAAGCGAAAAATGGCCTCCTCGCAAAACCGGATAATCCTGATTCACAACTCTTGTGAAGTCGTTGGTCATTCCGACGTTGGCAAAGGGACCGAACGTGTTGAATGAGCCTGATCCTCCGTTGCCATCCAAGCGCAGGCTGTAGGCGAACTCTCCTACGGCCCTTACGGATTTCGCGACTACTAGGCCACACATCGCGAGGACCGCTGCGAGTGCCGCAGACAACAGCACCACCCACGTGATCTTGGTTCCAAACCTCATCTGCATGCGCGCTACCCCTTCTTTCCCAACCTTTCTCAAAAAGATGAGAGTACCGAAAGTGTTGTTTTGTTTCACCCTTGTCGAAAATCCAGCGCTCTAGCATACTCTAGGATAGAACCAGTCTTGGCAATCATTGTTTTACAAGAGTCGAGGCGTACTATTCCACAGAGAAAACTAGGTGCTGCGATGGGGTTTGGGGACCTGTCGGAGGTATATCGTCGGTGGGTGGAAGACTATTATCAAGATGTGTACCGCTGGTGTTTTCGTTATGTAGGCAACTCTTTGGACGCACAGGATCTCACGCAGGAGACCTTCACCAACGCGTTCCGGTACATCGAGACCTTCCGTGGAGACGCATCCGCTCGTACTTGGCTGCTCTCCATCGCTACGCGGGCATTCTTGCAATCGACGAGGAGGGCTGGACGGGATTTGTCGTTTCCGAAAGCGGATGTGCCCGTAACCGAGGCGGCTCGTAGCGCGGAGGCGATTGCGGTGGACAGGCTAGAGAAGGTGGAGATTTGGTCGCTTGTTCGGACGCTCCCGGACAACGAGCGGATTGCGATTGCCCTGTTCTATGGCGAGGACCTGTCGTACAATGAGATCGCAGAGGTCATGAACGTGAACCTGCAACAGGTACGAAATTATATTCATCGTGGTCGCAAACGGTTGCAGAATCTGGTCGGGAGGGAGTGAGGCGCATGGAAGATGGTTTTCGCGACATCGACGAATGGCTCATGAAGACCCGAGAACATCCGGAACCTCCGGCGGACCTCGAGTCGAAACTGCTTGCCATCGCCACCCGGGAACCTCGTTTGCACTCGTTATCCCAAGCACGCAGACCAGCCTCGTTATGGGTGGGTCTGTCCATAGGGCTGGTCGGAGCGCTGGGACTACTCTATTTGTTCATACTCTCACTGATTCACCTAGCCGCCATCGTGTCGGAAACGACTTGGTGGACCGCCATTGTGACGGTTGGAGTTGGACCGTTGGTCAAGGCCTTATTGAGCGGGCTTGCAGGAACTCGAGACGAATGGGTCCTGAAGTCGGTGAGCGTGCTGCTTTGGTGCGTACTCGGGGCCTTAGCCGCCGTAGCCTTTCCGATGTGCAACCGCCGGGTTCGTTCTATCCGGTAGTTATCCGTTCGTGACTTGGGTCCACGTCTTTCCGCCGTCCGTGGTCGTGAAGAGTCGACCGCCGAGGGTCCACATGTACCCGTCGGATTGGCTAGTAAACCCAAGGTTGCCAAGCATCAGAATGATGTTCGTGGGCAACTGGAACTTCGTAAAATTCCGTCCGCCGTCCACCGACACCAGGTAGTCATACCCATTGTTTCCCGACAGCCACTCCACAGGGCCTTTCCTGCCAGCAAATGAGATTCCCGGATTCGGGCCCAGCTCTGCGAGTCCATTTTTCAGAGCGTCGCCTTCGATTTGATTGACGGCTTGGGCAAAGGAGCCGCCCATCGAACTAGAGCCCGTGGATTTCACCGGAGTCCACGTTTTTCCCGACGTGATGGATTTGTAGATGCCGTTTTGAGTATCGATAACCATGCGGGCTGCCCCGTCTGTCGCAACCACGCCAAAGACCCTTCCCGCTTTACTGGGCGTTGTGCTCTCGCGCCACGACTTGGCTCCGTCCTTAGTAAGGTAAAGATTTCCGTTCCCTCCGACAGCGACACCAACCTTCGCGTTTACAAAATCGATGGGGGCACTTACCGGACCTACATATGGGGCGTCATGTCTAACTGGAAGGTCGCCAACGGCCGACCAGGTCTTTCCACCGTCTGTCGATCTCACTATTTTGTTCACGTCGCCGACAATGCCTAGACCGTATGCCAACTTGGGGTTGATATAACTCACGCCCATCACGGGCCACATGGGGGACTCTGGATATTCCTCCCGCCACGACTTCCCGCCGTTCGTCGTCTGCAAAAGATCCTGACTGGATCCCCGAGTCTCGAGCAGCCAGCCGTCGTTGCCGTTCACGAAGGAAAGCATGGACGACGCGAAAGGGTACCCGTTGGCTCCAGGAATAGTGGGGTACGATTGCCAATGCTGCCCGCCGTCGTTTGACGCCGCCATCTGGACGACCCCAATGCCCGTCGCCTCTGTGCCACCGATGATGCGAAGTTGATTTTTCCCTACGACGGACATGGGACCAGCGTCAATTCCGGGGCCTACTGGCACGTGTTGATTACTATTCACTCCCGGCGCGGGGCCTCCCCCGGCCGTCGAGACTCCGATGACGGGCGTCCACGACAGCCCGTTGGTGGTCCGAAACACAGAGTAAGAGGATTGTGTCATCCCGGCCTGACCGATGATTTGTGCGTATGCGCTGTTGCCGCCCGTCGGATAGATGTTAGCGCCGTTGATGTACCACGCCTCTTGCGCTTCGCCTTGCGTCCGTGTCCAGGTGTGCCCGCCGTCCGTCGTGTGGTAGAATCCGCCACCTAGTTTGTTGGAACTCGTCGTGATGAGCCATCCGTTCTTCGCGCTCGTCATGGCGACGGACACCGCGTTTGGTGGAAACGCGAGCTTGGTCCAATGGGATCCCCCGTCCGTTGTCAGGTAGAGCCCTGACGGCTGATCCATCTGACCGATAAGCACCGTGCCAATCGTAGAAGACGCAAAGTAGGCATTGAGAATTTGGGCGTGCCCGCTCGGAGAAAGGCCCGGAATGGGAACTTCTGTCCACTTCAAACCCGCGTTTGTGGTGCCGACTAGATGATGATACCCCCACGCAAACGCGTGATTGGAGTCAATCGCTTCTATGTGTTGGAGATTTGCGGTTCCGCGGTACTGTTGCGAAAAACCCTTTCCTCCATTGGTGGTGTGGAGGATGACGTGGTTCCCTATCAACCATCCGTCCCTGGAGGTGGTGAAAGCCACTCCAGTGAGCGTGTCCGACTTACCCGCGTGAACGGATACCGACACGACGGTTTTTGATTCATTTGGACCTGCCCATGCCGAAATGGTGCCAAGGGTTCCTACGGCAACGAGGCTTGCTATCGTCATCGCGATGCGCGTGTGACTGTGTTTGACGATTGCTTCGGTTTTGCGAATGGGCGACTTCACGTTTAGGTTCCTCCTTGTTCATGGTGATGGGCGGTTCGGCGACTTTAAGCTGCGTGATGGCAAAAGTCAACGATTTTGCAGTCGCGTAAACACGCCGGGTGAAACGCCGCGTTCGACCAGTTTCAACAAAGCGTTGTTTTGAAGTAGTTCGTAAATTGTGCTCACCCTTACGACCATATGGACGACGCAACCCCAAAAAAGGTTACATTGGGTCCCTCTCGGGTTTCCTCATCATCTGGAATTCGTCGGTTTTGTGCTTACAATATGACTCTGAGTGAAGGCTCTGTGGACGGAGGACGAATCTCAGCGAAGGGTGGGCGACGTCGGATGGGACAATGCATGGGACTGGCTGTCCTGAGGCACGGAATGCTCACCGATTTGTGATACTATTTGGAGGACAAATGGGGAGCACAAACGGTAGAGGAAGGGTTGCCCATGGCAGGTCAAACTAACGAGGCGTTACGGCGTACGGTACCGCCGTTTCGGGCGGATCAAGTGGGAAGTTTGCTGCGACCGCAGAGGGTGAAGGAGGCTCGTCAGCAGAGAGCCGAAGGCAAGATAAGCGTTGAGGAACTTCGCAGCATCGAGAACCTGGAGATTGCACGCGTCGTTCGCAAGCAACAGGAGATTGGACTTACAGCGGTGACCGATGGTGAGATGCGCCGCTCGTGGTGGCACTTCGATTTTCTTCAGGATCTTGATGGCGTCGAGGAATACGAGGGCGACTCCGGCATCCAATTTCATCAGATGACGACGAAGTCCAAGGCCATCAAGGTGGCGGGCAAACTCGGATTCGGACAGCACCCGATGCTGGAACACTTCAGGTATTTGCAAAGCGTTGCGGGTGCACACACGGCAAAGATGACGATTCCGAGCCCCAGCATGCTTCACTTTCGTGCCACGATTGAAGAGGGTGTATATCCCGACAGAGATGAGTTTTTCCATGATCTAGCCAGCAGTTACAAGAAGGCAATCGCCGCCTTCTACGAAGTCGGGTGCCGGTATTTGCAGTTGGACGACACCTCGTGGGCGTATCTCTGTTCGGAGGAACAACGCGCGAAACTGCGCGAAAAAGGGTTAGACCCCGAAGAGTTGAAGGACCTGTACGCCCGGACCATCAACGAGGCGGTCGCGGGCCGGCCAGACGATATGAAGATTACCATGCACATTTGTCGGGGTAATTTTAGATCCACTTGGATTGCATCCGGTGGCTATGAACCGGTTGCTGAGACCCTGTTTGGGGGTCTGAACATCGATGGCTTCTTCCTGGAATACGACAGCGACAGAGCTGGTGATTTCAGGCCGCTCCGGTTTGTTCAAAATCCCAACTTGCAGATTGTTCTTGGCCTCATCACTTCGAAGTTCCCGGATCTCGAGAATAAGGATGAGATCAAACGCCGAATCGATGAGGCTTCTCGCATGGTTCCCTTGAATCAATTGTGCCTCAGCCCACAGTGCGGATTCGCGTCGACCGAGGAAGGGAATCTCCTCACCGAGGACGAGCAGTGGGCCAAATTGCGCCATGTTGTGGAGATTGCCGAAGAGGTCTGGAAGTAACCCAATATAGGGAACGGTCGGCCGTCCGATTGGGCGGCTCTTTTACTTGATGGCTAAGGAGAGAGCCTATGCAAAAGTGGATGACCCTTGCCAGCGAATATGTGATTCTCAATGAACCGTATCACAAGACGCGCAAGGACAGATGTTTGCTTCCGAACGGAATGGAGATTGACTACTATGTCCAGGAGTATCCGAACTGGGTGAACGCGGTGGTGTTGACCCCTGACAGGGAGATTGTTGTTGTCAGACAATACCGCCACGGAAACGGCGTTGTGATGATGGAGACGCCGGGCGGAATGGTGGAGAAGGACGAGGATCCAGCGAAGGCCGTAGTGCGGGAGGTGGCGGAGGAAACGGGGTACTCCACCTCGCAGTCACCAATCTACCTTGGATCGTTTTACCCCAACCCCGCGACGTCCAATAACATGGCCGCGACGTACCTTCTACTCGACGCGCACCGCCAGCAAGATCAAAACCTGGATGCCACCGAAGACATTGTTGTCACAACCGTGCCGTTTGTGGAATTTGGCCGTATGATCCGTGAGGGACAGGTTTCACACCTCTTTTCCGCACTCGGGTATTTTCTCGCAAAGGATTACTTGGGCCTATAGTGGTTTGCTCGTCGCACTAACAAAGCAGTAACTTCAATCTGTCACATCTAGTAAACATGCACCGTCTAACCGTTTGGATGGATGCAAACGTATCGGACAAGGATCCCGTTACGTCACTGACTCCAATCCGCCATAGGGGATGTATGAGCATGCTTCGACGAGCGATGTCAATCTTGGCTGGCCTCTCTCTTTTCGGTTGCTTGGGCATGACTGCCTCCGCGATCCCGGTTTTGGCGAACGCAAAATCAGCGAAATCTCAGCCAAGTAAGCCTACGAAATCTGCCCATAGTGCCGAGATTGTGGTGAACGGTCAGGTATTTGCCGACAATGTGCCCATCCTCGTTAAGGATGAAACGACGTGGATGCCGCTGTCCGTTGTCATGGAGGCGACTCAGGCCATGGGTGCCTGCGTGTCCTTTGACGGGCAAAAACTGCTCATCAATAATTTGGCTTTGCAGAGCACATCACTGCAACCGCAGAAACTGAACACCATTGAGATTGTAAACGGATCGTACGTCGCTGGAAACGTTCCGGTGTTGACCGTGAATCCATCCACCCAAACGGTCACGAGTGGGGAACAAGCTGGAACTCCCGGCGGATCGTCAAGTTCGTATGCGCAGACTCCGGGCGCTACGTCCAGCCTTTATGTCCCGATTTGGTACGTGAATCAGGCTCTGACTCAAGGGGTTTCTGGGTACTTCGCAACGTGGAAGAACGGGACATTGATGTTGCAAAACGATGCGACAGGAACGCCCTCTTCACAGGAGATTGCCAAGGTCATGAGCCAGGTGACGGAGAATCATAACCCGTCGGAGCACTTCGTGCAGGCTGGCCAACCCGTGAGCATCACGCTCGCCAACGGGGATACTTACACGGCCGTGCTTGGAACGCGCAGTCCCTCCGCCGATGCCTACGGACAGATAGTGTTTTTCTTTCATAACTATCAATTCGTTGGACTCGATTCACCTTGGGAGAAAAATCAGATCACGAACATCCAGGCGAGTGCGAGTGGACTCGCCTTTCAAATCACATATGCGAACTATGCACCAGGCGATGCGCTCGGCCAGCCTTCCTTGAAGCCTGTTACCGTGACCTTCAGTTGGAACAAAGGCACGTTTCTTCCCCCCTCCAAATCATCGATTCCAAATGGAGCAGAGACGACGGTCAAGGTTGGGACAAGCGCGGTAGGCACAGCTTCAAACCCATCGCAAGATCTCATTGCCCAAATCCCCAGCGGGGCAAACAATGCCATTTTAGCTGCGATTCCTAGCGGGGCGCATCTTGTAACGCCGCCATTCGCAGCATCCCCATTCGTGTCCGTCGACCTTTATGGGAACGGACAGATGGCGTACTCTGCCGCGTATCAGTCCGGGCATTCCCCCTTGGGACTCGTGGTAGTCGGCCAAAACTCGGGCACGTGGAAGGTTCTGTGGAATCAAATGTCCGGGGGAAACAAAATCGCCGAACTTCGATCCGGCGATATGACCGGAGACGGCACACAGGAGATTACATTTCAAACCAATATGGGTGATGGCGCGAACGATGTGTGGATCCTGAAGTGCATCAATGGCAAGCTGAAATCCATCCTGCACACACAGGGTACCGCCGATATCGGGGATTTCAACCAGGGCGGGCAGATGGAAGTGGCCGTGTGGCAACACGATACGGGAGTGCTGGAAAACATTCAGATGTACGCGTGGGATCCCCGAAAGGACCTCTACGAACCAGCGCATAATCGCTACTATCCTCAGTATTTTGCGGGGGCTCCTTTTGTGTACTACACGTCGGCCGTTCTCAGCGCGGGGAGCGGTCAGTTGCCTCCGAAAATGCTCGCGTACGCCCTTGCATCCACGTTTAACGACATGGGGATCTACGGGAAGGCGGTGGAGGAGGCTGAGCTTGGGCTGAAACAGCCAGCGAATGATTATCCGTCGAACTCCGCTTTCAAGTCCATATTGTCCACAGCTCAAGAGGGGCAGAACGAGTTGACCGCGTACATGAACTTGCCCTCTAAGATCAAGCAAATTGTGGATGACGTCGTTCTTAAGTATACCCGATTTTACAATCCCATCGCCGAATCCACCCCACTCGTGGTGGCGCACAAGGACGGGACCTACGAGGTAAAAGTCATTGGCACGTTCAACGACGTTCTAGGCGGTAAGTATGTCACGGCACCCGAGTTGAATTTTCGGATTGGAAAGAATCTGGCGATTGGCCCGCTCGACGCTAGAGACGCGGTGGGAAACGTCTTGTGGATCCAGAGTAAGGTGACGAAACTGCCAGGGGGAGCGTAATGGGGTCCGGTCATCCCGATTTAACGTGCTGAGTATCATGATTTTGCACGGACCTGGGTTCGCTTCACCGCAAGCTCCCAAGAAAGACGGCCAACTGGCCGACTGCCAATCCGCCGTCGCCGACGGGAAACCGCGTTGGAAACAGTACCCTTAGCTCTCCGTCATGGAGTGGGCCCTCAGAGGAATCCCTCGCATCGCCCGGAGCACGCACATGAACCTCCTGTGCGAGCGCCTCCAGGTAGAATCGCAGCAGCCACTCGTTTTGCCAGACTCCACCTCCCAGAGCCAGCGTTCGCACTCCGAATTGCGCGGCGAGCGTCAGGCTCAACCTCGCCAATCCGCTCGCGAATCCCCGGTGAAATTGTGTCGCAATCACGGGAGCCGTCGTGCCGCGAAAAAGGTCGCGAACGACGCTTCGCAGTGCATCGTGCAAAGAAACCACCCTGCGCCCGTCTTGTGTTTCGTTGGGGAACGGATACGCTCCTTTGATCTGCGGATTGACCGATGCTTCCAGCCGCATCGGGAGTTCGCTTTCGTAACTCGCGGTGCCCATGGCACACACCATGGCTCCGACGACGTCAAACAACCGCCCGGTACTGGTGCAGGCGAGGCCGGGATACGTGCTCTGCAGAATCCGCTCGTGCATCTCCCGTTTATCACGAGGGATGCCTAGCCGCAAAGCGATCCAATCCGTGGCGTCGGACAGGCCAGCCTCATGCAAGTAGTTCAACACCGCCCGCCAGGGTTCTTTGACGGCCATATCGCCGCCAATCCACCGCACGGGCTGAATGTGACCGACGCGTTGGTATGTCACCGCGTCGCCGAGAAGGAATTCTCCTCCCCAAAGTCCTCCGTCATCGCCATACCCAAGGCCGTCCAGTATGACACCGAGTGCTGGCTGATCCACCGCATATTCCAGCAGGCACGCGGCCATGTGAGCGTGGTGGTGCTGGACGGCAAATCTGTGCCCAATCCGGGTTGCGGCGTACCGTGTACTGTAATAGTTGGGATGCTTGTCATGAACCACGACATCCGGCGACACCTCTAGTAATTCTTCGTACCACTCGATTTCGTGTTTGAACAGCTCGAATGTGCGGGCGTTCTCGAGATCCCCGACGTGTGGACCGAGCCACAAGTGGTCGCCGTGGAGAATGGCAAAGGCGTTTTTCAGGTCCGAACCAACGGCCAGCGCACTCACGGATGCACAAGGGCGGGGAACGTGGAAACTGATGGGCACGTATCCTCGAGCACGACGCAGCAGAATCGCTTCGGACCCATGGACGCGAATGACCGAGTCGTCGACCGGGCGCAGGATCTCTCGGTTGTGTACGAGGAATCCGTCGGCAACACCGGATAGACGGAAAGCGGCTTCTCGGACCGTGTAAACGAGCGGATCGCCGCTTTGGTTGGCGCTGGTCATGACGAGGTAAGGGAGCCGCGGGTCTTGGAGGAGCAGCACTTGGACGCCCGTGTACGGGAGAAATACGCCCAGGCGCGCAAGCCCGGGAGCAACCTCCTCGGGCAACACCGAATCCGGGCGACGACGAAGCAGCACAATTGGACGTTCCCTCGATTTCAATTGTCGCCATTCTTCATCGTCGACGAAGCAATACTTCTCCACTTCTCCTTCGTTCATCATCAGGGCAAAGGGTTTCCCCGGGCGTCTTTTTCGATCACGCAGGCGCACGAGCGGGTCCGGATCCACTCGTGCCGCTAGATGCAGGCCACCCACTCCCATGACTGCGACGATGAGACCCGCTGCCAGGGCGTCTCGCGCGCGAAGGATGGCGTCCTGACCCGCTGCAGATTCTGAGCGTGCGAAATACCGCAGGGTGGGACCGCAGGTCGGGCATGCTGTCGCCTGGGCGTGAAAGCGTCGACTCTCTGGAGCTTCGTAGTCCTGCTCGCAGGTGGGGCAAAGCGGGAAGGCTTCCATCGAGGTCGTCTGCCTATCAAAGGGCAACGTCCTTACGAGCGTATAGCGCGGCCCGCACTGAGTACAAGACGTGAATGGGTATTGGTAGTACCGGCTCTCGGGATTGGCCATGTCCGCCAGGCAATCGTCGCAGATGGCGAGGTCCGGTGGGATGCTGACCGCACGGTTGGACAATCCCCTGCTCGACGAGAGGATTTGAAACGCTTGGTCTCCCGAAGGTGCTTCGAGGCGTTCCCGCGAAATGGGATCCTCGGCGCACGAAACGGACTCGTACACGATGGAGTCGATAACGGCAGCAACCGGGGGTTCGCTTTGGAGTCGATGGCAGAACGCGGACACGCGTCGTGTGTCCCCGGATACGAAAATGGAAACGCAGGTACCCTCGTTTCGCACCCAGCCAGACAGGTTAAGCTCTGTCGCCAGTCGATAGACGTATGGACGAAACCCGACGCCCTGCACGGTACCGAAAACGCGCAGACGAAGCGAATCACGTCCGCTCGTTTGCCCTGCCGGAGGCGCGGCACCTCGCCGCACCGCGGGTGGCATTTTGTCGCTGTTCATTCTTGACCAACGGGGCTGGACGCTTTTTTCTGCTCTACGCGCTGGCGAATCCATTCGTACCAGGCGTCAAGGCCTTCACCGGTTTTGGACGAAACTTGAAGGAGCGGAATGCCCGAATGAATTTGGCTTAAATTGTCGCGGATCAGAGTAACGTCAGAGTCCACGTACGGCAACAAGTCCGACTTTGTGAGCAAGGCGGCGTCCGCACGACGGAACATAGCTGGGTACTTCAGGGGTTTGTCCTCGCCTTCCGTGACGCTCAACAGGACGACTTTCGAGTCTTCTCCTAGGTCGTACGATGCGGGACAGACCAAATTCCCGACATTTTCTATAATCAGCAGGTCGAGTGATTCATCGCCTAGAGCGCGGCTGTGTTTCGCAACCATGGCGGCATCGAGGTGACAGGTACCATTGGTGACAATCTGAAGGACGGCGCATCCGTACCCTAAGAGGCGGCGTGCGTCGTTGTCGGTCTGGACGTCTCCGACAAGCACTCCGATGGAAAACTCGTTCTTAAGCGCACCGAGCGTTCTCTCTAGCAGAGTGGTCTTTCCCGATCCCGGTGAACTGACGAGGTTCAACACCGTCGTGCGATTTGATTGCCAGCGTTCGCGCAGACTCGCCGCGAGTTCGTCGTTGGCTTGCATCACCGATTTTTGGACAACCACTTCGGTCATCGCTACTGCACCTCCATGTCGGTTACTTCAAGAACATTCCCGGAAGTGACCACCACGTCGCGACATCCGCAGTCCCTGCACATGAACACCCAGTCATCGAGGAGCGAAACGTGTTCACAGGAGCGGCACAAAACGGCCACCGGGACTTCGTCAATCTGAAATTCTGCGTTGCCCGTCGCCGGGTTTTCTTTCTTCAACGCGTCGAGCGCAAACCGCAGGATGTCCGTCTCCACGGCCATCAAGCGGCCTACTTTCACCCGAACCCGCAGGGCCCTCTCGGAGGGGATCCGTTCAAGTTCCTCCTTTACGATTTTGAGGATGTCCATTGCGATTCCCGTCTCGTGCATGGTCAGCAGATCCTCGGTAACTGTTCCATCGACAACAACTCCAGGACTCGCTTGGCCCCGATGGCGGTCTCCAGCAGAGCGTAACCGGGCGCGCTTTTGGTGACCGTCCCGATGATGGCGGCGTCTCGCGCGACCTCCGTAGCCTGCAACCGCGAGAGGACGGTGGACGCGACATCAGGGGCCACAACCGCGATGAGTTTACCTTCGTTGGCCACGTAGAGCGGATCCAGCCCTAGGACCTCACACAAGCCCCGTACGTCATCCCGGATGGGAATGCAGAGTTCCTTCGCCTCCAAGGTCAAACCGCTGGTTTGCGAGAGTTCGGCGAGCGTGGTGGCCAGTCCACCACGCGTCGGATCCCGCATGCAACGGATGCCACAGAGGTCGCGGACCGCCATGACGGCGGGCAGAAGGCTGGCCGTATCGCTGCGAATGACCGTGTCGAAGGCGAGATTGTAGCGTTTCGTCAACACGCTCGCACCGTGATCTGCGACGGTGCCGGAGAGAATGATCTTGTCGCCTGGCTGAATGAACTCGGGGCCCCAATTCACCCCGCCGGGCAGGAATCCGACGCCTGTGGTCGTGATGAAGAGTCCGTCCTCCGCTTTGCCACAGACCACCTTCGTGTCACCCGCGATGATGCTGACTGCGGACGCCGCCGCGGCGTTCGCTATGGACTGGACAATCTCCACGAGATGGTCCACCCTTAGGCCCTCCATCAATACGAAGGCGACGGTTAGATAGGCAGGCGTAGCGCCGCCCATCAGCAGGTCATTGACCGTTCCGTTCACGGCTAAATCCCCGATGTTTCCACCCGGGAAGCGATAGGGCGTGACGACGAACGAATCCGTGGAGATGGCCATGCGGCCGGTCCCGGACTCGGGAACCACCGCTTGGTCTGCCAGTGATTGCAAGGGTTGGCTGCGAAAGTATGGCAGGAAGACGGACTCGATTAGCTCGTGGGTCCACCTTCCCCCGGTTCCGTGTGCGCTTTCGATGATCTTGGGAAGCCCATCGAGCAACTTTTGCACGTCAACGTCGGGTGGCTTAATTCTCGGATCATTCGTCGTACGTCCCTCCCTGAATCAGTGGCTGTTGTCTGTACGAGTAATAGGCCGCGCAAGCTCCTTCTGAGGAAACCATGCAGGCGCCAAGAGGGCGCTCGGGGGTACAGGAGGATGCGAAGGATGGGCAATCGAAGGGGCGCTTCTGGCCTTTCAAGATGGCAGCACATATGCATCCTTTTGGCGGCGGGGGCGGGGATATGTCCCGCAGGAAGTCAGCGAAGCGAATTTCTGCGTCGTATTCGGACAGTTCGTGTTTGATGCGAAGCCCACTGTCAGCAATGATTCCGAGACCGCGCCATTCCTGGTCCTGGCGTTCAAATACGTCCGCAATTACCGCCTTCGCCTTCGCGTTGCCCGCGTCCCGCACGGCGCGCGCGTACTCTACTTCCACGTCGCAGCGACCTTCGTCCCGCTGGGTCAGAATCATGAGAATGGATTGTAGGATGTCGTTCAACTCGAACCCCGAGACAACGACGGGTCGCCCGTATTCACGTGCAATGAACTCGTACTCCTGACTGCCGACCACCGCACTGACGTGTCCGGGACCGAGGAAAGCGTCGATTTTGAGCCGCGAATCCTCCAAGAGGGCACGTATGACCGGAGGCACAAGAACGTGATTTGCGAGCATGGTGAAGTTCTCGAGATGTCGTTCCTTCGCCGCGAGGATGCTAAAAGCGTTGGCCGGAGCGGTGGTTTCAAAGCCAACCGCAAAAAACACCACGTTTTTATGGGGGTTCTGTAGGGCTATGCTCACCGCATCCATGCTGGAATAGACGACGCGGACGTCCCCACCCTCTGCGCGTTCTCGAAGCAAGGTGGACTCTCGGCCGGGAACGCGGAGCAAGTCTCCATACGCGGCGACGATGGTGTTGGGCCGATGCGCCAAGGCGATGGCCTTATCAAACTTGACGACGGGCGTCACGCACACGGGACAACCGGGACCATGCAACCACTCGATTTGCGGCGGCAGGACTTGCTGCAATCCGAAACGAAAAATGGCGTGCGTGTGCCCGCCGCAAATCTCCATGACGCGCAGTGGCTCTCGGGCGAGTTCTCCAATGCGTGCTAAAAGGTGCGAAGCCACATCAGGATTGCGGAAATCGTTTAGGTGAGGCACACCTCACGCCACCCTTTCCGTGCTCTACGTTTAGCGCCCGTCGTCTGGCCCGCCGAAACAAGCCCGGATCTGCGCGAGCGTCGCTTCGGCCTCGGATTCGTCAATCTTTTGCAGCGCAAAACCGACGTGAACCAAGACGTAATCGCCGGGACGTGGATCTTCAATGAAGTCGATGCGCGTCTCTCGCCTCACACCGTCAATATCCACGACGGCGCAGTTGTCCGAAATAGTGAGAATCTTCGCCGGCACCGCCAAGCACATGGTAGGGGTCGCCTCCAGCCCACGGTCGACCGCTTCGTTGCCAGCGTCGACGTTTTACAAGGGCGAATTGGTGAACGAACCTGCAGAATTCAGAGGAGAGGGATAAGAGCGCTTTCATACGATCCTAAGTATACAACTCTCCGTTCTAGCTTCTATAGTGCGCATGGACCAATCAAAAGTTAGTCTTACGGGCACTAATCTGGTAGTTCATCGAGGGCTATGATAAACCCAGAATAGGATCCATTCACCCCGTGCAGGACGCAATCGTCACCCGTTGATAACAGAACCCACAATTCCAGCAAAGAGGACTGCCACGTCGTTCTAATTCGAACATTTTCGAAGAATGAGGTGAGTATTTCCCACATGAGCACCGTGAAAATGGAGGAAAGCCAACTATTAGAATGGGTCGACAAGCTCATCGCATTGCAACGTGTGATTGGCGTGCAGGAGAAACAGGACCACTTTGTGTACGACACGCTCAGAAGCGCTTCGGATCTTCGACTGGATCATGACGTGACCTATTTGCCGCCCGTCAAGTTTTTATTCCCTCAGCGAGAACAATTGATTGATTTCAAGCTGGATGAAGGCTATGAATCGCGCATCGAGTCGGAGCCGTTCGTCCTTTTGGGGGTTCACCCCTACGATGTAGTCGCTATTTCACAAATGGATGCCATTTACTCGACCGGACACGAAGATCAGCATTACATGAGTCGACGGCGCAACGCGACGATTATCGCGTGCGACGTGGAGACCCCATCTAAGAACACATTCGCTGGATACATGGGAACGGCGACGGTAAAGGAAGGGTTTGATGTTTTGTTGACTCGAATTGAAAGCGAATACATTGCGGAGGCGGGATCTGAGAAAGGTGAAGCGCTGCTCACGCTTGTAAGCGAAGGGGTGACCTCGGCAACGGCCGACCATCTCGCTCGTCGCGAGGAAGTTTGGCGCAACAACGTAGATAAGATGAAACAGCAAGAGCTGAAAGTGGATCCCCGAGACTGGCCGGCGTTGCTTCAGGCGAGCTATTCCGATCCGATTTGGGAGGCACAGGCAAATCTGTGTTTTTCCTGCGGAGGATGCAATCTGGTGTGTGGGACATGCGCCTGTTTCGATGTTCAGGACCAACTCAATTGGGATCTGCGAGAGGGCACGCGTTCGCGGGTTTGCGACGCCTGCATGGTGAGAGGCTTCATGCAGGTCGCGGGTGGACACGACTTTCAGAGCCAACGGGGCATGAGATATCGACACCGCTTTTTCCGGAAGGGCTCGTACATTCCGGAGCGATTTGGGTTCGTTGCCTGCACGGGTTGTGGGAGGTGCACCTCTGCATGTGTCTCCGACATCGCCAATCCCGTCAAGCTTTACAACACTCTTTTGGAAAGGCATCCAGAAGTGTTTGCCCATCGAGCAGAGGAACCGGCGCCGACACAAGCCCAAGAAACCAAGGCGCCAACGAGCGTGTTTACGCTCTACCCGACAAAGGGATGGGTGTCCAAGAAGGAAGGGGAACGACGCGACATTTATCTTCCCGAACTAGCGACGCTCGTTCGGAGCAATCCCATCACACCGACAGAGACCTTCTATCAGTTCTCCCTGGATTCCGGCCGAGCGCTCGGCCACGAGCCTGGTCAGTTTGTCATGATCTCGGTCATGGGCTACGGGGAGGCCCCGTTTTCCATCACGTCCCCACCGCGCGATGACGACACCTTCGACATGGTCATCCGCAAGGTCGGCACGGTGACGACAGCGCTGGCAAACTTGCAGCGTGGTGACAAGGTGGGAGTGCGAGGGCCTTTTGGAACCGCATTTCCCGTGTACGACGAACTGCTTCACAAGGATCTAGTCATCGTTGCAGGAGGACTCGGCATCGTCCCGGTGCGCTCGGTCATCTTGTACGTTCTGTCCCACCGCGAGGATTTTGGACGATTGACTATCGCCTACGGAATGCGCACGCCGTCCGAACGTCTGTTTGTTGACGATCTCCGCCGCTTTAGGAGAGAGCCAGGCGTGACGTTGCTGGAGACCGTGGACAGAACCGAAGGGCGATGGACGGGCTCGGTAGGGCCGGTAACAACCGTTTTGCCGGAGATTGGCCCTGTGACGTCAAATACGCGCGCCATTGTCTGTGGTCCGCCCGTGATGTATCGATTTGTTCTTTCCGACTTGCTGGCCATGGGAATGCCAGAGGACCACATTTT
Source organism: Bacillota bacterium (assembly GCA_021799255.1). Classification (GTDB taxonomy): domain Bacteria; phylum Bacillota; class Bacilli; order Alicyclobacillales; family Alicyclobacillaceae; genus JAJZAV01. The sequence continues at coordinate 42,623 of JAJZAV010000002.1, forward strand.
TCTCTCCCTGGAGCGTCGGATGAAGTGTGGGCTTGGCAAATGCGGTCACTGTCAGATTCATGGGCTTTACGCCTGCCAGGATGGCCCGGTGCTGAAGTACTCCCAGTTGGTCGGCCTACAGGAGGCGTTGTGATGGAAAAGCCGCGCGTTGCCATCTTTGATTTTGCGGGTTGCGAAGGCTGTCAGTTGCAAATTATCAACTTGGAAGAGGAGATCCTTGTCCTTCTCCAGCTCGTTGATGTGGTGGAGTGGCGGGAGGGGATGAGCCACCAGTCGTCGTCGTACGACATCGCCATCGTCGAGGGTTCCATCACGAGACCCGAAGATGCAGAACGGCTAAGAAGCATCCGTCGACAGGCAAAGTGGTTAATTGCGCTTGGTTCCTGCGCAACACACGGCGGTGTAAACAAGCTGAGACATCTGCTGGACTTTGACATCGCCGCGGAACAGGTCTACGGAGAAGCCGCGTCACAGACTCACCTGCAGAGTGAACACGTACGGGCCATCAACGAGGTGGTGGATGTCGACTCGTATGTCTTTGGCTGCCCGATTGATGCTCGAGAGTTTGCGAAGGTGGTCAAAGCGATAGTGTTCGGCAAGAGACCGGAGATTCCGGAGTATCCGGTGTGCGTGGAGTGCAAATTGCAGGGGATTATCTGTCGCTACGAATATGGCGAAGTCTGCGTGGGTCCGCTAACGCGAGCGGGTTGCGACGCACGTTGTCCAAGCGCTGGTTTTCGGTGTTTTGGTTGTCGAGGTCTGTTGGAGGACGCGAACGTGGAAGCGGCGCGCGAGGTAATGGATCGCTATGGGAAAACCACCGATGAACTGGAGGCCCGCATGGCCCTCTTCAATACGCTGTAGACGGCCGCCTTCGCACACTGGACAGGATGTGTGTGAAACCGGGGGACATTGGAACAGGGGAGTCGAAAACATGGCCAAAACTATCGAAGTTCATCACGTGACGCGCGTCGAGGGACATGGGAACATTGTGGTGGACCTCCACGACGGCGAAATTTCACAAGTCGAGTGGCAGGTACCAGAAGCTCCGCGCTTTTTTGAGGCCATGGTGCGGGGGCAACGCTTTGACGATATGCAGTCCATTGTCAGCCGTATTTGCGGAATATGCTCCATTAGCCACTCGCTCTCCGCCGTCAAGGCAATTGAGGCAGCCATGGGAATCGAGGTGTCCGAGCAAACCGACAAGCTCAGGCATCTTGCGCACTATTCCGAGCAGGTGCAAAGCCACATTCTGCACGTTGGCTATTTGGTCGCGCCGGATCTTCTCGGAGCAGGTTCTGTGGTGCCCCTCGCGCAAAGTCATCTGGAGGTAGTACAAAAGATCATTGGACTTCACCGACTAGCCAACCGTTGGTCAGATCTGGTGACCGGTCGTACGACTCATCCCATTACGTTACAACCCGGTCGTTTGACGAAGCTCCCGAGCGAGTCGGACCTGGGGCAACTGCGCGTCCAGTTGCAGGGAGCCATTTCGCAACTTACGGACCTCGCGCAAGTGCTGGGAACTTTGCTGGAGAAGTTCCCCTCTTTCGAACGAGATGCGGAGTACGTGGGGCTTACGGACGGACAGTCGTACACGTTCTACGACGGCGAGATTGGCAGTTCCGATGTGGACACCACCGTCCCCGTCGACCGGTTTGAGTCGGTGGTGAATGAGTACGTCTCGTCGCAATCGACCGCGAAATGGACGCGCTGGCACCGCGATTCGTATGCGGTTGGCGCTCTGGCGCGCTATCATCTCAATGGACATTTTCTCTTTCCTCTGGCTGCGTCCATCGCCCACTCGTTGAAATTGGAGCTGCACCAGAACAACCCATACTACAACACGGTGGCCCAGTTCGTGGAATGCGCTCACTTGATTGAGGCTTCACTTCGTCTCATCGATGATTTACTGACTAGGGGTTTGAAGGAGGAACGAGTCGCGATCTCGCCGCGTGCTGGCGAGGGCGCCGCCGCCGTCGAGGCCCCACGTGGGATCCTCTTTCACCGGTACGCTTTCGGGGCGGACGGACGATGCGAGGCCGCAAACATGACCATCCCGACGAATCAGAACCACGCGCGGATACAACGGGATATGGAACTCTTGGTACCGCAGGTGATGGATAAGAGCCCCGACGAGATTCGGCTCTGGCTAGAAATGTTAGTCCGCGCTTACGATCCGTGCATCTCCTGCTCGACCCATTTTCTGAACGTAGAGTTCAAGTGACACGATGTGGTGAATCATGGTATCCAGCGGCGGATTTCCTCGTTCACGATGGCGGCGTACTCAGGTACCCGCGCCTCGAGTTTGGGTGACAGGCGGGTCGAGTAGTCCAACGTCAGGGGTTCGATGCCAAACACCACGACGGGATTGGGGCAGACACCCAACTGACGTGCCAAGTCGACGAGTTGCAACACATCCATGTCGTGATAGGAGCCTCGATTAAGTTGTTTGCGCGTGCTGGCCTGACCAGGTAAGAAACGCCGAATGGTACCCGGTGTCTCTCCCATTTTCGCGCAATCTAGCAAGATGGCGACGCGCGTCATCGCAAATTCGTCAAACAGCCGCATTCCGGAGGTGCCGAGGTCCACGAAGCGAACCATCGGTGCGGTGGACGAATTCAAACGCGGTTGAGTTGGCGATCCCGATTTCTGGCTGTCCTTTTCCGCCTGCTGCATCAACAGGCTGAGGATACGCGGTCCAATTCCTTCATCGCTTCGTAGCGGATTCCCAAAAGCAATCACGGAGATAGGGTACTGAATCACCGAACATCACCTTTGCTTGTCACTCAATTTGCGCCCCATCGGCCGTTGCTAGCGTGTCTCTTCACGATGATGGTAGCACGTTCGCTCTCGAACCGTTTGCGCATAAATTATACACCGACGGCGCGGACAGCACCTCCTCGTGGGTTCAACTTTGTATGGCGTTGATGGTCCTAGAGTTTCATGATGTCCGGGAGATTCTCGTATTCGACAAACGGATCCGTTATCGTAAGCCTTTGAGCCTCCACATCGCTAGTTCCGGCGAATAGATCTGCGAGACCATCATCTCGTCGGA
>JAJZAV010000134.1 GCA_021799255.1 Bacillota bacterium
GAGAATGGCCGAGCACAGCCGTGGAACCTCACTTACTTCGGGGTCGGCAACGAGAGCTGGGGCTGCGGCGGGAACATGCGGCCCGAGTATTACGCGGACCTTTATCGCCGCTACCAGACCTTTGTCCGCAACTACGGCACCAATCGCGTGTACAAGATTGCGTGCGGCGCCAGCGATGGCAACTACGGTTGGACCGAGGTCCTGATGCGCGAGGCCGGCCGCATGATGGACGGCATCAGCCTGCACTATTACACCATCCCGGGCACGTGGCAGAATAAGGGATCCGCAACCGAGTTCGCCGAAGACGCCTGGTTCGCCACGCTGAAGAAGGCCCTGTTCATGGACGAACTCATCAAAGGCCACTCGGCCATTATGGATACTTACGATCCCGATAAGCGCATCGGCCTCATCATCGACGAATGGGGCACCTGGTTTGACGTGGAGCCGGGCACGAACCCGGGCTTTTTGTACCAGCAGAATTCGCTTCGCGACGCGCTGGTCGCCGGAGTCACGCTGAACATCTTCAACAACCACAGCGATAGAGTGCACATGGCAAACATCGCGCAAATGGTCAACGTCCTGCAGTCGATGATCCTCACCGACGGCGACAAAATGGTGCTGACGCCGACGTACCATGTGTTCGACATGTACAAGGTTCACCAGGACGCGACGCTGCTGTCGGTGACGGCGGTGGACGCCGGAGTCGATGGGTCTGGTGCAGTTGCCGGGTCTGGTCGCGCTGGGTCTGCGGCGGATGCCGGGGTCGCAGGATGGGGCGTTGTCGGGCCTACGTCCTTGACCGGGCTGGTTGGCGCGGCGGCGGGCGGATCTGCAGGCGGGTTTGACGGCCCGTTCGCCGGCGAGTACGCCTGGCAAGGCGAGTCTATCCCGCAGATCAGCGTCTCGGCCTCACGGGCGGCTGACGGCAGAATCAACATCACGCTGTGCAACCTCAGTCCTTCCGACGCGGCGGACGTGCGATTGGAGTTGGATGATGCATCGGGCGGGGCTACGACGGCGGGGGTGTCCGGAGCGTCCGGGGGGTCCGGGGCGGCTGCTGCGGCTGCGGCTGCGTCCGTGCGAGGGCTGGTGCTCACGGCGGACAACATGGCTGCCCACAACACGTTCGATCACCCAGATGCGCTTCGACCCATCGAGTTCTCGGGCGCCCGGATTGCGGCTGGCACTGTGGAATGCACGCTGCCCGCGAAGTCGGTGGTGCTGCTGACGATTGGGTGAGCGCGATAGGACGCCGGCCTCGCGGACCCCGGGAATTTGCGGGCTGGCGTCGGTTTATCCCGGCCGGCGAGCGGATCGATCCGCCGCATAGGCCGTCCCGAGCGGCCAATCGGCCTCGAATCGGGAACCGGGCTGAGCGGCGGCGCCAATAGGCGGCTGGAGACAGGCGGGTGGCGATGGGCGGGCCGGTTTTGAGGGGCATCGGTGTGCGATTTTCGTAAGCAGATGCTCAATAGGACGGAAAGGGTCCAAGGGGCCGAAGGTTGTGCGGGTACCCTGGGAGGGTATACCGCCAAATCCGAAGCGCCACAAGGGAACACGGTACCGCTATTTCCTGATAGCCGTCCAAATTAGGGCACGTGGTACCCTTATCCTATTTTCCGGGGGTATTGCCCGAGCCGAATGTCACGATTAGGGGACCCAGGATCCCTTATGACCGCTGCGAACGCTTCTCGCGACCTCCGTTTTTGGCCACAACGGTACCACGTTCCCTTATTTTTGCCCGCCCCGGACGATAAGGGAATGTGGGTCCCTTATCGCCATCTCCATCTCTCGTGCCGTTGCTTCTGAGATACATGGGAGTCAAGAATCACGCGAAATGTGTGCGGACAACGGGGTTTTGGCCATCAGGGGATGGCCAAAACGACAACGCGAACGACAAAGGAATCCCCGCGGCCATTTTTCGATGCAAATCGTCATTGCGAATCATCATGGTTCAAGGGGAGGTGTGGGCCCACAGCACGCCGCGCGGAATCCGCCTTTTTTCCTTGGCGTCTCCAAGCTAGCGTTGGGCCATCGGGCCCGCCGCACCCGTGCCCGACGTCCATCCGCCGAACTTAGCATCACCCATACCACGCCTGGGCGCCGGTCTCCGCCAGCCTTATCACCGCCGATTGGAGTAAATCACCCTAGCGGTGATGTCCTGCTGGAAGTGCCCGAAGTTGGAGCCGTAGATGGTCAGCCCACCGCGGTTCTTTGCGTGCGACGGGGCCGCGAAGCGGAGACGGAATTCGTCGTGATGGGTGCTGCATACATCGGAGATGGTGACGTCGGAAATGCGGAAGCCGTCGATGAAAGATCCCTCATTCGTCACCCGAATCAGCTTCAGCATGCCGTATTGGTTCAGGTGGGGTGGCCACCACGCCGGATTTTGCTTTCCTTTTTCGTCACCGAAGTCCCCCGGGCTTGTCCAGTACCCCAGTTCCGCGTCGTTCAGGGAAAAGTAGATGTCCGAAGGATAGTCGTTGTTATACGACGGGGCTTCAGAACCGAGTTCCGCGATGACCTGAATCTCCTCCACGGTTTGCCACGGTTTAATGTAGTTGGGGATCCAATATTCCAGATAGCCCTCGCTCAGCCAGACAATTTCGGCGTTGACGTGAGCGGGATCCGCGAAATAACGCGGATTGTCGAACTCCCCGATGATGCTGTCTTTCGTCGCGAGACCACACGTGGGTTCGGCATGAAAGGCGATGTAGTGGCCTGCCTTGATGTCAATCTCGTATACGTTTTCTAGTTGGTTTTCGCCCTGGATGTTGATGAGAATCTCGTTGTCGGTGATGAAGCAATGCTTTTGCAACCCGTGCTTCCCGCCGGACGTTTCAATTCCGACAATTCCGCTCTCCTCCAACTTCTTCACGTGCTGCGTGATGGCCCCGTTGGTCAGATTGAGCCGCTTGGCTATCTCGTCGAGATTCAACCTCGGGTTCTCCTGCAACAATTGGACGATGTCAATCCGCACTTCCGAGCTGAGTGCCTTGAAGATGTTCAGTCCGGACTTGAGGTTCTTGATCTGAATCATCGCGAGTAACCTCACCTGTTGTTTTAGTAAATTATAAAACAATGGGGTTGGATTCGCTATGCCGATTCAAGTGTCCCTGCCGACTCGGTGACTTGGTGCTCCGCACCGACTCGGTGATCCATACCGGTTCCACTCCAGGCACACGCGCCAGGTCCGCGGCAAGTCCATTCAATGACCCAATCGTCGACGAGGTGCGCAAGCCGGGTTGATCAAGGATACACCTCCGCGCACCCAACGGCGCTCTCGAGGACGGAGTTATCCATCATCGGCTATCGAGCTATGACATCTCAAACAGGAAGGGGAATCGGTTTCTTGACAGAATTCTCGGCCATGTGATTAAATGAGTTGAAACGTTTTAATTTTGGAGGCGAAGCCGTGGCCACACTCAGAGACGTCGCTCGTTTGGCCGGAGTTTCCATTGGAACGGCTTCAAGTGCGTTAAATCAAGGCCGCAAAGTGAAAGATATTACTCGGAGAAAAGTTCTTGAGGCTGCTTCGGTGTTAAATTACCGACCCAATGGGGTGGCGCGAGATCTCAAGACGCAGAGAACGGACACGATAGTGGTCTTTCTACATGATCTGGCAGGCCCGTTTTACTCGGAGCTGATCAGAGGGATTCAGAGCGTCGCCGATGAACGCGGTTACGCCACCATCATCAGTCGAGGCGGGGTAGGGCGGCAGATCGCATGGACGCGCTTCGTGGTCGAAGGCCGCGTCGACGGTGCAATCGTGCTGGATCCGACGGTGCCTGACGAAGTCATTCGATCTACAGCTTGCTCAACTCTTCCAATCGTTTTATTGGATAGAACCCTTGCCACCCCTTATTGTCTGCACGTAGCGGCGGACCACGAGGACGGAGCCTATCAGATTACTAAACACCTTTTGCTGAGCGGACTCCGGCGAATTGCATTTGTCTCGGGGCCCATCGACTCTCACGACAGCAGCTTGCGATTTCGAGGATATCACAAAGCGCTTTCGGAGTTTGGAATCAATATCGATGAAACCCTGGTATTCCGAGGGGACTTTACCGAACGAAGCGGTTTGTTGGCGGCCCGTGCAATTTTGTCCCATGAAAACCTTCCTGAGGGCATTTTCGCAGCAAACGACGAAATGGCTTTGGGTGTGCTTTCGGGATGTGAAGCCAGTGGGATTAAGGTGCCTGACCAAGTGGCTGTGGTTGGTTTCGATGACATCGCCATCGCGTCCTATGTGCGGCCGGCGTTGACAACAGTACGACAACCCATGTATGAACTGGGTGGGGTTGCGGCGCGTAGCCTGTTTCGGGCCATTGACGGGGAACAAGACGTGTCCTCCCAAGTCCTGCCCACCACATTGGTCGTGCGCGACTCTTCGAAGCGCCCCAGTGTAAATGATACACCGATGGCTCAGTCCGTTTAGATTGTCAGTACAACCGATATTTTCATCGTTTGTTGATTGATCTAGTGTTTGAAGTAGTGTTACTATCACAGTTACCAAAATTGAAACGTTATACTTGCTGGAAGCGTTGACATAGTCAGGACTTGAACCAACCACGAGTTAATCAGAGCTTTTCAGGCTGTTGGTTGGGTGTTTGTACCTAGAGATTATTTGAAACGTTTCATCCTAGCAAGAGAGTCGCTGTGGCAATTGATTTCTTTTCACGCTCTCATCAATGAAAGGTGGTGGTGCTGCCGGCGTGGTCGTCCGCAGAGGATGCGAAAACGCCCTTGTCAGCAAATTGGGAGTTATGCCAATTCAATTACCATCAAAGAGGGGGTAACAGTACCATGAAAGGTAAGCAAAAAGTAGGAATCGGCGTAGCTACAGCGGCGTTGGTCGCCGCGGCAGGTTCATTTGCTGCTTTCACGCCGAGCATATCCGCAAATGCCCAAACCGTGACCAACTCCAACAACTCCGTATTGACGATTGGCGGGCCGATTCAGGGCTCATACACAAGCAAGAACTTTAACCCCTTTGTTAGCACTAGTATTGCAACTTCGGGCACGATTTATGAGCCCCTGTTTTACTCCGATATGATCAACAACAAGACGTGGGATTTGTTGGGCGTCAAGAAAACGTGGTCGAATCATGCTACGGTTTTGACGGTTAACCTTCGTCATGGCGTCAAATGGTCGGACGGAGTTCCGTTCACCGCGAAGGACGTCGTGTTCACCTTTAACATCATCAAAAAGTATCCGGCAGCGGATGCGAACGGAGTTTGGAACTATCTAAAGTCAGTCAAAGAGGTCAACCCGTACGAAGTTCGGTTTACGTTTTTACACCCCGACGTTCCCGATTCGGTCCACGTGCTAGAGCAACTCATCGTTCCTCAGCACATCTGGGCCAAAGTGCACGGGGACATCACCAAAACCCTTAACTCGAATCCGGTGGGAACGGGGCCGTACATGCTGGCGCAGTTCAGCCCACAGGCCGTGTTCTTCAAGGCAAATCCGCATTATTGGGGCGGCAAGCCAGCCGTAAACGAAATCAAGATTCCAGTGTTCAGCAACAACGAAGTCGGAATCATGGCCATTGAAGGCGGTCAAGTCGATTGGGGCGGCACGCCGATTCCGGGGATCCAGAAGCAATTCGTGAGCAAGGATCCGGCTCACAACCATTACTGGTACCCCACGACCAGTAACGTGCTGCTGTACACCAATCTAAAGGACCCGGCATTGAAGCAACTGGTAGTTCGAAAGGCCATCAGTTCGGCGATTAACCGTGTACAGTTGTATCAGCTGGCGGAAAATGGATTCGAGCCAGTGGCTACCCCGACGGGTCTGCTGTCGAGTCAGAAGAGCTTCCTAAACCCGAAACTTCCGAAATCAGACAGAGCCTTTACCTACAGCCCGTCGCAGGCTGAGAAGTATCTCACGGCGGCCGGATACAAAAAGGACAGCTCTGGGTACTTTGCGAAGAACGGGAAGGAATTGAACTTTACGATTACAACGGTCGCGGGCTGGACGGATTATGACGAGATTGCAACGATGATTGCTCAGAATCTGAAGTCCATTGGAATCAACGCGAGCGTTCAGGAGGGTCAATACGCGTCCGTATCCTCCGATCTTTCGAAGCAAAATTACCAACTGGCCGTGCTGTTCTCAAGTTCAGGTCCGGGCCCGTACTACTTCTACGACGGTCTGTTGAGCCCCGCTTCGTCAATGGACTACGAAGCCTATCATAGTCCGGCGGCCAATGCCTTGCTGAAGCAATACCAGGCAGCCACAACGCTCGCTGCCCAGAAGAAGGTCGCTTACAAGTTGGAGACGATTGTGGCGCAACAAATGCCGTCGATTCCGCTCCTTCAGGCAGCTTCATGGTATGAGTACAACACCACGCGCTTTACGGGATGGCCGAGTCAAAGCAACCCGTACGCCGATCCGATGCCAGGCGGCCCCGATGAGGGCATCATCCTGACGCACCTGAAGCCTGTGAAATAAACATTCACTGAGCTTTTGGGTACGTTAGGGTCGATGGCTTGACGCAGATCACTTCTTGTCGTAGTCCCGTGAGGTAGGGTGCCTCTAATCAGGCACCCTACATCGGTGATACAGGCTTAAATGGCACCCGTACGACGGCTAGCGCGTGATCCAAAGCGTTTGTAGCGATGGAGAAGATACCCATGAACCCCTCAGATTCCTGAATCTCCGTCTAGTCGTTCCAAATTGGTGAAGGGGGCGAAGCCCTGTGAAGGATATTCGAGTTGCAATCATTGGCACCGGTGTCGTCTCAAGACAACATATGGAACGCTACCGTAAGATACCGAACGTGAAGGTGATTGCGGCCTGCGATATTAATAAAGGGAAACTGGAAGCCTGGTGCAAGGAATGGGACGTTGAAAATGCCTACACGGACTTTCGCGCCATGCTGCAGCGAGACGATATTGATGCAGTCGACGTGTGTCTGCACAATAACCTTCATTTGCCGATGGCCCTCGAGGTCATGAAGGCTGGAAAACACTGCTATTGTGAAAAGCCGATGGCAGGCAGTTACATCGATGCAAAAACCATGTACGAAACCTCCAAGAAGTACAACAAGGAATTATCCATTCATTTGGATTTCATCTTTCATCCCCAGACCAGGCTTGCCCGCGAGATGGTTGAAGCGGACGACCTCGGTCATGTGTATCACGCACGATCGGTCGGCTACCGAAGAAAAATGCGCCCTGGCCTTGACGTTCCACCTCCAGCATTTTCGATGGATTTCATCACGAAGAAGTATGCCGAGCATGGTGCCCTGTATGACATGGGGGTTTATCACATATCTCAGATGTTGTACATTCTCGGCGCTCCCGAGCTGGAACGCGTTAGCGGTTCAGTATATCAAGAACTGCCCATAGATCCCCGCCTTCCCGGCGCAAATAGGATGGAAGTTGAGGAGATGGGCGTTGGTTTTGCGAAATACAAAGGTGGACTGACCCTCGATATCATCGAGACTTGGGCGATTCATATGGACGATTTGGGCACCGGCTTTGTGGCAGGCAGTAAGGGAGGACTTCGCTTCACGAGAAACAGCGGCCAATCTGGGCTGAAATTCATCACGGAAGTTCGGGGTCGTACCATCGAATCGGACCTGCAGGTTGCGGCGAATGCATCCGCCGAGACCTTTGTCAATCCTGACCTGCGCTTCTTTGCTGACGACCAGGCCAACTGGATTGCATACCTCAGCGGGGAGATATCCCAGAGATACGACACCGCGTGGCTGGCGCTTCAGACCATGAAGGTGAGCGAAGGGATTTTCCTTTCCTCCAAGCTCGGCAGAGAGGTTACCGCGGATGAGATTGAGTCGCTATCCGTGTCCAGCGCCATCCGCAGCCAGGAAACCGAATGGGGCACATTCCGTTACGACATCTAAGGCACCAATGGGATCACCAAACGTGGGATCATCAAACGGGCGCGATGGAGGGAAACCTAATGAATCAATCTTGCAATTTTGCCGTCATGTCATACTCGTTCCACGGGCTCAAAAATGTAGGTGCCATGGACATATTCGGGTATCTGGAAACCGTTCGTTATCGATATGGGCTGCAGACTGCGGATATTTGGAACGGGTTTCTGACGTCATATGACGATGGCTATCTCCAGTTAATCCGTCAACATCTTGATGAACGTGGACTGGAGCTCGTGAATCTGTGCTGTGATATGGCGCATGTCTGGGACAACGACCCGCTTGTGCGTGCGAAGAACGAAGAGATGGCATGGAAGTGCATCCATGCTGCAGAGACTCTCGGGGCGAAGACGATTCGCATTGATTTGGGCATTCGAGAAGAAAAGGCTTCGAATGAGCAAATGAACTATGTCGTCGAAAAGTACAGCGAGTATTGTCGGGCTGCGGCAAAGATAGGGGCGAAGCTTGGCCCAGAGAATCATTGGGGTGCATCGTGGGACTACGAGACGATGACGGAACTATTTATGCGAATCAAAGAACCGAATTTCGGACTCCTGTTGCATTTGGGTAACTGGTATGGGACGGATGAAGAGAAGGATAAGTATGACAGGCTGTTTGCTCCGAAGGCCATGCACATGCATATCAACTACGAACATTGTGTTGATGCGGACGACGTCATTCCACCTCTAATGCAATCGGGCTACACCGGTTGTTGGTCGGTTGAAAGTCACAAATCCGTCAATGAGTATAACAACGTAGCCTTCCAATTGGCTCAGGTTAAACGCGTCGTCGCTCCACTGCAGTACGACGGGAAGTGGAAGGTGGCCCCACCGGCCGTAGTTGAGGGAAACACCGAAGACTCGATGTAACGCTCGACGCTTTGCACTTGGACCAACGTGTGAGGTGATGTGATTCGCTGATTTATGTTGTCCATTGCAAAGGTTGTCCGTTGCAAAACATGGGGGCTTACCAAAGCCTGCATGGAATGCGTAAAGGGAGGGGAGAAGCCATGTCGTTCGTGCTGAAACGGATTGGCACCTTCATTTGGATGCTGTGGGTAGCGACAACGCTGAATTTTATCATCCCTCGTATGATGCCCGGAAATCCGGCGGAGGCGTTGTATGGCAAGTTCCAAGGAAAGTTATCGCCTACGGCCTTGAAGGCCATGGAGATTCAATTTGGAATCAACACCGGGGTCCCGCTGTGGAAGCAGTACCTGCAGTATTTGTGGAACATGGCACACCTTAATTTTGGGATCTCCTATAATTTCTACCCGACCAAAGTGTCCACCATCATTGGTCACGCGTTGCCCTATACGATTGGATTAGTTGGTATTTCACTCGTCATTTCGTTTACCGTGGGAACCGTGTTGGGCATCTACGGTGCATGGAAGCGAAACGGCGCCGTCGATTCCGTCCAGTCATCGGTGCTGCTGTTTTTCCAATCCATTCCCGCTTTTTGGCTAGGGCTCGTTATGCTCTTCTACTTGGGGTTTATCAAAGGATGGTTTCCGTATAGCCATGCGTACTCAAGCGGCCTTACGCCGTCGTTTACGTGGAAGTTCATCAGCAATTTGCTGTGGCACGCCACGCTGCCTGGCTTGGCCTTAATCTTGACGGGCGTCGGTGGATGGATGTTGGGCATGCGAAACATGATGGTACAAACGCTGGGCGATGATTACATTACGTTTGCCGAAGCGAAAGGGGCACCCCAGCGCACGTTGATGCTCCGGTATGCCGCGCGCAATGCCATACTCCCAAATTTCACCGGGTTTGGTCAAGCTCTTGCGGCGGTCGTTGCCGGATCCGTTTTGGTTGAAACCATCTTTTCCTACCCGGGTATCGGATACACGTTGCAGCAAGGCATAGTAGCGGAAGACTACCCCTTAATTCAGGGCATATTTCTCATCATTGCTGCTGTCACGCTGCTTGCCAACATGATTGTTGACCTTCTCTATGCCCGGTTGGATCCACGCGTCGGAACTGGGGGTGACCAGGCATGAACACGATTGAAGTCAAGGCGCAGTCGCGCAGTCGTTCACAGCGTGGACCAAAGCGCAAAGGAATCACGAGCCTCAAAGTGTTCTTTCAAAATTCGAAAGCCGTCGTCGGAATCATCCTGATTGCCCTGTTTATATTGGTGGGCATTCTTGCTCCCTGGCTGGCGCACGACAATCCCCAGAACGTTGTGGCTCAACCCAATCTGGGGCCGAGTGGCCAGTATTGGTTCGGGACGACCAATCTAGGACAGGACATTTGGAGTCAATGGGTGTGGGGAACGAGAACATCCCTCTACGTTGGCCTCGTTGCAGGTGCTATTTCGACTTTCATAGCGGCCGTCATCGGTATCTTCGCGGGTTACAAAGGCGGTTGGGTGGACTACGTTTTAAACCAACTCATTCAGATTTTCTTGGTCATCCCTGGCTTTCCGTTGATTGTTGTGATTGCTACGTACGTCCACAACGTTGGCCCGAACGTATTCATTCTGGTCATCGGATTAACGTCATGGTCCTATGGGGCGCGCATGAAGCGGGCTCAGGCACTGACGTTTGCGGGTCGCGATTTTGTCTTGGCGGCTAAGCTTTCCGGTATGAGCGATTTTCGGATTGTCATGACGCAAATCTTCCCGAACATGCTGTCGTTCATCTTCAACACCTTCATTTTCGCCTCGGTCGGTTCAATTCTTGCCGAAGCCGGGTTGGAGGTGCAGA
>JAJZAV010000135.1 GCA_021799255.1 Bacillota bacterium
TCCTGGCCTTGTTCACGACCATCCTGGTGGTTCGAAGAATCTCGTCCGTGGGAAACGTTCACATTGCTTCAACGGGGCCCATGGCATCCGTGGTGGTAGCCACGCAGCCGCTGCCTGCGAATCACGTCATTGACAACAGCGATGTGAGCGTGGAGCAGGTCCCTGCGAAGGACGTGGCCCAAGGCGCTTTCACGAACGCGAATAACGTAGTCGGTCAATTCACGACGACCGAGTGGTTTTCCGGGCAACAAGTCGTTCAAGGGATGGTGGAAACGGCGCAAGCGGCGACGTTTCCAATGAGCATTCCGGTGGGAAAAGTGGCCTTCACGTTGCCGGACAGTTCCATTTACGGGAATGACTATTTGATCTCAAAGGGAGACAGAGTCGACATCGAAGTGACGTACAACAACAAAGCGGGCAAGACCATATCGGAGATCTTCTCGCAAAACGTTCTTGTCTTGTACGTAGACACTGTGCAGGCCGACGCCAATCCCGTGAGCGGAGCCAAATCGAGCGCGTCGGGGGCAGACACCGTTACGCTGGCCTTATCGCCGAAAATGGCGAACCAATTGGCCTATCTATTGGCTACGAACAACTCCGCGGCGAATTATCCTGTGGTCCGACTGATGCTGCGCCATCCATGAGAAAATTCGGAATCCTTCCCTTCCGGAACATCCTTCTAGAAGCAGCACACTCGGCTACAAATGAGGTGAACGGCCGTGGCTGAAGCGATACAGGTTCTATTGGCGCATAATCTGGCGGAGACAAGGCGGATGCTTCGCGGCGTGCTCTCGCAAAAGAGCGACGTCGAAGTGGTGGGTGAGGTCAACGACGGAGCGCATGCGTTGCAAAAGCTGTCGGTCATCACGCCGAACGTCCTCCTAATCGGCGTCTCCCCAAACATGTCGGACGACATCCGCGCCATTGAACAGATCACACTGCAATACCCTAACGTGTCCGTCATCGTGTTGTCCGAGCACAAGGACTGGTATTACGTACGCGAGTACATGCGGGCTGGAGCGAAAGATTACTTGTACATGCCCGTGACCAACGACGTCCTTGTGTCCACCGTGCATGATGTATACAACACGAATCGAAAGCTACACGAGCGCAACACGGTGGCTGCCCTCAACGATGAGTTTGTCCACAAGTCCCGGGTGTTTACGTTTGTCAGCACGAAGGGTGGCGTCGGAAAAACGACGGTTGCCATAAACGCGGCGGCCGCATGGGCAAAACTGGGGAAGAGCGTAGTGGTGGTGGACCTAGACTTGCAGTCGGGGGTCGATAACATCTTTCTTGGGCTCACGCCGGCTCGCACCATCGCCGATTTGGTGCGTGAATGCGCAGATATCGATCCGGAGGCGCTGAAGCGCTACTTGATTCAACACGAATCGGGCTTGTCTCTCCTATGCGCTCCCATCCGACCTGAGGAAATGGAACTCGTCAGTCCCGCTCACGTCAGAGTTGTGCTGCAAATCTTGAAGAAGATGTACGACTACGTCATCGTCGACACTTCGCCGGTCGTGAACGACAATTTTTTCACGACGTACGAAGTCGCCGATGAATGCTTTCTCGTTCACACCTTGAATCTCACGGTCATCAAGAATAACCGGGTTCTCTTGGATCTCCTCGAAGAACTTGGCTATCAAACCGACAAGGTAAAGCATGTCGTGAATCGAAATGCCGTGCGCAACGGAATGAAGATTTCGGATCTGCATCAGATCTTTCAAAAGGACGTTTTCTGGTCCCTGGACAATGACTATTCGTTCGTCGAGCAATCGATTAACCAAGGGATTCCATTCGTTCTGAAGGAACCGCACCATCGTCTCTCCAAGCAGGTCTACTCGTTCGTGACAAAGCTTGACACCCTGCGGGGAAGCCAGCCGTCGCGAAGGGGTCTCATCCGCGCCATGTTTTCAAGAAAGCGTTGAGAAGGGGGAGTCAACATGTCGTTGCTCGAACGGCTGGAAAAACAGAGGGCTCGCAAAGAAGAAAAGAGAACGGCCAACGAAGAGCAACCTTTGCCGACAGAGCCTGACGACAATCAAGCCGTGGGGATGGACAGGCTTCTAGGGCTCCCCAAGAAGCCAACCGTCGACGTCTTTTCTGAGTGGAAAGTGAAACTTCATCAGCGCCTCGTGGATGTCATCTTTGACAATCCGGAAGAGAACGATTTGGAGCATTCGATTCGCGACGTGATAGTCAAGGAAAATCCACCCCTGTCAAAAAACGAGAGAGAGCGCATGGTTCACGAGCTTCTTGCTGAAGCGCGAGGATACGGTCCTATCGATTCCTTGCTCCATGATGACAGCGTGACTGAGATCATGGTGAATGGTCCCGATCACGTTTACGTAGAGCGCAAAGGACGCCTCGAACTCACCCCCATCAAGTTTCTGAACGACGCGCACATAGCCCGCATCATTGAGAAGATCGTGTCCCCCCTTGGGCGCAGAATCGACGAGGCTTCACCGATGGTGGATGCGCGCCTGCCCGACGGATCGAGAGTGAACGCCATTATCCCACCACTTGCCGTCAGTGGATCCACGTTGACTATTCGGAAGTTCTCAAAGGACCCGTTTCAGTCCGGAGATTTGATTCGATTTGGAACGTTGTCGTCGCAAATCGTTGAATTTTTGAACGCCTGCGTGACGGCTCGTCTAAACATCCTTGTGTCTGGGGGCACGGGTAGCGGGAAAACGACGACATTGAACGTTCTGTCCTCCTTCATTCCCGAAACGGAACGCGTCATCACCATCGAGGATGCGGCGGAGTTGCAGCTTCGGCAGGAGCACGTTGTGACCCTGGAGACGAGGCCGCCAAACGTCGAAGGCAAGGGCGCCATTACCGTTCGGGAACTGGTGAAGAACAGCCTGCGCATGAGGCCCGACAGGATTGTCGTCGGTGAGGTTCGCGCAGGCGAGGCTCTCGACATGTTGCAGGCCATGAACACCGGGCACGACGGCTCGCTTACAACGGTTCACGCGAACTCGCCGCGGGACTCGCTGCGCAGGCTCGAAGTGATGGTTCTCATGGCAGGAATGGACTTGCCCTTGCGCGCCATTCGGGAGCAAATCGCTTCGGCCATCGACATCATCGTTCAACAGGCCCGCCTGCGCGATGGAAGTCGGCGCGTAACGGCCATCTCGGAAGTGATGGGGATGGAAGGGGACAATATCCTGCTTCAGGACTTATTCGTTTTTGAAGAGACTGGGCGCAACGAGTTGGGCAAAATCATCGGACGGCATCGCCCCACAGGAATTGTACCCAGCTTTATTGACAAACTGAAGGATAAAGGATTTCAGGTGGACTATCAGTGGTTTCAGCCAGGTGAAGCGGTATGGTCCTGATTGGGGTATGCACTTTTCTTTCCGTTTTCTTCGGCATCGTGGCTCTTGTGAACCCCGCATTCGCGAAACGCGTGCGCGTCGCGGATAGAATTGCAGAGTACACAATGTCGAAGGAGAACCATAAGACTGCGGTTGCGGACGAACAGAAGCCCTACAAAGTCCGTCGCCAACGGCTGAATGATGCGGGTTGGTTGGGGCGTATTGAGGGACTCTTGGGACGGGCCGAGGTCAACCTTTCCGTGCAATCTTTTGTCATACGCTGGGTGGCTGTCGTTGGCTTGGTGTCGTTCTTGGGTGCGATGTTTATCAATGTTTTGCTGGTCATCGTGATTCCGGGTGCGGCCGTGGCCATCTCGCTCGCATATCTGAGAACTCGAATCGCCAACCGATTGAAACGATTTGACGACGGATTATTCGACATGTTAACCATGGTATCCAATTCCCTGCGCGCCGGACATTCGTTTGCTCAGGCGATTCAGATTGTTCATGACGACATGTATGGCCCCCTGCGTGAAGAGATGGGCAGGATTTTGGGGGAAATGCAGGTAGGGGTGAGCCTAGAGGAGGCCTTTAATCGCGCCGCGGATAGGATTGGAAGCGAAGACTTCAGCCTCATCGTCATCGCCATCACCATCCAACGGCAGGTGGGCGGCAATCTAGCGGAGGTGTTGGAGAAGATATCCGAAACCATCCGTGAGCGTGTCCATTTGGCCGCCGAAGTGAAGGCCCTGACGTCCCAAGGTCGCATGTCCGCCATCATTTTCATGGTGATGCCTCCTGTTGTCGGACTCATGATGTTTTTTATGAATCCTCCATACATTGAGCTGTTGTTTCAATCTCCAATCGGCGTTGGAATGTTGATAGGCGGAGCAATTTCACAAGGCTTGGGACTGATTTTCATTCGCAAGGTCATCAGGATTGAGGCATAGTCTTTCCGTCGGCCGTATGACTGCGTCAATATCGGAGGATGCGCCATGGCATGGATGATATTTATCACTTCGGCCGTTTGGATATACTGGATTCTCTATTGGATTACCGCACGGAAGCGTCGAATTGCGAGACGAATGGACGACTTGT
Source organism: Bacillota bacterium (assembly GCA_021799255.1). GTDB lineage: Bacteria > Bacillota > Bacilli > Alicyclobacillales > Alicyclobacillaceae > JAJZAV01. Next base: position 4,425 of record JAJZAV010000135.1, read on the forward strand.
CCGTCTACCGATTTCAAGCGGCGACGTCGCAGGCCGGCTCCAGAAGGGTGTATGGCAGCCAGAAGTCAAGACCGACGTTCACGTGGCGTAGGCTCGTACGGATGTTTACTACAAACTGGGTGAGCCGATGGTCTTCGGCGAGGCTTGAGGAACAGCAGAGAAAACTGCTCCAGGCCGGCAATCCGCTGTTTGTAAACATCGCCGAATGGATGGGACTACGCTTTCTGTTCGCCATGCTGGGTGCACTTGCCGGTTTAGGGATGGCATCCCTCGTGGGCGGCATCCGCGGCTTGGTGTTTTTGTTGGTTTTGGCTCTCCTTGGGTGGATAGGCCCTGAATTCTGGTTGTCTAGAAGAGTGACTCTGCGGCAAGCAGAACTGTTTCGATCCTTTCCGAACATGATAGATTTGTTGACCGTCAGCGTGGAAGCGGGCCTTGGTTTCGATCAAGCCTTGGACCGCGTCGCCAGCAAGATGAAGGGGGCTCTGGCTGAAGAGGTTAGCCGCACGCTGCGAGAGATGCAGCTTGGAAGCACGAGGGTTGAGGCGCTCTCAAGATTGGCCTATCGCACCGGAGTGCACGCGATTCAACTCTTCGTGTCCAGCGTCGTCCAGGCCGAACGCCTAGGCATCAGCATGGGAAACGTGCTTCGCGTCCAGGCCGACGAGGTTCGACGGGCACGGAAAATGGCTGCCCAGGAGAAGGCGATGAAGGCACCCGTTAAGATCCTTTTCCCGCTCATCGCATTCGTATTTCCATCAATTTTCATCGTCATTCTTGGACCTGCCGTGATTCAAATCATGCACACATTCGCACATCGATAATCTCTTCGCGCATAAGGTTAAAGTACAAGCACGAGATCTGGAGCGCTATTTTGACACCTTTTGCGCCTGATAGGCAGTATAATGTCAGTGCGAGTGTTGACGTCATCGGTTTTTACGGTGGGACGATGAAATGGAGGTACGCATGAAGCCTGGAGATTTAATTTTCATTCGCGGTACGGAGGGCGTGGCCGGACCCATCAAGAAGTTCACGCGAAGTCCGTACACTCACATCGCTGGCCTCGTGGTGGATGATTGGTTGCTTGAGTCGCAAGCTCTGCGCAGGACCGGGCACCAGCCTCTTGAAACCTACAAGGGAGTATCAGATATTTATACGTGTTCTTCACTCTCGCAGAGTCAGCGTGGTCAGATTGTTGCTTCGGCGATGGAGTGGCTTGGCACGGGATACGACTATTTTCTCTTCGGGTCCCTGGCACTGCGGCACATGTTCTGGGGCAGCGCGCCGCTCTATGCGGGAAGGAAGCGGCAGATATGCACCACGTTGTGGACCGAGGCCTACCGCACGGTTGGGATAGAGCTATGCCCAGGCATTCCCTATCCAACCCCCGGAGAACTCTCTCAATCAGAGCAGTTGGAGTACGTCGGATCTTTCTAGTTTTGAACGAAAGATGGGGAGGAAGAACTGTGAGTAGGCTCACCCGGCTTGGAATCGCCAGAGCTCCGAAGGATTCCATCACGTTCGTTTTACAGGGAATGCTCAATTTATGGAGCTATGACTATTCGGATCCCCTGAACTCGCTGCGGGCTCGAAGCACACAACTGCAAAACGCCTGCGATGACCTGTTGTCGAAGTATTCCGCACACCTGGCAGAAGACCTGCACGGACTCAGACAATCATTGCCACAGCCAACGCGAGAGAATCCGTTTCCGTCCGCGGATGACCTCGCGGCCGTCCGCGACTTGGAGAAATACATTCGCGATATCGAAGCCTTGCGGGTGAAGATTCGATCCGGTTCGATTCCCCCAACGGAAATGGTGAAATGGAGAGACGGAGATAATCGCCTGTTTTTCGCGGAGTTGGAGGCCATGGATCAAGACCTGATGGCGGCGGTTACGAAAGTCACGGAAGAGACGCTGCCCGAAATTGTGAAATTAGTAGACAACCGAGAAGCCAAAGTGCAAGAGTACTTCGTCCACTGATTCCTTAGTTACGCGATGAAAGCGCCAAAAACGATGAAAGCGTCAAAGGCAAACCCCTAAGCCCCGTTCGCCCATTCCCCGGCCGTCTTCAAGGAACCTTCAGCTTCCCCCGATTTGTGTGTCCCCAACAAACCTGCTACGCTCGAGTGTAAGCTAGACTCGAGTGTTCGCGTTTTTCCTTCCGCCATACCACGAGGTTTGATTTGGCGCCAAGCTCATCAACTAGGAAGACGAAAGGGGTCACCATGAACCAAGTTCTATCCATTCGTCGATACATCATCGTGAACACTTCCATCGTCCTCCTCGGCCTGGCAGTCAATCAGACCATTCAAACCTTGGGCGGGGTCGTGATGGCTCGAGTTCTGCCAAATAGCACGTTATTTGGCGAAGTGAATCTATTACAACAGATTCTTGGCATGAGTGGGCTGTTTCTCAACCTTGGACTCAATTCGGCGCTTACGTTTCAGTTGTCGAGATCGTCGGACGGCGCGAGTGATGGCAACTTTGGAATCACCTATTATGCTAGTTCCGTGGTCGGCCTCGCGGTGGCGGGCATCCTGATTTCGCTATCCGGCGTGTTTGCCAGGGTTTACGGTGTCGAACCATTAAAGTGGGGACTTGTCGCCGGTGCGGGACTGGTCATCTTCAATTCCATGGTAAACGTGGTGATCTCGTTTTTCGCCGGGAAGAGAGACTTCACGATGCAATCTACGTTTATGGTGGTGACCACCGGACTCTCGATTGGAGGCGTCCTCTTCGGCATATGGAAGGGCGGGTCCGGCGATGGACTTTTTCTTCATCTTGGGTTAGGCATGACGGCGGCCGCAGCTCTTGCTGCTCTTGCGTCGGGGTGGATGGTGAGGCATCGCTATCACACAACCTTTAAGCTGGCCTTAGGATGGAAGACTGAGCTGTCAGGCATGCTCCGCTACGGGATTCCCATGTGGTCCGGCAACCTGGCGAAGGCCTTTCAGCAGCCGTTCCTCGTGATGGTGACGGGCGCCGTCTCGGTTGTGGCCGCTGGATATCTTTCGAACGCGCTGCGCGTTGTCGGGTACTTGAATATCGTCACTTGGGCGTTCAACGTCACATCCCTGCCGTTTTTGGCGCAGACATCGAAAGATCCGCGCCAATCCTATATGCGAGCGACCCTGGGATTTCGCTACAACAACCTGCTCCTTTTTTCGTTGACCGCCATCACTTGTGCGTTTCCTCACGCCATTGCATTAGCGTTGTTCGGCCAGCGGTACGCGGGAGCTGATGCCACGCAGTATATCCGCGTTCTCGGGATTGGTATTCTGTTCTCGTCGGTGAGCCGACTCGGCGGCACGATGATGGCCGGGCTTGGCCGCACTCGGGCGAACTTCTGGACCATGGTGGTTTCGGGCGTAATCGTTCTCGTCATGGCCCCCCTGTTTGTGCGTCATCAACCTGTACTCGGGGCTTGGATCTTCACAATCGGTTGGGGATTATCCGCCGTAGCCACCATCTTTTTCTGTCGACTCGATGGACTGTGGATGAATTGGCGAATCGCCTTCATCGAACCGTTTGAGGCATCCTTTTTGCTGCTGCTCGTGCTTATGCTCCGCATGTTGTTTCACGGGCCCCTATTAGCCCTCTTGATTTTCACCGTAGCCATTGTTGGGTTCGGTGTTTTGACATGGCGCACGGAGTTGAGGATATCTCACGTGAACCCCGCGTGGCTCAAGGTGGGGGCCAAGTAGGAAAGGAACGGCTAGGGTTTCACTAGGAGCGACGGAGGGCGTCACACGCCATCAAAACAAGAAGGGTGCCCCCAGGGGATTTCGCAGCACGCAACCTCGCGGCAGGGACCTGGGGGCCCTTTGCTTAGTTCTCTACCGATAATGGGATTTGTCTTTCGCTTTCCTTCGGTCGCACATTACGGCCGAGAAGCGTTCTCGTTTCTATCAAGCTTGCGTTTGCGACGATAGGCAATCAGGACCGCTCCGAGCAATCCGCTGGCCGGGAGGACACCCGCGAACGGGACCTCGGGTAGCTGACCCGCGGTGCCCGACTGTGCGATGGACAAATGGCTGAACGTCGCCGTGTTCAGTACACCGTTGTTCGTGCTCGTCACAAACATACCCACATCGACCGTGGGTGAAGTAAGCGTGTATGGCTGTCCGACCTCAATCCACGTGTGCCCGTCCGTTGACCAATAGCCCGTGACGGACGTACCTTGCCGAACGAGTTTCAGCCAAATGGGCAACTTTCCAGCCGGGGTTGGATCCGTGGTTCCGCCGCCGATGTTATTGTTGCTTCCGGTGACAAACTGAACCCCCTCGGTTTGTGGTGTCTGGTCAATGAATACTAAATTAGCATTTGGACCCAGTGAATCGCGAACCTGTAGGCCAGCTTTTGCCCATAGACCAGTGTCACCCATGGATTTCAGATGAGCCACCATCGTGAAATCTCCTGTCACGGACTTATACACGAAATGAGACTGGTCCGTTCCAGCGTACATGTCTGTTCCTGAACCGGACACCGTCCAAAGACCACTGTTCGCGTCGTACGAAGCGGTACCGGCTGTCCCAACGGGTCCTACGTCAATTTGTGAAAACCCGTTCGGAAGGGCTTGTTCCACGGACACTTGCGCCGTCGTTGACCAAGTTCCGGCGGTCGCGGTGATGACCGTTGTGCCTATTCCCACCGGGTCAATCGTGCCGTCCTTGCTCACAGTGGCGACGCTCTTGTTGCTGGACGTAAACGTCACCCCAGTCAACAACGGGGACACGTACTTTGGTGATGACGCGTTGAACCCGCTCGAAAACAATCCGTACACATCGGCCGTTACTGTCTTTCCGTCCGTAAAGAGTTGGTAGCTGGATGGATTGAGCGAAATCCCAAGCAATTGACCCTGCGTGGATTGCGCGAGGTGAAAATAGTGAAGGTTCCAATTGCCACCCGTAGTGGTAAGAGTCAGGGTGTGCTTGCCTGCGGTGAGGTGAACCACATCTTGCACGTCCGTCCACGTTGTCCAGCTTCCCGTCGGATTGACCATGGTCTTTCCTACCAAGGTCCCATCTTCCAGCATCTCGATGTCGCCTTGCGCTGTCGATCCGTTGGACACCCGGTAATCAACCACGTAGTTTCCGGTGTGCGGAACGTCCACGAAGTAGCCCATTGAACTTTTAGCGTAAATGTATCCGACGTTTTGTCCGTCGCCAATTCCCGGCGTGTCCGAGGTTGGCTGAAGTTGGACGTTGAAATAGGGTCCGTAGCTGTCGCCGTTTATTAGTCCAGGAATCGTTTGGTAGGTGACTGGTGCAAACGTTTCCGTTGGAGGCTGTTGCGACGGATTGTTGTTGTCGTACGTCCGAAACGCGTCCACGTAAAGGGAACCGGTCGCTCCTGGGGTAACGGGAAGCAAATCGATGGAATACACGTCCGTCAAATCCGGTGTCGTGTAGCTGGGGGACGTGCCCGGATCCGGTTGAGAAGCCGCCTTCTTGAGCTCGCTGAACGGGAGCGTGATCTGCTTCCAACCAGTGAAGTCGTCCTTCCATGTATAAGACGGATGACTCGGGTTTACAAAATTAAATAGTTCATGACCCGTAGCTTCCAAATTCATTTGGAACTCGGTGCCTGTGTTTTCACCGTAAACCTCAAAGCTAACTCCTGAGTCCGGAGTCAGGTTCATCAGCGGGTGGATGTAAAACTCAGAGACGTTGGTTCCTGTCTTTCCGAGATGGTAGTTCAAGCGCACGTCGTAGTTTCCTTGGTACGCGGGGGCCACTTGGGTCCCCTGTGCGTTCTCCACGCCGTATGCGCGACCAAATGTCATCGCGGCGTCCCCGTACGTGTATGCACCCATCGGAAACTTCTGAAAGTTAGACTCGAATCCTTGTATGATACGAGGGCCGGCTGGTATGAAGCGAATCCAATGCAAGTTAAAAGGCCCTCCGCTAGCGGTGACGGTAAGCGAGTGTTTTCCCTGTTGACTTGCCGAGAACGTGACGTACGTTGGATCGCTGACTGTTTCCCAGGACTGCGTGCCACCGGTGTTGGGTACGGACACCGACGAGATGGGTTGGCCGTCGAGGGAAATGTGGA
>JAJZAV010000136.1 GCA_021799255.1 Bacillota bacterium
TCGCTCTCGCGAATCGCATTCGTTCATCGTTCGATGAACTTCAAAACCTGGCGTGTTTAGTTTTCAAGGAACGATTTCGGTCCGACACTCTCTCCCGAAGAAGGAGTTTCTCCACCCGTCCATCCTCGAAAATCGTTGATGCGACGCGGTTTTTCGGACCTTCTTGGCCGCCCGCTCTCACGGCGACATCGACTAATATACCACGCTCGACTCGTCAGATCAACCTCTGATTCGACATTTATTCGCGGGAAAGGGTGGCAAAAGGCGTTTCGCCGTCGATAACCCGTCGATAACCCGTCGATAACCCGTCGATAACCCGTCGATAACCCGTCGATAACCCGTCGATAAAAACAACGCGGTATTTTTGTACACGAACGATGGACACGAATTGCCCATACGATGAGATAGGCCTTTGGGGAGATTGCAAGTTGGGATACAGCCGCTACGTTCTTCTCCCCAAGGGCCTGAATCCACCCTAGGGACCCGATGAATCCACCTCGGCTGCATCCCTGGCGCAAGATGAAGATTCATCCACGAATTCATCGTCAAGACCAACGGGGATTGCCCGAAGCGAGGTTGCTTGGATGGTCTCTAGCAAAGCTCATCCGAAATGCATCGTGAGCCCTCTTGCGAGGATGCGTTGCCACGGCGACGGAACCACGCCGACGCGGCCAGCGTCAAAATAGGGAGAAACGGGATCTAAGTTGGAACGAATCCGTCAACATCGGAAAGATCTCCCCGGTTCCATTTGTCAATCAGCTTCTTGTCGGCATCGCTGAGCGTGAAGTTGGCAAGTAGGTCAGGCCTGCGCAACCACGTACGGTACAATGCGTGAACATGCCGCCACGCGTCGACTCTTTCGTGGTGTCCGGAGAGCAGAACGGGAGGCACTTCAAGCCCACGAAACGATTTCGGCCTTGTGTATTGGGGATATTCAAGCAGGCCGGAGGAAAAAGAATCGTCCTCTGCAGAACCGCCGTTCCCGAGAACTCCCGGCAATAATCGCGTCACCGCGTCGACGATTGCCATGGCGGCAATCTCTCCGCCAGTCAGCACGAAGTCGCCTAGGGAGATCTCGTCATCGACAAGGTGTTGACGAATGCGATCGTCGAAGCCCTCATAATGCCCGCAGACCAGAAAAATGCGCTTACACTCCGATAGCTCCTTGGCAATCGCCTGCGTGAACGGTCGACCCTGGGGTGACATCAAAATCACACGGGTGGATCCGCCCGGTTCGCTACTGGATTGCGCATCCTCCACGGCGGCAAAAATGGGTTCCGGCTTCAACAGCATGCCTGCGCCGCCGCCAAACGGATAATCATCGACAGTCCGATGTTTGTCCCTCGCATAGTCACGAAAATTGACTGTGCGAATAGAAACGGCGCCGGTGTCCACCGCTCGCGAAATGATGCTTTCCCCCAGAACTCCTTGAAACATGTCCGGAAACAAAGTAAAGATCACAAACTCCATCATGACTCCGAGACTTCTTCCTCCAAGAGACCCTCCAACAAGTGAACGGTCATGCGCCGCGCGGTTCTATCGACGGACAAGACGCACTCCTTAGTCGCGGGAATCAACAATTCCTTAGCTTGCAACGGACCTCGAATCACATACACGTCGTTAGCACCTGGAGTGAGAACGTCCACAAGCTCTCCGGCAAAGCGACCGTCGTCCGTGTACACGGATAGGCCAATCAATTCGTGCATGTAATACGTTCCCTCGGGGAGGGGGGGCAGTTGGGATTGGTGAACGCACAGTTGCATGCCCTTCCACCTCTCAACGTCGTTTATCGAAGACATTCCCTCAAAGGAGACAAGCCAGAACTGTTGGTGGCGACGAGCCGTCTTCACCACGACTTCAGTGATGGGCGTAGAGCCTTCAGACCTCACAAACAGACGGGACTTTGGACGAAAGCGCAATTCGTCAAAATCCGTCCGTGAGAGAACCTTCACCTCTCCGCGCAATCCGTGGACGTTTGCGATGACTCCCACGGTGAAGTATTCGTTCCCCAACCACTCATCCCCCTACCGCGATGCCTATATGGAAAAAGCACTTACATTACTCTTCGACGGGGGCTCCCCCGCGACGGATTTCGTGAACGATCCCGTCCTTAATCACAATCTCGGAACCCATCAGAATCTCGCCCCAATTATCTCCCACACGAACGTCCACAGAGGTTTCTACGTTCATGTTTTGGATCTCCGTTCCGAGCTCAAGTTGTTGAATCTGCTGAATCTGCTGGATGAGCTGTTCCCGTTGCTCCATGCGGGTCTGCTTCTCCGATTCAATCTGCATCCGGACCTGCGCGGCGACGTCTCCGCCTTGAGACATGGCCTGTTCAAGGGCCGCCTTCCCTTGGATTTCTATTTGCTCCAATTCCTCGGACAGCCTATCCACCTGATTGCGCTGTTCCTCCAGGATCTCCTGTTTGGTGCTCTCGGTCAGAATGAACTTGACGGCTACCGGTTGGCGAATAGTAATCATACGTTTGGTTCCTCCTCGAAAAGTAGGTGCCGGATGGTATTAAGAATCGATGTCGACAACGACGTGTTGTCGCTGTCGATAGGCGGCCGCGCTCACCACGTGCCGAATCGACTTGGCAACCCGTCCTTGACGGCCGATGACCTTGCCGATGTCCGACGGGTGGACTTTCACATGATATACGATGGTGTCGCCACGCTCTTCTTCAGATATGACGACCGCATCTGGATTTTCGACGAGAGACTTTGCCAGATACTGAAGTAGCTCCTTCATCTGCGTCACGCCCCTGTCCATTGTTGGCGTCAAGTTGCAATCGCGCGATGCCCGCCACTCACGATCTCTATTATCCGTTAACCGCAGTATAAAAAGGAAGACACCTCGACCAACGCAATATGCACGTCCACGGCTGAGAGACCCGGAACACCCGTCCTGCGCTTCAAGCACCAGCGCGTGGGCGGGCATTACGGGACTACAAAATCCAGCGCGGTTACTGCGCGGACGACTTCTGTAGTTTTGCCTCGTGATGCTTCTTCAAGATTCCTGCTTGATTAAACAGATGGCGCACCATATCGGACGGCTGCGCACCCGACTGCAACCAGTGAAGAGCCTTATCCTCATCGATGGCAATCTTCGCAGGATCCGTCAAGGGATTGTACGTGCCAATCTCGTCGATAAAACGTCCGTCGCGCGGCGAGCGAGAATCCGCCACAACCACACGATAGAAAGGAGCCTTTTTAGCGCCCATGCGCTTTAGTCGAATACGAACTGCCATTCTTACCAACCTCCGCTGTTGTTTATGATTTGATGCAAGCTCTACGTCTTTTACAACCTCTAAAATTGTTACCTTTTTTTCTTGCGATGCTGCCTCGGTCCACGCGGGTTCGGGAAACCAGGAGAAGCCGTTCCTCCCGGCACACCCCCACCAGAATCCAATACGGACCCAAGATCTCCCCCGGACATGTTCTTTAACATGCTCATCATGCCACGTTTCCCAGACTTTTTTCCGAATCCAGCAAACCGTTTCATCATGGTCTGCATTTGCTCGAACTGCTTCAAAAGCTGGTTCACGTCTCGGACGGTGACTCCACTCCCCTTAGCAACGCGCAGGCGACGGCTGGCGTTCATTACGCTGGGAGTCGCTCGCTCCTCCTTGGTCATCGAGGAGATGATGGCTTCCATCCGACGAAACCGACTGTCGTCAAGATTGACCTTGTCGAGCCCCTTCATCTTGTTCATGCCCGGAATCATGTTCAGAACCTGTTCAAGAGGGCCAAGATTGCGAACCTGCTGGAGTTGGTCTCGGAAGTCATCCAAGGTAAACTGCGACGATCGTAGCTTTTTCTCCATCTCCTGAGCCTTATCGAGATCCATCGTCTGTTGGGCCTTCTCGATGAGGCTGAGAACGTCGCCCATACCAAGGATTCGAGACGCAATCCTGTCCGGATGAAACGCCTCGAGCGGCTCCATCTTCTCGCCGAGCCCGATGAACTTGATGGGGCAACCCGTCACAGCTCGAACCGTAAGCGCCGCTCCGCCCCGCGTGTCTCCGTCCATCTTGGACAAAATGACACCCGTCACGCCAAGCCTGCCATGGAACGTCTGTGCGACGTTGACCGCGTCTTGGCCCGTCATGGCATCCACAACGAGCAAGATCTCGTCCGGGTTCACGGCGGATTTCATCTTATCCAATTCGTCCATCATGTCTTCGTCAATATGGAGTCGCCCTGCTGTGTCGATGAGGACGATGTCAGCACCCTGACGCTTCGCTTCGGCAATGGCCGCAGTGGCAATGTCGGGGGGTCGAGCATTCGAACCCATGTCGAAGACCGGAATGTCAATCTGCCGACCGAGCACTTTCAACTGTTCGATAGCCGCTGGTCGATATACGTCCGCGGCCACCAGCAGGGGGCGATGCTGATGTTGACGAAACGTCAATGCGAGCTTCGAAATCGCCGTGGTTTTTCCGGTGCCCTGCAGACCCACAAGCATGATCACCGTGGGAGGTTGTGCTGCCATTCGCAGCCTTTCCTCGGAGCCGCCCATCAGTTCGGTGAGTTCTTCGTATACGATTTTGACAACCTGCTGACCCGGCGTCAGGCTTCGAGCCACGTCCTGACCTACAGCCCGTTCGCGCACCTTGTCAACAAACTGCTTGACCACCTTGACGTTGACATCGGCCGCAAGCAACGCGAGACGAACTTCCCTCATCGCAACGGCAACGTCCTCTTCGGACAGCCTGCCCTTGCCTCGCAGCTTCTCGAGCGCCTTCTGCAGACTATTGGAAATGCCTTCGAGCATCTGGTGTCACCCCCTGCGGTTTCATCGGCAACAGGATCTAGCCTTCGCGAAGCAACTCGTCCACCAACTGCAAGATACGCTCCTGTTGCGCAGGCGTTGGACTCGCGGTCCGCTCCTCACAAAGGGCGCGCAGTCTATGAAGCAAACCTACGCGCCTATCCCTCGCAGATAGGAGGTGCAACACCCTTTCATACGACTCCAATTGCTCCTCGGCACGGCGCAGGTTATCGTGGACGGCCTGCCGTGTGACTCCGAACTGTTCCGCAATCTCCGCAAGGGACAGATCCTCAAAATAATGCAGTTCCATCCACTCGCGTTGCCTCTCAGTCAAGAGCATGGCGTAGACATCGTACAGATTGGCCAATCGAGTGGCCCTTTCCATCATACGTCCGTCCCTCTCCACTGTCAAGCAATTCCCCTTTACACGTCACACAATGCCGATGCGAACGATTCCGCTGAGAACGGCTCCATATCGTCCAACTGTTCCCCGAGGCCAACCCACTTCACGGGAAGGCCGTATTCGCGCACGATGGGAAGAACCACGCCGCCTTTTGCGGTGCCGTCCAGCTTCGTCACGATGATGCCAGTCAGGGGGGCCACTTGCGAGAACATCTGCGTCTGCGTCAGCGCGTTTTGCCCTGTCGTTCCATCCACGACGAGCAACACCTCGTGCGGGGCCCCAGGGAGCGCCTGGGAGGCCACCTTCGAAACCTTCGCTAACTCGGCCATCAGGTGCGCCTTGTTGTGAAGCCTTCCGGCGGTATCGCACAACACAATGTCGTACTTGCGTGATTTTGCGGCTGCAATCCCATCAAAAATGACCGCGGCGGGATCCGCTCCTTGTTGGTGGCGAACAACTTCGACGCCCGCTCTTTCACCCCACGACACCAACTGCTCGATGGCGGCGGCGCGAAACGTGTCGCCAGCCGCAAGCAATACCTTTTTCCCTTGTTGGCGGTAATGGTAGGCGAGCTTGCCTATCGATGTGGTCTTGCCGGCCCCGTTCACCCCCACCACCATGACGATGGTCGGGCCGTCCTGCGCCATGTTCATGGAGGGGTCCGCGGACTCCAGCGCCTCTTCCATCGCTTGCTTCAAGCACGCCGGCAAGTCTTCCGGAGAGGTCACCTTCTTCTCTCGCGCCAATTTCCGAACCCTTTCCACCATCCACAGCGACGTCTCCACGCCCACGTCGGACGCGAGCAAAGCCTCTTCCATTTCCTCATACACCGTTTCATCCAGACGAGACGCCTTAAACACGCCAGCAAGGCGACCTAAAACGGCGGATCGACTCTTTTCGAGCCCCTTTCTGAACTTATCGAATATGCCCACGCATTTCCCCCCTACACCGTTTCCGAGCCCTTGTACGACTTCTATGTCACGCACTCGCCAGCAGCTTTCCTACGCCGTTTCGATGTCCTCTTCGTTGCTCAGGCGAACGCTGATAAGGGAAGAGACGCCAGATTCCTGCATCGTCACGCCGTAGAGCGAATCCACTTCTTCCATCGTCCCTCGTCGGTGCGTGATCACGATGAATTGCGTCTCGCCGGAAAAGCGCCGCAACTGTTTCGCAAAACGCCCCACGTTGGCCTCGTCCAGAGCGGCTTCCACCTCATCCAGGACGCAAAACGGGACTGGGCGAACGCGTAAAATCGCAAACAAAAGCGCCATCGCCGTGAGCGCTCGCTCCCCGCCCGACAACAGATTCAGGTTCTGCAACTTCTTCCCGGGCGGCTGTGCAATCACTTCTATCCCGCTCGTGAGCACGTGCTCTGGATCCGTAAGCTGCAGATCCGCCTTGCCCCCTTGGAACAGCTGTCGAAATGCGACCTCGAATTCGGCCCGGATTTGCAGGAAGCTTTCCGAGAAACGCCGCGCCATTTCGTCGTCAATTTCGGCGATGACGTCCAAGAGTTGCGCCTTCGCCTGTTCCAAATCGACTTTCTCTCGCGTAAGGAACTCAATGCGCTCCGATAGGCGGGCCCACTCATCGATGGCAGAGAGCGATACCGGAGCGAGCGCCTGCATCTTCTTTCGCAGCGAATCGGCACGACTGTGCGCCTGGTCCGCAGGTTCTGCAAGCGGATGGTTCGCTTTCGCCCAATCGTAGGACATGTGGTATTGCTCACCCAACCGCACAAGCACGTGCGAAAGCTCAACGTCAATCCGTTCTGCAAACACTTCCGCCCGATGCAAAGCTTCTTCAATACTGTGCACCTGCATCTGCGCGTCGCGAGCGTCCTTCTCCGCCTTCTGGACCATTTGGTTGACGTCGGCACTTTGGAGGCGCAGCGTAACGAGTTGTGCCTCCTTGGCATCCACGTTGTCCACAAGCGCTAACACCAACTCCCGGGCGCCCTTCAACTGCTCTTTTGACGTGGCAATCGATTGCGAGATCCGCTCGAGTTCGCTGCCAAGTTGCGTTTGTCGATCCCGCTGTCCGGCCAACCGAGTATACGCATCCTTGCGGCGGGCCACCAAGGCGGACGTCTCCTGCTCAAGCTTCGCCAATTCGACCCTTACTCCAGTCAAGTGTTCTTGCATGACCGCCGAAGACTGCTCCCACTCATCAAGCTGCGCCCGCTTCGCGGCCACGTTTTGCTCAAGTTGTTGCCGCATCAGGGTGGACGAGGCCAGAGCCTCGTTTGCCATCTGAAGCTTCTCTTCCCACGAAGCCTTGGCGTCCTTCGTTTGTTCGCTTTCCCACTCGAGCGCTTGCAGCCTGTCCTCGGCCGCTCTCACCTCGACCGTCCCTTCGCGAAGGCGCCCGTCGATTTCTGCAAGCTGGGATTGTAACTCCGAAAGGTGATTCTGCGCCTCGCGCGCTGCTGCTTGCGCGTTCGAGATCTCCGTGCGCAATTCCTTTTGCTGCTCAAACATGGCATTTCGTTTCGTCCCGAGTTCACGAAGCGCCGCTTCGGTCGCCTCTCTGTCCCTTTTACGGCCCAGGAGCCCAGGACCTCGACGAGAAAGGCTTCCTCCGGACATGATGCCCCCCGGATTCACCACATCGCCGTCAAGCGTGACGATGCGCAGCCGATAGCCGAGCAGTTTCGCCAGGCGGTTCGCATCGACAAGCGTCTTAGCAACCACGACGTTTCCAAGCACGTGCTCCACGGCCCGTCGGTGGTTGTCCGAACAGTGAGCGAGATCGCTAGCAATGCCCACGAAACCGGGATCTTCGGCAAGCTTGGCTTCCTCCATTTGAGACACGCGCCGGCTCTTCAGGACGGCGAGGGGCATGAAGGTGGCCCGGCCCGCTTGGCGTCGTTTCAAGTAATCGATGGCGCTTCGAGCGTCCTCTTCCCCATCCACCACGATATTCTGTACCGCAGCACCCAGCGCTGTCTCAATCGCCGTCTCGTGCTCCTTCGGAACCGTAATAAGCGTCGCGAGCGCGCCGTGGACGCCCGAGAGTCTCCCGCCGTCAGCCGCCTGCATGACGGCGCGAACGCCGGCCGTATAACCGTCGTACCCTTCTTCAAGTTCTTTCAGTAATTCTAGCTTCGATTGGATAGATGCACCATCCGTATCGAGTTTAGCGATGGCAGCCCCAATGCCGGCCTCTTCCTGAGACAGGTTCCGGATTTGAGCCGTGGTCTCGTTGATCTCGGACATCGCGGCGGCCTTGGTGAGCGCGAGTTCCTCCTGCCTTGATGCGAGGTCTTGCCGTTGCGCACGCAGCTTTTCAAGCTCGCCCCGCAGCCTCTCGCGATCTTCTTCGAGGCGCCTCTCCCTCTGCGCAGAAGTCCCCATCGACTCTTGGAGAGAGCGGATCTGATTGCGATGCGTCGCCTCTTGTTGATGGACCTCAATCAATTCCGCATTCAGCTCAGAAACTTCGGCAGCCAAGCTCGAACGGCGCGTCGGGTCCAAGGCTAACGTCGCCGCTTCGAGTTCCCCCTTCTTTACTTCGAGGCGCGCTGTGACGGACTGGAGTTCTTCGTGAACCTTTTCGTTCTGAAGCTCAAGTTCCTGAATCTCCCGCGAAACGTCTTCGCGCTGCTTTTCCCGATCCGCCTGCGTCGTTTGAAGGTTGGACAGTCGTTCTTCGAGGACAGCAATTTGCCCGTCGGCCCGTTCTCTTTCCTCAACCGTCAGCAGCAATTGTTGTTGCAGAGCGGACTCTGCCTCCCTCGTCGCCGACGCCGATTCCTTCGCGCTCGCGAGCGCCGACTCGGCACTCGCCAACTCCGCGGTTGCAACCTCCCTGCGCTCTTTTGCCTCAGTCAGCCCAAGGGAAGCCTGCGAGTATCGCTCCTGCAGGGTTTCAATTTGATGCACCAAGAGCGAGATGTCGAGCGCTGTCCACTCCTCGGACAGAGCCTGATATTCGCTCGCACGCGCGGCCTCCTTTTCCAGAGGCCCGGCTTGGCGGGCTAACTCGGCAAGGATGTCGTCCACACGCACTAAGTTGGCCGACGTTTCGTCGAGGCGCCGCTCACTTTCCTTGCGGCGTGAGCGGTACTTGACGATGCCTGCGGCGTCCTCAAACGGACCTCGCCTATCCTCGGGCCGAGTGGACAACATCTCCTCAATGCGCCCTTGTCCGATGATGGAGTAGGCTTCTCTCCCAAGCCCACTGTCCATGAATAGCTCATGGATATCGCGCAGGCGACACGACTGCTGGTTAATGGAGTACTCGCTCTCCCCCGACCTGTAAACACGACGAGTGACGGTCACCTCCGTGAAGGGCACACCGAGATGGCCGTCCTCGTTGTCGAGCGTCAGGGACACTTCGCCGTAGTTGATGGGCCGACGTTTCTCCGTACCGGCGAAAATAACGTCCTCCATTTTACTGCCACGAAGACTGCGTGCGCTTTGTTCGCCCAGCACCCACCTTATGGCGTCCGCAATGTTGCTCTTCCCGCTCCCATTGGGGCCAACTACCCCCGTGATCCCGGGTGAGAATTCCAACGTGGTCTTGTCGGCGAACGATTTAAACCCCATGACATCAATCCGCTTCAGAAACACGCTCGGCCTCCTTTCCCGTTACACCAGGTCCGGCGTCGTTCACTGAAAATCCGCACTGGGAGAGATAATATCAAGGGGCGGATTCGTCTCTTTGATTTCGGTGTTCAACCGATGCAAGGCTTCCCTGGCAGCGTGTTGCTCCGCCTCTTTTTTGGAGCGCCCGGACCCCGTGCCGTACGCGTCTTTCCCTACCCGAACCTCGACGACGAACTCCCTCGCGTGCGCGGGTCCTCGCTCTTCAACAATGCGATATCGCAGGTCATGGGTGATGTTCTTCTGCACCCATTCTTGGAGCGCTGTTTTGTAATCCACCGCAAACGCCGTTTCTCCGACGGCCTTAAGAACGAACGATTCCACGAACTGACGGGCCGCATCCATTCCTTGATCCAAATAGAGAGCCCCAATGAACGCCTCGAATACGTCGGCGAGCAACGCTGGACGATTTCTTCCACCCGACTTCTCCTCACCGCGCCCCAATCGGATGTACCTGTGAAATTCCAGGCGTGACGCGCATGAAACCAGCGATGGTTCGCACACGATGGCTGCTCGCATGCGGGTCAACTCTCCTTCAGGTAAGTGGGGAAATTCCTTGAAAAGATGATGGCTTACCACAAGCTCCAGCACAGCATCACCGAGAAATTCCAGACGTTCATTGTCGGATTCAGCACTTTTCTTATGTTCGTTGCGATAGGAAGCGTGCGTAAACGCCTGCTTCAACAAT
>JAJZAV010000137.1 GCA_021799255.1 Bacillota bacterium
CTTAATCTTCATTCGTGGTACTCGATGGCTTGATTTCCCCGTGAAGCTGGTTACGCAGAGCCAGTACACTCACGTCGCTGGTTATGTGGGAGAGCACCAACTCATCGAAGCACAGAGTTTTCGCAATACCGGATATTTGCCATCCGCCGCCTATGCGGGCGCCGCCGACGTCTTTCGTTATCCACGATTGACCTCATCACAAGCCGCAAGAATCGTACGGTTCGCTCGCCATGAGGTGGGCTCCCATTATGACTACCTGTTGCTCGGATGGGAGTTTTTCCGACTTTCGCTCGGAATTGTCCTTCCCTATATGAAGAACAAACGGCGAATTTGTTCCACGCTCTGGGCCGACGCATTTACGTCTGCCGGCATTGCTCTCTGTCCCACGCTACGATATCCAACACCGGGAGATTTGACGCGTTCCGGGCTGCTTCGCAAAGTGGGTTCGCTAGAACCAAAGAGTATATCTCGCGGCTTGTATCGGTGAAAGTTCCGGTATGCCAAAGCCCCTGCAACCAAGGCAGATTTGAGACACATCCAAGCTGTCTTTGACGTATAGGTCAAATGGTAGATCCCGATACCTTGCAAGTACCATTGTGAATTGTCCCCATTTTGGCAGATTCACCACGGGGTTTTTATACACATAGTCAGCGACCGAATACGCCGGAGTACCTGGTTTATAAAAGCGTCTGGCATCTTTCGCAATCCGGCGGTGTGCAATCGTTGTTTGAACCGTGTTTGTTGCCATAGAGGTCACGAAGGAGACGTTGTGTCTGTCCATTTCGGACACGTAACCTCGAATGTCTAAGCGACCGCCTTTCATCCAAGAAATATCATTCTCGGAATGAATTTGACCGTGTGGTCCCACGGTTGTTTCCCAACAAATCAAGTCAGTGTATTTATCATCGGCGGGAGCGACGTCACGCTCGAGGACTGTTTCTGGCGCAAAATACGTTTTCCCGATAAAAAGGCGCTGTATCTTCCTTTGGCACGGACAACGTGACAGACTGAAACAGGTTTCGCACAAAAGTCTCAACGACTCGGCTTTTGGGATCGTTCTCCCTCTGATAAACCACTCGAAGGCTCCCATTGGACAATTCCGTAAATGAGATATAGTAATATTTGGTAGTTAAAGCAGCAACCTTTCCATGAATATGCGCTTTACCATTTTACCCAGTAAAGGGATAATCAACCGGAGTGTCTGATTCAGAGCCGATGCCGATACCCCTCAGATTGTAAACGCAAACCGACAATCTCTTTACTCATATTAACGAGAATCCCACAACGGCTTTAACACTTCTTCGTTACCATGTACTTGTCTACACAAGCTCTGTTTTACCCGAGCGACAGACATCCCACAGTCCTTATGGTCATCGAGGTGACGCATGCTCAGTCGGTATTTGGAGATTCGTGAAGAAATCCTGACTCGCATTGGAGACGGCGAATGGATACAAGGCTCGCGCCTGCCAAGTGAAAACCAGCTAGCAAAGGAATACGGCGTTACGCGCGCCACTGTCCGTCAAGCTCTTACCGCATTGGAACAGGACAGAGTGGTAACTTCCCGGAAAGGCATCGGACGGTACGTCAATCCTCGGGGACAGATTGTGTCGGTCCTAACGAAACTCGAAAGCACCGATAAGATGATCTCCGTATCGTACACCACGGTTCGCAAGCAATTAGTCGAGTTCAAAGACATAGAACTATCGGCCGACGAAGCAACCTGTTTGGACTTGGTCTGTGGCGCGCCCGCTGTAAGAATGGTCCGCATCCGATTTGCATCCAATCTGCGAGCGGCCGTGTCTGTGAACATTTTTCCAAAGGCGTATGCCCCTACTGAGGCTGTCGATGGTTCACTACTATTCACGATGGACCAACTGGGCTATCACGTCGATTATGCACACACAGAGATCATTATGCCGCAGGCAACCGATCCGTACCTGAGATATCTACAAGACGGCGAGCAAGTAGACCGCAAACCACCCATTGTCATCCTCAAACAATTGCATTTTGACCACATGCACCGTCCGCTGTTTCTGTCATTCGACTACTTGAATATGAACGTCTTTTCACTTCAGGTAATGCGCCAGCGTTGACCATTCTTGACGGGAAAGGGGTGATTCGTGACCCACATCAGACCAGTTTTTAACCTGCAATATCCCGTGTACCGTCTTATCACAGTTCATACAAAGGTACGTGAACCGTTCATTCCTCGTTTCCCACAAATGGAATTATAAAAAGGAGGACACATTACATGAAGAGACGGAATATTACGAACATTGCTCTGACGGCGGCAATGGTTACAGGGATTTTAACTAGCGCTTCGGTAGCGATGGCAAAGACGAGCATGACGACTTTGACCCTATACACCGATGGCGACGTGAACGTACAGGCTCTGTGGGAGCAAGATCTCGTTCCCGTCTACGAAAAAACTCATCCCAACATTAAGATCAACGTGGTATTTGACGCCCACGGAACGGACTCGGGAGTCATTCAAGATAAGATTGTTGCGGCCGAAAAGGCTCATAAAAACTCTGGCTACGATATCCTAGACTCAGGCATTGTCCCGACACTCGCCACGGCAAACATGCTGCAAAAACTGAACAAGAGAGAGATTCCGAACATTTCCCGGATTTCCCCTGCCCTGCTGAAACAGACACAATACGAGGGGCTTCCTTATCGGGGATCTTCGGTCGTTCTGGCCTACAATTCCGCCGACGTGAAGAACCCCCCGAAAACACTGAACGCTCTGCTCACGTGGATCAAGGCAAACCCGGGAAAATTCACGTACAACACACCGAGCTCGGGAGGTTCCGGCGGCAATTTCGTCATGGCCGTCGTCAACTCGAAAGTCCCCAAACGGGACCAAGCGGAGCTAGTGACTTCATCTTCTAAGGCCCTCGAAAAGACATGGACCACCGGATTAAATCTACTGAAAAGCCTGGGTCCCGACATTTATCGCAAGGGTTTCTACCCGAATGGTAACACCGGGACTCTCAATCTACTGGCCAACGGGTCCATCTGGGTCGCACCCGTATGGTCCGATATGGCCCTCAGCGCATTGCAAGACAAACAATTGCCTTCGTCCATCAAGCTTCTTCAACTGACTCCTCCATTTGCCGGTGGCCCCGCCGATATGGGGGTCGTGAAAAACAGTCCAAACAAAAAGGCGGCAGATGCGTTCCTGAATTGGCTCCTCACGCCTCAAGCCCAAACCATCGTGATTGACAAGATGAACGGATATCCAGGTATCGAATGGAAGTACGTTCCGAAATCCGTTCGAGAGAAATACGCGTCCATCGCGAAGTCCTATGCCACAGGCTGGTCCTCATTCTATGGCGCCGATTTGAACCAGGCCTGGCAGAACACAGTGGCATAACAAATAAAAGTCGTCAAAGGGTCCGTCACACGGATTCCTCACCGAGTTGTCCATGTCAATCTCGTATCATATGCGGCACCGTGCACGACAGGGGAACCCGCCTTCCCCGTCGTGCTGTGCCAAGAAGGGGGGCAACCACTTTGGTGAAACGACGCTCTATAGGGTTTTGGATGGCGGCGCTGCCTATCGCGTTCCTACTTGCCTTCGTCGGATTACCGACCGTGGAGTCGTTTCTTTACACGCTTGGCTATACAGGCGGCCCAAATGCCGTAGTGAGTGCCATGGCGCAGAACCAAGTGGTCGCGCATCACGGTCCGACCCTTGGAGTCTATACAGAATTGTTCAAAATGAGCCCGTTTCGATCCGATTTCATCTCGACCCTCTGGGTCACCATCCTATCGGTGATTCTCCTTCTGGTGGCAAGTTGGGTCATCGCGTTGTACCTGCGGTTTTCGAATGGATTGCTGGCGCGCATCGCTTCGACGCTCTACCTGATTCCAATGTTCATTCCCAGCGTTATCGCTTCCTACGCACTGGTCACCTTTTGGAACGCCGGTGGATTTGTGGACGCACTGGCCAAGCATCTCGGAGATCCCAATTTTCCAAGCTTTGGTTACACACTCTTCGGGGTCGTGATTGGCAACGTTTGGACCGGGCTCCCGTTTTCGGTCCTGATGTTGGCCTCCGGACTGCGCAACGTGCCCGATTCACTCATCGAAGCGGCTCGCGATGTCGGGGCGCGAGCATGGACGGTCTCCCTTAAAATCCTATTGCCGATGAACACGCTGCCCCTCGTCATCGTTACGACGTTCAGTTGCATTGGCGTACTTGGTGCTTATACCGTTCCCTATTTGATGGGGCCAACCGCACCACAGTTGCTCGGCGTGGCGATGGCCAATTTCTTTTCGGCGTACAACGAACCACAGCAGGCGGAAGCGATGGCGGTCATGGTCTTCATTCTCGCCTCCGTCGTCGGCACGTGGTACGTGATGGCCAATCTGAAACTCGATAGAAGGTCGGGTCGAATATAATGCAAACTCCCGTACAAGCCAGCACCTTGCCAATGACTCCTCACCATCGAACTCTCGCGCCAACTGCAGTCATGTCGAAGTCCCTCGCGACAGCGCTGGTGGTGGCCCTGCTCGTTTTCGTTTTAGGCCCCCTCGTGGTCCTGATTCTCTGGGCATTTGCTGGGGAGTGGTACTATCCCGCGCTCCTTCCACAACAATTCTCGCTGTCGTGGTGGTCGACGGTGCTTTCGGATTCCCATTTCGGTCATTCAGTGCTACTTTCGTTTACCTTCGCTCCCATCGTGACCATTCTTTCTGCATTCCTCTGTCTACCGGCTGCCTACGCGTTTTCACGCTATCAATTTCCCGGTCGCCGTGCCATGTTCATAGGCATATTTGCCACGAACGCCTTTCCGAAAATGGGCCTCTACATCGCTATCGCAGGAATTCTATACGCGGTGCACCTCATGGATACGTTCTGGGGTGTCATTGTGATTCAAATGATTAACACCATCGTGGTGATGACGTGGATTCCTGCCGCAGCGTTCTCCTCGGTTCCGAAATCCCTCGAAGAGGCCGCTCGCGATGTCGGCGCCGGACCGTTTCGTACGTTTTGGTACGTCACGCTGCCGATGGCCAGACCCGGTATCATCGTGGCACTCATTCAGGCGTTTCTCGCGTCGTTTGACGAAGCGCAAGGAACATTTCTGGTAGGCGCCCCCAACTACGTCACGATGCCCGTCCAGATGTACTCCATGGTCACCAATTATCCACAGCAAGCGGCGGCCGTCTATTCCATCCTCCTGAGTATCCCGTCGTTTATTCTCTTGCTCCTCATTCGAAAGTACATTGTTGGAGGCTACTTTGCCGCGGGCTTCCGGATGAAGTAAAGACGCAGTAAAGGTGCACCTCGACAAATCAGCTCGACATGACACGCGGGAGGAGATGGGAAAATGGCCGAACTAACCCTGCGAAAAGTCGGTAAAGGGTTCGGAGACAAGTCCGTGATTGAAGGCCTCGATTTGCACGTTGCGTCCGGAGAGATGGTCTGTCTGTTAGGGCCGTCTGGGAGCGGGAAGACGACCACGCTCAGGATGATTGGGGGCTTTATTCTGCCGGATGCCGGCTATATTGGCATCGACAACGTCGATGTCACACACGCCATGCCGGACAAGCGGGCCACCGCAATGGTGTTTCAGCAGTATGCCCTGTGGCCGAACATGACCGTCTTTCAGAACATTGCGTTTGGTCTCAAACTTCGAAGATTGTCGAAACGGGAAATCTGCCAACGAGTGGCGGAAATTCTCGATTTGGTGGATCTTCAGGCGTACGAAAAATCGTATCCCGCACAGCTCTCCGGTGGACAGCAACAGCGAGTGGCGCTGGCCAGAGCGTTGGTTCTGAGGCCAAAGGTGCTCCTGCTTGACGAACCTCTAAGCAACCTCGACGCACAGCTGCGGCACAAGGTCCGCGATGAGATTCGAGAGATTCAACAGCAGTTTCGGATTACGACCGTTTTTGTGACGCACGATCAGGATGAGGCCCTGTCCGTATCGGATCGTGTCGCGGTCTTATCGAATGGAAGAATCGAACAGTTTGACACCCCTGACAATTTGTACAGGTACCCAAAGACCGAATTCGTTGCTAACTTCATCGGCAGTGTCAATATGTTTGAAGGCCGTCTGGCGAACAACCGGATAGAAGGGAGTGGCTGGTCTATTCCACACCCTTCACCGTATTCGCAACCTCTTCACGATGTTAAGATTGCAGTACGCCCAGAAGATATCGAATTGCGTCATCCGTCGTCTTCGCTTCCTACCGCCGCCATCAAGCGTCGAATTCCTCGTGGGCACTATGCGGAATTAATTCTGGAAACGGCTATGGGTGAGATGCGAGCATTCGTCCCGAACGAGTATCCTGCATCAGAGACGACGGGGTTCTCCTTCCGACGCGTTCTCGTGTACAAGAATGGCCAGTTAATCGACACGGACGGTTCACAAGTAGACGTTGCACGCAACACAAGTGGAGGAAT
The DNA here is from genome assembly GCA_021799255.1 of Bacillota bacterium. Lineage (GTDB taxonomy): Bacteria > Bacillota > Bacilli > Alicyclobacillales > Alicyclobacillaceae > JAJZAV01. The sequence continues at coordinate 6,419 of JAJZAV010000137.1, forward strand.
GGGGTCATGACGCTCGTCATTGCGCACCGCGGCGATCCAATCGCGCATCGTGAAAATACCATGCCGGCTTTTCTTTCCGCAGCCAAGCTAGGGGCCGACATGATTGAACTCGATGTTCAAATCTCGAAGGACGGCCAGTGTGTGATTCTTCACGACACGACGCTTCATCGCCTATGGAATGTCGATGCCGTCGTGTCCGAGTTGACGTACGAGGAGATTCGCCGCGCGACGGACGAAGATGATTACGAGATCCCCCTTCTCGGGGATGTGCTTCAAGAGATTGATGTTCCAATCATGGTGGATGTCACCGACGCGCAAGCCATCGTGCCGATTGTAGGGGTCTTGAAGTCCTTCGATGCGCAAGAACAGGTGTTGTTTAGTGGCGGTAATATCGATGCCCATCGTCTCATTCGAAAACATTTACCAGACGCGCAATGCGCGCTTACGTGGACGCAAAACGTCCTGCCGACTGACGAACTATTCGCACAACTCAGGCCAAACTACCTGAATCCTCCGTGGTGGCTACTCCTTCCGGGTTTCGACATTGCAGGTACGCAGGGTTTCGAAACCCTCGGTCCGGCTACGGTGTCAGCCATGCATGATCGCAAATTGAAGGTGTCCGTGTGGACGGTTGACGAGTTAGAAATTGCAAAGGCCTATAGTCGCCTCGGAGTCGATGCCATTATCACGAATCGTGCAGCAGACTTCGTCACCACAACCCGCAACCGGAATTAGAGACGAGGTGAACGCATTGACAGACGCTAAGGCGCTATCGCCATCCGATTTGGAGGACATGGAGGAAATTCTCCGACGCGCCCACGAAGTTGCGCGAGAGTTGGCTCTAGAGGCGGCAGTTGAGATGCGAAATGGCTTTACCCATGGCATGTCTCGCTGGACGAAATCGGACGCCGCTGACTGGGCGACGGAAGTTGACATTCGCATCGAGGACATGGTGCAAAACCGCCTGAATGCGGAATTTCCGACCCATGGCATCATCGGAGAAGAACACGGATCTTTAAGATCGGCGAGTTCGATGCGCTGGTATGTGGATCCCATCGACGGCACATGTAACTACGCAAATGGGATTCCATGGAGCAGTTTCAGCCTGTGCCTTACGTACGAAGACATACCGCTCGTCGCCGTGTTGATGCAGCCGTTCACGAACGAATTGTTTCACGCCCGCAAGGGCAGGGGAGCATTCATTAACGACATGGCCCTAACCTTAAACCCAGATCCAATCTCCTTACCGGGGAATATCGTGACGTCAGAATTGTCCAATCACAGGCACTGGACAGGGATGGACGAAGCCATGCAGTCTTTGCAAGAAGAGCACGTCACCGTGCGCATCATGGGGTCTTCGGCGCTTTCCATCGTGCAGGTGGCGGCTGGACGCGCCATCGGGGCTATGCTCGGCAGTTCAAGCCCAATCGACGTGTCTGCGGCCATGCTCATTGCGATGGAGGCAGGCGCCTCCATCCGGAATGAGCATGGAGATAGTAATTTTGGAGAAGGAATCGGGACGATTGTGACCCATCCTTCCATCGTCGATAGGCTGTGGGAAGTTACATTTGGACGATACAAGGGAAGACGTTCGCCATAAATCTATTTCCTCTTGCAAAGCACGCAGGGCTCCTTCCAATCGAAGGGGACCCTGGTCTTTCATGATCTAGCCTGCCTGGTTGACGCGCGAAATCAGTGCTTCGAGCATCTCCTCGGTGATCTGGCCCCCGGTGAACGCGATGGCCTTTTTAAGAGGCAACTCCATCATCATGGCTTCCATAAAGCTCAAGTCGCCTGCATCTGCCCCCGCGTTCATCCGCATCCACTCGGGAAGCATGGCCGATACCGCCTCCATCGCGACGGGATGGGCAAGGAAATCCTTCACGAGGGACATCTTGTGGAACACCGGGGGGATTACCTTCGTCGACTCCAGGACGATCGTCGCCTTCAGCGGCAGAAGGGCGCTCGACGGACCGACGAGAATCTCGAATTTACCGGAGTCGATGCGCCAGTCGTGAATAGCGGGATCGAAATACGCGAAATCTCGATCTCGAAGGGTGAACGTGATGGTCCGTTCCTCCCCAGGCGCCAATTCGACCTTGCCAAACGCCTTGAGTTCCTTCACCGGGCGGACCAAGCGTGACTCCACATCGCGCACGTATACCTGGACGGCCTCTTTTCCGTGTCTCTCGCCGGTGTTGCGAACGCTGACGGAGACCTCGAGTTCGTCGACGTCGGTCATCGTCTCTCGGCTAAGCGCCAACTTGGTGTACGCAAACGTCGTGTAGGAGAGGCCGTGCCCAAATGGGAACAGCGGGCGCACGCCCTTCGCATCGTAGTAGCGATACCCTACGAACAGCCCTTCGCCGTAGCGCACCGTCCCCAGTTCGCCGGGGTAGTTCAGGTACGCCGGAGTGTCTTCGTAGCGCACGGGGAAGGTTTCCGCCAACTTGCCCGACGGGTTCACGCGGCCGAGCAGCACATCCGCGATGGCCCCGCCAATGGCCTGACCTCCAAGCCACGCCTCGACGATGGCCTTGGGGGCGTCCACCCATGGCATGACGATGGACGATCCGTTCATCAGCACCACGACGGTATTCCTCTGAACGCGGCAAACCTCTTCAATAAGTCGGTTGTGCGCCGGCGGCGTGCTCATGTGCTTCCTATCGTAGCCCTCGGATTCATAATGATCAGGCAGCCCGGCAAAAATGACGGCGGCCTGTGATTTCTTGGCGAGGTCCACAGCTTCCCGTAAGGCGGCCTCATCAATGGTCTCCGAATCGACATAACCGTCTGCATACTCGAAAGTCATTTTTCCATCCGCCAAGGCCACCAGTTCCTCGAGAGGAATATCCACTTCGGTGGGAACGATTTGAGAGCTGCCCGCCCCCTGAAAACGCGGTTGCTTCGCAAATCGACCCAGCACCGCGACGGACTGGACCGTCTCCGATGTGAGGGGAAGGAGGTTCTCCTCGTTTTTGAGAAGCACGATGGATTCACCAGCGACCCTTCGCGCGAGCGTGTGGGCCTTCTGGCCGACATCGGCAGCAGAAGCCGTGGTGAAATCGTGCTCCTCGCGCTGAGCCGCCGCCTTTTCGACCATGAGCAGCACGCGCTCTGCCGCAGCGTCCAACGCGGACATGGGAATGTGCCCGTTTTCAAACAGGGCCACAATTTCGGGTTGGGGACGTCCCCCAGGCATTTCCAAGTCCATGCCGGCGGCGAGAGCCTTGTCCTTGTCGTTCACGGCTCCCCAGTCCGATACGACCACGCCATCGAATTCCCATTCGCCCTTCAAGATGCGCTGGAGCAGAACCTCATTCTCCGTCGCGTAGTCCCCGTTCACCTTGTTGTACGAGGCCATGACGGTCCAAGGCTTTGCGGCTTTGACGACGCGCTCGAATCCCGCGAGGTAGATCTCGCGCAGGGTGCGCTCGTCCACTTCGACATTGATGCTCATGCGTTCGTATTCTTGGTTATTGCAGGCGAAATGCTTGACGGAGGTTCCCACGCCACGGCTCTGAATGCCGCGGACCTCCGCAGTCGCCATCTCACCCGCGAGGACGGGGTCTTCAGAGAAATACTCGAAGTTTCGTCCGCACACGGGGGTGCGTTTAATGTTGAGCCCCGGCCCTAAGAGAACGTCTACGCCGAGCCGTCTTGATTCCTCTCCGAGCGCCTCCCCCATCTCTTGCATTAGGTTTACGTCAAACGACGATGCCACAGCCGACGCGGATGGGAAACAAGTGGCTGGCAGGGAGTTTCCGATTCCGGCATCGGTTCCTGAGATTGGCTTTCTGACGCCGTGAGGTCCGTCGTTCAAGTTGATGGAGGGGATCCCGAGGCGAGCAATGGCGTTCGTGCTCCAAAAGTCCTGGCCAATGGTGAGTGCGACCTTCTCTTCAATTGTCATTTGACGCATGAGTTCCTTAATCTTCTCTTGCACGTCTACTTCACCTCGCTGAAAGT
>JAJZAV010000138.1 GCA_021799255.1 Bacillota bacterium
ATCCACATTGGCAGATACACGTTGACGCCGATGAGGACAAACGATGCCACGAAGCCGACGATGTTGGACACCGCGATGACGTGGATGCCGAATAGCGACAGTGGGAGCATCGGTTCTTTGACCTTCGATTCGATGTAGATGAACAAGCCGATGAACACGGCAGATCCGATAAACAACGTGTACGTGACCGGCGAGTTCCACGCGTACGTGGATCCCCCCGAAAGCAGCGCGTACAGCAGGGAACTGATGCCGATGGTGAAGACGGCGGCACCCCAGTAGTCAATTTTGTGATCCCTCTTGTCGAATTTCTCGTGCAGGAAGGCGAGAACGAGAAGAATGGACACGATGCCGACAGGAAGATTGATGTAGAAGATCCAGCGCCACGAGATATTATCGACGAACAATCCCCCTACGAGCGGGCCCAGGAGGCCAGCGATGCCCCAGACGGAGCTGAAGACACCCTGCATCTTCGCGCGTTGTTCGCCGGGGAACAGGTCTCCGATGATGGTGAATGTGACGGGAAACACCGCGCCGGCTCCAATGCCCTGAAACGCGCGGAACCAGACCAACTGCGGCATATTTTGGGCGGCTCCGGAAAGCATGGACCCAATCACGAACAGAGCGACGCCGATAACAAAAACTCTCTTGCGTCCAAATAAGTCCGATAGTTTTCCGTAAATGGGCGTCGTGACGGCGGTGGTAAGCGTGTAAATGGCAAATACCCAACTAAATAGGTTGAGTCCTTTCAAGTCGGTCACGATGCGTGGCATGGCCGTACTTACGATGGTGGTGTCGAGTGCCACCAAGAGAATGGCTACCATCATCGCGATGGTCACCATCCGGCGATTGGTCGTCCTCTCCATGAAATAAACAGCTCCCCCATGAATTGCTTGAAACTTTATAACACATGCCGCAGGTTGCGTCAAACGAGTACAATGACGGAGACCGCCGTCGGCTAGACATCGCCTACCGGCGAATCCCAGAATATCGGAGTGTGTTTTATGGCAACAAGGATCGCTTTATACGAATGTGGGTTGCATGTTGTGTTTGATGTGACGGACTCAGGCAAACTGGCGTTGCTGCACTTTTCTGCAGCCATGTTCGACGATACGACGGTGACAAGCGAACAGAAGGCCGCCTTCGACGTCGTCGGGTTGAACGTGACCGGAGTCGGACGCGATGAGCATCACGGCCCTAAGTATACCTTTACCATGCCCGGCATGCACCTTCGCTACAGGGAGCACCGGGACAGCCGCAATCGCTTCGGAAGAAAGATTGAGATGGTGACGGAAGACGATGAGTCGGGGATTGAAGTCACCTCGCATTATCAATTTTACGACACAACGCAAGTGGTGCGCTGTTGGACCGAAGTGAAGAACGTCAAAGGCAAGGGTGAAAATGACGGTTGCGGCCTTGAGTACGTAACCTCGTTTGCTTTATCTGGCCTTGCAAAAGAAGGGCTCGCAAGCCGCGACGACAAGATGCGATTACATCTCGCGCACAGTTCCTGGACGGGTGAACTTCAGTGGAGGGAATATGGCCTGCCGGAACTCGGGCTCGTACATACCAACACGCATGGGGCGAAGAGGGTGTCGGTGACGAATAGCGGATCGTGGTCATCGTCCGAATGGATGCCCGTCGCCGTGCTGGAAAATCGCGAAGCGGGGACCAGCCTCTTCTGGCAGATGGAGCATAACGGTCCTTGGCACTTCGAAATCTCGGACCTCGCGAATCACCTGTACCTGCATCTCTCCGGCCCGACCGAAAACGAGCACCACTGGTGGAAGAACCTGTTGCCGGGCGAGACGTTCACGACGATACCGGTAGCCGTGGGCTCCACGACCGAGGGCTTCGACGGGGCGATGGCCGAGTTGACGAAGTACCGCCGCAAAATCCGCCGCCCAAACGAGGACAACGAGCGCCTCGGGGTGATTTTCAACGACTACATGAACTGCCTGTGGGGAGATCCGACCACCGAGAAGATCCTCCCGCTCATCGACGCCGCCGCCGATGCGGGCTGCGAGTACTTCTGCGTCGACGCGGGCTGGTACTCGGACGGGCCCTGGTGGGACGGCGTCGGCGAGTGGTTGCCCGCCAAGGAGCGCTTTCCAGGCGGGATCCGCGAGGTGATGGATAAGATCCGCGAAAAGGGCATGATTCCGGGCCTCTGGCTCGAGATTGAGGTCATGGGCGTGAAGTCGCCGAAGCTTGGGGAGACCTCGGACGATTGGTTCTTCATGCGCCACGGCAAGCGCGTGATTGACAGGTTCCGTTATCAACTCGACTTTCGCAATCCCGAGGTCGTCCGGCACGCCAACGAGGTCATCGACAGGCTCGTGAACGAGTACGGGGTCGGCTACATCAAGATGGACTACAACATTACCGCGGGAATTGGGACGGAAACGAACGCCGACAGCTTCGGAGACGGGCTGTTGGGGCACAATCGCGCCTATCTCGCGTGGATAGACAGCGTGTTCGCGAGGTACCCGAGCCTCATCATCGAGAACTGCAGTAGCGGCGGCATGCGCATGGACTACGCGATGCTCTCGCGCCACAGCATTCAATCGACGAGCGATCAAGAGGACTACCGCCGCTACGCGGTCATCGCCGCGAACGCGCCCACGTGTGTGACGCCGGAGCAGGCGGCCGTGTGGTCGTACCCGCTCACGGAGGGGGACGACGAGGAGGTCGTCTTCAACATGGTCAACGCGATGCTGCTGCGCATCCATCAGAGCGGGCACCTCGCCAACATCACCAATCGTCGCCGCGCCCTCGTGAAGGAGGCCATCGACTACTACAAGTCCATTCGATCCGCTCTGCGCCACGCCACCCCATTCTGGCCCCTTGGCCCCGCGAAATTCTCCGACGGTTGGGCGGCTCTCGCGTTGGCGAACGTCCCCGCCCATCAAGCGCACGCCCTGCGTGAGCAGGACGATGTCGCCCCAGACGGGTCAAACGAACGAGTCGTTCACATCGCCGTGTGGAGACTCGAGGCGTCGTCGCCCACGTGCTCGTTGCCGCTGAGACACCTGCTTGGGACGGATGCAGACGTTCGCTGCGCGTATCCGAGCGTCCCGGCGGATACGTCGTGGCATTGGAATGGTGAGACGGGAATTCTGACGGTCCGCCATCCGAGGGAGAACACAGCGCGGCTGTATCGGATCCAGTATTAATCGGATCTGCGAGTCGCCTTGACGGTAGGATCCATCTGTTCAACCGGGCCAGACAGGAATATAATCATGGGAAGAAATTGAACTATCGAGGAGTTCAGAAATCGGCGGCTTTTGTCGCCCCTTCTCTTCGTGCCCATGTGTTCTGATCTCGTTACTTCCTGCGACCACTGCCGTTTGTTCCCGCAACGGTGCATTTCGAATTCACCCACACAAGCCATCGCGTGTCTATTAGGGGAGGCTGGCATATTGAACTGGTCACTCAACGAAAAGCAGGTGAAGTTCTTCAACGAAGAAGGATATCTTGTTTTGCCGGGAGTATTCGATGAACAGGAAGTACGCAGGATGCGCGTGGAAGCGGACTACGTGTTGGAAGTGATTTTGAATTCGTCGGTCGCCAACAACCGCAGAAGCGGCCGACTCGATTGGTTGGAGGACGATGAGGGACACCAACATGTGCGCAAGATTCAGCCGATAAACGACCTGTCTCTATACCTAGCGACCGTGTCAGAAGACAATCGCCTATTGCAGCCAATGAGGGACATTATGGGTGAGGAACCGGTCTTAATGGAGGAGAAGCTCAATTACAAACAACCTCTTAAGAGCCGGGTGGAAGGTGTGGAGATTCGCAAGGGAATGGATGATCGGTTCCCCATTCACCATGACTTTGCATACTACGCCGCACAAAATTACCCACAGTCCATCATTTCATCGGCCATTGCCATCGACGAATGTACGGTCGACAACGGTCCGTTACATATCTGGCCGGGAACACACCGAACAAATATGGAGCATGAGTCGTGCTCGCTCGGCCTGCAGGTCAAAGAGGGATTGATTGACGCCAACGGGGGGTCTGATGTTCTCGTGCCCCCAGGATCGGTTATGTTCTTTCATAGTCTACTAGTCCACAATTCACGTAGAAATAGTACGGATTTCCCGCGTAGATTGATGATTTACAGCCATTATCCGAAGAGTTTCTCCATGTGTTTTGATGTGCGCAACGGCCCTACTCGATTGCGCGAAGCTCCTTGGGAGCATGAGTACTTTCGAATGAAAGACCATGGAAAATTCGAAGACGTGTTTCATTCGCCAACGTACGAATAAAGCGCGTGGTCAGCCAAGGAGGGAAAACGATGGAACTGACATATCTGCAAAAGAAGGAGCTCTACGACAACGGGTTTGTGAAAATTCCGGGCGTTGTGCCGCAACTCATGGTGGAATCCGCCTTGCGCGCCATAAATCACTCGGTTGGCGAAGGCATGAGTGCGGAAGATATGGTGACCATGCGGGCCCAAAGCTACTGCAAAGAGCTGACCAAATCTCCGGTCATCACGGATTTATTCAACCGAACCGCAATTCCAGACCTCGCCGAAAGTGTTTTGGGATCCGGTCAAGTTCATCCTGCCCGCGGTGGCCAGATTGCTTTGCGGTTCCCAGGACTGCAGGATCCTCCAAGACGCCCCGGAAGCCACTTAGACGGCATGTATTCTCCGACGAATGGCGTTCCTAAAGGAACCATTCAGAATTTCACAATGCTCGTTGGCGTGTACCTAAGCTGTGTTCGCCAAGACAATGCTGGTAACTTGGCGGTCTGGCCTGGGACTCACCATATCTTTGAAAAATACTTCCGCGAAAACGGAGCAGAATCGCTACTGGAAGGCATGCCAAAAGTTGATATGCCGGAACCCATGCAACTACAAGTGGAACCGGGAGATGTTGTTCTCGCGCACTATGAACTGGCACACGGAACCGCTCCGAATGTTTCACCGAACGTCCGCTATGCTGTCTATTTCCGTATCACTCATGCGGAATTTGACCGTAGTCGATGGCAAGAACCGATGCAGAACATCTGGATGCATTATCCGGGAATCCGAGAGGCGTTCTCGCTATCGTAACCATACTTGATTTTGGATAGTGCAACATGAGATGCGAAAGACAACACAATCAAATGGAGGACCCGAGTGAACGACGTCCCTTGGAAGACTAACCGTGCTTATATCTTTGGATTTCTTCCGGTAGGTCTTCCATCGGCGTATTTTTCACCACGTTCTCGGACCCGGCAGCTAGCGCCATATCGTAATACCAGCATTTATACTTGATGGTGCTTAGGGTGTTCTGGAGATCTTCCATTTGTTTTGTCACAACTTGGAGGCGCTCATAAAACATATCCCGCCGCTTCTGCAGGGAGGAATCCCCTTCTTCACACCAATCCAAATACTGTTTGATGTCCTTGATGGGTACGCCGGACGCCTTTAAGCATTCGATGATTCCAATAATCTCTATCTCGGTATCGGAAAACACTCGAATGCCGCCATTGCTGCGTTCCATGCTTGGGAACAAACCCTCTTTATCATAGTACCGTAGTGTCGATATCGGAATGCCGGTCCGACGCGAGACTTCACCGATGGAATAGTACAACGTTTACGCCTCCAAAAAACCTCATGAATTTCTTTGAATGCCTGTTGACCTAAACCTAACTTTAGCTTTTACGATGATTGTGGAACTTGACGAACATCGCGTCAAGATGTTTGGAGAAGAAAATTCAGGAGGTTATTTCATGATAACTGCGAATGCACGCGCTGTATTCAGTTCAGACGGACCGTTTAAGCCCACTACGATAGAGCGCAGGGATCTGGACGCGCATGATGTGCTCATTGAAATTAAGTACGCGGGTATTTGTCATTCGGACATTCACACCGCTCGCGCCGAGTGGGGGCAGGTCCAATATCCGCTCGTTCCTGGCCACGAAATCGCCGGCATTGTCACGCAGATAGGTTCACAAGTCACAAAGTATGCCGTGGGCGACCGAGTCGGGGTAGGCTGCATGGTGGACTCCTGCGGAGAATGCGTTAGCTGCCAAAAGGGGGAGGAACAGTACTGCCTAAATGGAATGACGGGCACCTACGGCGAGATCGACAAGTACGGCCAATATACTCAGGGTGGCTATTCCACCCACATCGTCGTAACGGAAGACTTCGTAGTCCGAATTCCGGACAACATTCCACTGGATAAAGCAGCACCGCTCTTGTGTGCTGGTATCACCACATACTCACCGCTTCGCCATTGGGGTGCTGCGCCTGGCAAGAAGGTTGCTGTCGTGGGGATGGGTGGACTTGGGCACATGGCCGTGAAACTGGCTCACGCCATGGGAGCACAAGTAACCGTCCTGTCGCAAACGCTGAAGAAGAAAGAAGACGGAATGCGCCTTGGCGCTGACGAATATTATGCTACGGCCAATCCGGAGACATTTACGAAACTTGCAAGTTCGTTTGACCTCATCATCAATACTGTGAGCGCAAAAATCGATATGGACTCGTATCTATCGCTTCTCGCAGTGGACGGAACATTGGTCAACGTCGGGGCGCCACCAGAGGCGTTGCCGATACAGATATTTTCACTGATTCCTTCCCGTCGTTCGTTTGCGGGATCGATGATTGGAGGAATCCGCGAAACGCAAGAAATGCTTGATTTCTGTGCGGAATACGACGTTTTGCCGGAGATTGAGGTGATTTCTGCCAATCAGATTGATGAAGCCTGGGAACGCGTACTTGCTTCAGATGTCCGATATCGATTTGTGATTGACATCAGCACGATGGGAAACGAATAATCCGCCATGTTCCCCGCCGATGAACATGGCGTTGAGCCCATGGTTAACACAGTGTTGGCTTATTGAAAGCATTCATGATGGATAGGGGTTCGAAATGAAATCAAATAATCATCACCTTAGATTCGCTTTCATGTTGGCCATGTTCTCGGGTTTGGGGTCGTTTACCTTCGACATGTATCTCCCGTCGTTTCCGCAAATGATGAAATTCTTCGGAACGACTGCGTCGACGATTCAGGTGAGTTTGACGGCTAGCCTATTGGGATTAGCACTCGGTCAAATCACCATGGGTGCACTAAGCGACGTCCATGGCAGACGAAAACCACTCATCATCGCCATGGTTATTTACTGTCTATCCTCGTTTGGATGTGCCATCGCGCCGAATATCGGCATTTTTATCGCCCTGCGTTTTGTACAAGGATTCGCGGTGTCCGCTGGAACAATTTCAGCTGCGATTGCTCGTGACACGTACAACGGTACGGAACTCACCAAGTTCTTTTCATTGATTAGCGTAATGAGCAGCGTAGCCCCCTTGCTCGCACCTCTTGCGGGAAGTGCGGTCATCATGTTCACCAAATGGGAAGGTGTGTTCTACTTACTGGGGATCCTAGGATTCATCCTTTCCATTACGACCATCTGGAGACTGAAGGAGAGTTTCCCCGCAGAGAAACGGATTCGCAGCAATTTTGGCGAGATGTTCGGAAACTTTAAGACGCTCCTGTGCAACCGGGTATTTATGGGCTACGTATTGGCACAAGGCTTTATGCTTGGAGGAATCTTTGCTTACGTCGCTGGCACACCGTTTGTGTATCAAAAAATTTACGGAGTTTCTCCGCAGGTGTTTTCCATGCTTTTCGCATTAAACGGAATCGTGTTAATCACCGCCTCCCAAGTTGTCCGCAAATTGGCGGGACGAATTCCCGAGCATCGTATTCTACATTTCGGGTTAGGAATGTCGTTCGTTGCAACCATCACCGTACTGGCTGTGGTTCTGGCCCATGGACCCCTCTTTGCACTCGTAATACCGCTAGTTGGTTATGTTGCATCCATGGGAACCATAGGCCCCGTGGCGTTCACCCTAGCCATGGAAGCACAAGGACACATCGCAGGTAGTGCATCGGCTTTGCTCGGGGTGATTCCGTTTTTGTTGGGTTGCGTAACTTCTCCGTTGGTGGGCATCGCAGGTGAGTATTCCGCCGTACCACTCGGTGTCATCCTTTTAACAGCGAGTCTGTTTGCTATAGGGTGTTATACGCTTTTAACGGGAAAAGGAAGAATGAGACCTGTCCCAACTACGGAATCGCTATAAACGGGGAGTCTCTTAGGCGTATGACATAGCTTGCTGAATAGACAGAAGTGGTGGCCGTGATGGTCAACTGAATGCAAACAGGGCGATGGCGAGTCATCCGCGACTCTTGATGACATCCGGTCCCCGTGGGAAACTCATCAATCATGTCGAGTTCCCGCTGCCACCGCCCAACCGCGTCCAACTCAATTTCTGTCCCTCCCTTCCTGTGAGGAATCAGAAATTCGCGACGGGGTTCGTAATCAAATTAACTACCTTCTGCACTTCCGATCCAAGTAGGATTTCTTTAAGAATGATAGTCTGCAAAGTTTTTCGTGTACTCGAATTCAACGAGAGCAATTCTGCCACACTTGAAGTTGAAGGTGAGATTGATGTGTGTAGAGTGCCAAGAGCAAACTCCACCTTCTCGGCTTCTGAGTTCGTCAAATGGGAGAGACCTAGTTCTTCGAGAGCAAATGAATTGAGAACGAAGGCTAAGTGCGGAACTTCCGAGGTTTCACATCCTTCAATTCTAAGATTGTCAATAAATGCAGCGCTATCCAAAATTCTATCTACTGCATCTGCGACAAAAAACTCAACAGTAATTGTTTCTCCGGCGTAGGGATCAAGATTGACGGAAGCCGTTTCAATGTTGCTTGTTACTGCGTTGTATGTCACGTCATTCGGAGAAGGGTATGGAGGTAACGGCGTTTCTGAGGACCCCGTTACTGGATTAGAAAATGGTGCAGCATTCGGAACGTTAACGCTGGTTGAGTTGGGGAGTTTAGCGATGTTAATGGTACCCCCCGATGTGGTTACATTGATTTCGAATTTGTCAGGAATCGTGTACGTATACGTCGGGTTTTCTTCCGTGCCAAACTTCCAATCTACCGTTAGGTTTCCTGGATTAATTGGAAGCTTGAATGTAAGAATGAATCTGATAATATCGTAAAATCCATCAGCGCTTGGCCCTCCAATGTCCGTTGAAACAAATGTGGTAGCGACTCCAGGCGCCTGAGAAGCAAGTCCGGAACTAAGAAGACCGAACGAAGTTCCGTTTGTCGGAAAGCCTTGCAAGAGAGTAGTAAATACTTCGGCTTGTGGATAAGTTCCATTGTTATTCTGGAAACCAATCAACTGACTCGATACTAGGCATTGTTTTGTTTTTTGGGACAGAATTGCGTCTGCTAATAAAGAAGCCGTCGTCGACCCGCTGGTCCCATCATAGGGAAATCCGATTCTCTCTTCAGCCATGTCCATTCACCCCAGTACAAAATTGGCCGAGATCTTTTGACTCGCTATCATAGGTATGATGTTTCAGACAAACAGTGTGGGTGAATTAACCTTATCATGAGGACTAATTAGGGTTCCCTGAACCTCCGCCTTAGCCTCAATAGGCGACAAGCGATAGGGATCAGCCCATATTTATGTACGGATGGGAGCGCATCCTTATTCGAGGTGAGCGCCCGTTTGTTTAGACGGCCTCTTGAAGGACCGGGTCGAAGAGCCCCATAAGGATTCTGTAAGAGTTTTTAGTGTGGGAATCCGAAACATTATCGTGTTTATTATCGTCTATAGTAAGAAGACACCAACATGAGAAGTGCTCGCGCCGCGCAATTGGGTTACGGTGAGTGCACAAGTCGCAACCAACGGATCGGGAGGCATTGTGCTAGCGGTATCGAAGAGTGGCAAAGGCCCAAGATTGTCTTTCGGTTGGGAGTGGAACGGGACCAGTTTGTATGGCATAGCTGCTTATGTTCCACATATTAGGTCTTGGACTGTAAAAAATGGTGGCGGAGATCCGAAGTTATTTCCTCCTATCCAAGGAATTCATACCATGGCGTTGGGACATAACGCCCTCCGGTACACCATCGATAAGGCTGGACACATCTCAGCATCCGGAGTCGCTATGGAGTCAAGGAACCCTGTCTGGCTGTTTGCCTCAGGCACTGTTACAAGATATGGACCTCATCGTAGAGACCTCATGGAAGAATTCTTGGTTCGAGAGACCTTCAAATCACTGTAGGTTCATTAAGCCGCGAAAAGCCATGTTGCAAACATCTGAATCAGAGGTGGCGAGCGATGCAGAAGTCACGGTGGCGAAGAGGTATAGTGGTCCCAGGAAACAAGACAGTCGAGAAGGGACCGGTTAAGCTACAATATGGCTATGAGAAAACATTATCCGGCATCGTTCAAAGCTGAAGTCGTCTTAGAACTTCTCAAAGAAGAGA
>JAJZAV010000139.1 GCA_021799255.1 Bacillota bacterium
ATCCTTGTGCTGGGTGAGCTTCTCGCCGATGACTTCGCACGGGAAACGAGGCTGAGGGCATTGAGGAGAGTCTTGCAGGCAACCGACGAACAAAGGAACTACTTCCTTCTTTTCATGGACAACGTGCTTTTCACGAACGCTATGACGTTCCTCTCCATCACTACCGTCATCACTTACTTTCTCAATCATCTCGGAGCCGACACGTTCGTCATCAGCCTGGCCAATGCCCTGACGTCCATAGGCACCTTTGTCTCGCAACCGTATTTCACTCGACGGGCGACGCTGTTGCAGCACAAGCTCATCCCATTTGCCAAGATCCTATTTTTCCAACGCTTCTTTCTCCTTGCGTTCGTTCTCGTTATCCCGATAGGCACCTCCCGTTTCCCGCATGCCATGATCCCGCTGTTTCTCGTGTGCTGGGGCGTATTCAATGTCTTCACCGGATCGTACTCGCCGTTTTACATGAGCCTTTTCGCAAAGATGGTGGCTCAAGAGAGGCGGGGAAGACTCCGCGGTTTTGCGGGTGGTGCCGCGAATCTACTCGCCCTCCTGTCAGTTTTCCTGATTGGCATCGTGCTGAAATCCGTGTCTTATCCGTACAACTACACGCTGTTATTCGTAATTGGGGCGATTTTGTTGTTGCTCGACGCCTATGACTTCGTCTTGATGAAGGAACCCCCGGACGAGACCATCGGCACGAACATGGACACTTGGAGATACATTCGGGATGTGCCTCGCATCTTGAGGAGCAACGGATCGTTTGCGCGAATGGTGCTGGGCTTTACTCTACTTGTCATCGCTCAGATCTCCTTGGTGTATTATTCGCTGTACGCCATCCGTGCGTATCACGCGACGAATGCGGCCGTCGCCGTGTTTACCGGTATCGCTGTTGTGGGGAATACTTTGTCGAGCGTTCTGTTCGGGGTGCTCGCGGATAAGTTCAGCCATCGGTTGGTGCTGCAATGGGGGGCCGTTGCGGGTGCGGCCGCGGCCGGCGTCGTCCTGACGTGGCACAGCGTCGCGGGCGTCTACGTCGCTTTTGCGCTCAGTACCGTAGCGACGGCGGCGTATAATATGAGCAGTAGCGTTCTGGTCATCGAGAAAACGAAGCACTCGGACATTCCGATGTACATCAGCATCTACATTCTCGTGACGCTGATTGTTTCGTCGGTCTTGACCCTCTTCAGCAGTTACGTCATCCATCGCCTCTCGTTTGCTCCCGTTTTCGCCGCCACCGGCGTAGCCTCGGTGGCAGCCTGGTGGGCGTTTCGCAAGCCTTTTGCCGTGCGGCAAACGACACCCACATCGCTCAATCCATAAGCTGAATTTGCCGTAGGAGGTGAGCTTGTGTTCACCACAAGCTTCACGCAGTTGGTTGATATACAATACCCCATCGTACAAGCCGGCATGGCCGGTGGGATTACCACTCCCAAACTGGTCGCTTCGGTGTCCAACGCCGGCGGACTCGGGACCATCGGTGCGGGATATCTGACTCCCGACAGTCTAAGGACAACCATTCGCGCCGTAAAAGAGCTAACAAATCGTCCGTTTGGTGTGAATTTATTCGTTGTGCAAGAGACTCTGCCCAATGAGGAAGAGATGGAACGGATGAATCGGCACCTGGATCTCATTCGTGAAATGCTGGGGATCGAAAGGCGTCAGCGGATTTACAGATACTCGGAATCCTTCGAAGATCAGATTCAGGTGGTTTTGGACGAGCACGTTCCCGTGTTCAGCTTTACATTCGGAATTCCTTCGCAGGAGGTTCTGAAACACCTCAAACACCACCGAATCGTCGTATTGGGGACGGCCACGACGGTGGACGAAGCGCTCCAGCTTGAAGCGTCCGGTGTCGATGCGATTGTCGTGCAAGGAAGCGAAGCGGGAGGCCATCGGGGGACTTTTGGAACATCCGCGATGGACGCGTTGGTTGGCACCATGGCGCTGGTTCCGCAAGTGGTCGATCACGTTTGCGTGCCAGTCATCGCCTCCGGTGGAATCATGGATGGGAGGGGCCTGATTGCGAGCCTCGCGCTCGGGGCGAGTGCCGTACAAATGGGAACCGCGTTCGTGGTGTGTGTGGAAAGCGGAGCTCACGAGCTTTACAAGGAGGCCGTCCTTCGCAGCCATGAAGACGAAACGCAGATCACCTTCGCGTATTCAGGGAAAGCCGCTCGGGGGATACGAACGAAGTTCATGCAAGACATGAACGGCTACCCAGGGAAGATACCGCCCTATCCTGTTCAGAATGCTTTGACGCAAGACATTCGTCAGGCGGCAGCGAAGCAACGCAATCCGGAGTACATGTCGCTATGGGCGGGGCAGGGAGTACGCCTCACCACGAATAGAACGGCCCAGGCCATCGTTCAGGAATGTGCTCAGGAAGCGATGGCTGTCCTCGAAAACTTGGACGGTCATCGCAATCTTTAGACTGCGCGGAGGGGGACCAAATCATTGCCAGTTTCGGAATTCATGGAGTCAATAAAGATAGAAACGCCCGCTGAAATTACGAAGAATTAAGATTTCTTTATCTACCCAAACCCATTTTGATGGGTGTTTGGAGCAGACATCAGGTACGATAGCCCTAACTCACGGTTAGTCCACCTAGAGGAGGAGGGATTGGTTCGTGCTCTTGAAACGAATTTCTATGGCATCGGTAGGAGTCGTGGCTGCGGCCGTCGGCATAGGATTGAAACCGATGATGATTGCCAACAACGCCAATGGTTTTCTAGTTGCCAGTAACCGTGCGAACTTGTCCGCCCCCCCCATGCCGTTCAAAGCGCCTTGACCTAGGGCAATCCGCTGCTCGTAGTGCCCCTTTGTTTGATTTGTACGCCAATCTCTTTGACACGCCATCATGATGGGGTGATTCTGCTATATGATGAGTATGGGACACCGGACGGCTTGCTACAGAGTCGTCGAAGGAGGAGGTCAATCATGGCTCTCATCGCAGGGTTAAAGCGCGTGAATCCGGAAGAGGTAGGGGTTTCGACCGCAGGGATTCTTGGATTTTTGGATGCCGTGAAGCAAAATAAACTCGATTTGCACAGCTTCATGCTCCTTCGCCATGGATGCGTCGCGGCGGAGGGATGGTGGGATCCGTACAAGCCGGACAAGTCCCACATGCTGTTTTCTCTTAGCAAGAGTTTTACGTCAACGGCTGTCGGACTGGCTGTTGACGAGAAACTCCTGTCTGTCGAAGACTTGGTGATTTCGTTCTTCGACAGCTATGTGACTTCGGACATTCGGGCCAACATGGGAGATCTGAAGGTAAAACATCTTCTGTCCATGAGCACGGGGCACGCAGAAGACACCATGCCTTACTTGCATAGTGACCCAGACGGCGATTGGGTCCGAGCATTCCTAAATCGGCCCATCACGCACGAGCCCGGAACATTCTTCCTTTACAACACGGGAGCTACATATATGCTGTCCGCAATTCTTCAAAAAATTACAGGGGAGACGCTCTTGTCGTACCTCACGCCACGCCTGTTAAATCCGCTCGGAATTGAAGGCGCCACGTGGGAAATGTGTCCGCGCGGCATCAATACCGGGGGATTTGGGCTGAAGCTCAAGACGGAGGACATCGCGAAATTCGGGGAACTGTACCTTCGTAACGGCTCCGTTGACGGAAAGCAGATAGTCCCTGCGGCGTGGGTGGAAGAGGCCACGGCAAAACAGATTTCCAATGGAGATAGTCCGGAGAGCGACTGGGCGCAGGGGTACGGTTACCAGTTTTGGCGGTGTCGGCACGGGGCGTACCGTGGCGACGGCGCCTTCGGTCAGTTTTGCGTCGTGATGCCAGAGCAGGACGCCGTCGTTGCGATTACGAGCGGACTCAGCAATCTGCAGGGCGTTCTGAACGCTGTGTGGGACCATCTTCTGCCCGCCATGATCGGCGAGAATGACCCCGCGCCAAAACCGACCCCAAACGAGCATGCAGAACTTCTGGATGTTCTCAGAAATCTGGAACTTGCGACGGTTCCAACACAGCCTCGCCAAGCATCAGCCGTCTCGAAGGATGCGAAGTCGTCGTATGAGATGGCGGACAACCGGATGGGGATTGAATCGGTTCGGTTTGAATTCGACGATTTTGGGTTTGTGATGTCGGTGAAGGGGAGCAGGGGCGAGGTGCGCCTCCCCGGCCGGTATGACCAATGGGTTCACGGCGAGAGTGGGTGGCTTTCGGCGAGGGGAGAATCGGCGCCAGTGGCCGTGCGGGGAGGCTGGGCAACCGACAATGTCCTCGTGGTGACCGTGTCGTATACAGAGGCTCCGTTAGTATTGATGCTAGAGTGCACATTCAACGAAGGATCCATCGAAGTAGCGGTGAGGCAAAACGTAGGGTTCAATGCCGAGAAGATGAAGATGGATTTACGCGGGAATGCTCGTCCGATAGAAGAGTGAGGACGTCGACTGAAAATGAAAATGCTTACCTAGCAAATGGTATCACCAACGCGTAAAAATGCTCATGTTTACCACACTTTTTTACGTATTATTGGTTGACCAGTTACGTCGGCAAATGTAGAATCAAACGTGAAATTATTGGGCCTCGTATAATGCTGGGAATCTGGCTCGGCAGTTTCTACCAGGCGACCGAAATCGCCTGCCTACGAGGACGCTTCGGATGATTAGGTTCATGTAGCGAGTTCGGATGACCCTTCGACGGGGATGTTTGATAACGATTCTTGTCGAAGGGCGTCGCCTTTTGCGCTCGCAACGGTTTTCCGCCTAAGACTCCCGGCGCCTTTTGGGTGAGCTGTACGAGCAACTTCCACCCGCGGCGTGTGGGGGCTTTTAGTTTTTTTGGGGGGGGACATCATCATGAGCCAGGTGGTATCGTCAAGTTCGGGCACTGTACAGAAAGACGTTGCCTTCAAGGTAGAGACCGAGGGCAATGGAGTCATCGCTGAAGATAGAAGACACGGTATGCCAAGGGAATTATTCTTTGTTTGGTTTTCCGCCGTTTTAACGTTCACGGGGGTTGTCACAGGACAATTGCTTACCTCCCTCGGGCTCAACGTGTGGGAGAGCCTGTTTGTCGCCTTGCTTTGTTCCATATCCTTTGCTGTGTTGGGTTTCGCTTCTGCCACGGGTCCCAAGGGCGGGACGGTGACGCTTACGATTTCCCGCGCCGCATTTGGCACGCACGGGAATAAGGTCCCCGCATTCTTCAGTTGGATGACGGCCGTTGGCTGGGAGAGCGTGACGATGGTTCTGACGGCATGGGCCATCCTGAGCTTGGGACAATACGTTGGGCTTCCTTCAACAGGCACGGTTCCAACCGTTATCGCACTCATGATTACTTTGGTCCTTACTTATTCGGTTCCCATTCTCGGACATGCTACGCTCGTTACTATGCAGCGGATTCTAGCATTCATCCTGGCGGCCTGCGCCATTGTTGTGGTATTTGCAGTACTCCCGAAGGTGGACTGGTCGTTCTCCACACCTGTCAAAGACATGGCTGCTTCGGGAGTGTTCCCCACGTTCCTTCTCGCGTTATCCATTGGACTTGCAAGTACATTCTATGGTTGGGTGAATTTTGCGGCTGACTACTCTCGGTACCTTCCCGTCTCCACCCCGACTCGTCGTATCGTTGGTGTGACCTTCGCCGGCGGCGGGATCGCGAATTTCGTCATGATGGGACTCGGCGTTTTGCTTGGAACATTTATTAATCCCACCGCATTTGCCAACAATCCGGTGGGTGCCATCGCGAAGGCGATTCCCGTTTGGGCTGCGGTTCCGTTCCTGATTGTCGTCGTTATCGGGGACATCTGTGCAAACTACTTGAACGCCTACAGCTCTGGCATGAGTTTCCTCTCCATGGGCATTCGCTTGCGTCGGCACAACGCCGTGGTTGTCGATGGCATCATCTGTACCGCCATCGCCATCTATGCGCTGTTTATCTCCACAGATTTCGTGAGCTTCTTCCAGAACTTCTTGGATCTCATGATCACGTTCATCGGCCCGTGGGCAACCATTTTCTTGGTGCACCATCACCTGGTTAAGGGAAAGTACGACGCCGGCGGTTTGACCGGGACGAACGAGGCATATTGGTATTCAAGCGGTGTGAACTGGCGAGCCATGGCGGCGTTCATCATTGGCGTCGCAGCAACATTCTTCACCGCGAACAGCGCGATGTGGGTTAGCCCATTATCCACCGCATGGTTCGGAGGAGCGGACCTGACCGCATACGCGGCGCCCATCGTCACTGGCCTCATTTACTACGTGCTCGCATCGAAGAGCGTCTCTGAGCGCGCCCACCAAGAAGCGGTGGCCTAATAAGTAATAAGGTTCTGTAATAGCCTTCCCAAATAAAAGGGTTTGAATTGGCGCAAAAAAGGGTTCCCTGTGCGGGAACCCTTTTTTATGGTGATGAACACTAACTCACAGAGAAAGAAAAAGGTGTTTAAGACCCTCGCCAGTCATGGTGGTTAATATGGTAGAGGAAAAGACGCCACAAAGAATCGACAGAAGAACAAGCACGACGTTAAACCGCAGAGTGACGCCTACCCCGACGCTAACCTCAATCCCCGCGGTTGCCGATAAGGGAATCAATAGCCAGACACCGTACTTTTTGTACTTGGAGCTGACCTTATCAATGTGAACGAGCTTTCTCTGAAACCATTTCCATCGCTCCACCAAATCATTGAAGCTAAACAATAGAAAAGGTAGAAACGAGAGATGGGTCAAACTACTGATAAGTGCACCCATCCAAGGATTAAAGCCAGCCACCACTGCTGCAGAGGCACCCGCTATCGCGTTGACGATGCTGGTTGACATCACCGACAATGTGAGCAGGCTCCCGCGCATAAGGTACCCAATCAGAAAGACGAAAATGTTAACCGCAGCAGCAATACAAAGGGTTATAATGGCCGTTTTGAGCGGACTTCGCGTGGAGACCGGCTCGCGCTGCTGCAAATTCGTTGAATACTCGATATCAGGCAACTCATCAACCCGCCTTTAGCCATGGACTGTAGTAAGTATAGACGAATCGTATCAAAGTCAGTTCAAACCACATTGACAGGAGTAAGTATCGACGAATGCGTCATCAGACCATTTGTCACAGAGTCGAAATATTTTAACTACTTAGGATCAATTATACTATGTACTACATTCCCGATAGGAGTGAACGAATTGGCCAAAGAGACCAGTACCGTTCTATCAAGCAATATATCCATGAAGATGATGGCCGAAGGATTGAAGCGCTCGAGTGAGACACAAGACGTCACCCAAACGCCTATCTTCAAAGAGGTCATCGTGAACTTAGGAGACGAACGTACGATTCTGGATATCGGTGCAGGCGTGGGTCGTTTTACAGCGCCCTTGGCGTCAGCGGGATGTCATGTCACGGCGATTGAGCCCTCAACGGAGATGATCTCATACCTCAAAGAAACTCTCTCTCGCTATAATGTTTCAGAGTCGGTGGACATTGTCCAAAGCTCGTGGCCAAGCGATAACTGTAAGTTGGCGGAAGTGGCTTTGGCTACGTTTGTGATTCAATTCTCCGATGATTGGGTCGCCTTTGCACGAGCCATGGAGAAATGGGCCACGAATCGCTGCATTCTTGCCGTACATGTAGATCCCCTCATGTTTTTTATGGAGAGATTGTGGCCCATATTCAATCCCGATAAGCCAAATCCACGCATGCCAGGATTCACAGAGATTTACCCCGCTTTACTCAACGCTGGCATTATAGGCAATGTGAAGGTTTTCGAAGAACAACATGGACCTCGATGGAAGAATGTTGAAGAAGCACTACCCATGATTTCGGGACGATTAGGGATTGCCGAGAATGTTGAAGCGATGAAGAAACTCGAAGATATCCTGAGAGATCCAACGTCGGAAGTATTCAAAACGCGCCCGCACCGAGTCGCCATGATTTCTTGGGCACCGCCAAAATCTATTTAAAGAACGAGTATGAAACGGCTCGGGTTCCCCGATTCAGGAGCCCGAGCCAGATTTGCTACTCGTCACAGCACAGGAGATTGCATCGAAACCCGATGAACTTCGAGTCTTCTGTCGGGACAGGAGAATTACCTTTGTTGGCCTCCCTGTTTGAAGTCGGATGCTAGCTTGGCGACATCGGGGGTGCCGAGGCCCGTCGCTGGATTGTACAGCGTGTTGGCGCTCCCGGAATAGTACAGATTGTCGTTTGACGATCCCGTTGCATCAAGCGGGGTAAGCGGCGAATTCGGCTGCGTCGCAAAGTGGTAAATTTGGGGGTTCCAGAACCCGACTCGTCCACCGACGGCTTGGTCAATTAGCGCTGAAATCCCGTTCAACTGAGGCGCCACGAAGCTTGTGCCACCATACGCGTAAGCCCACGGGCCGTTGAAGCTGGAGTTGTCGAACAACGTGCTATAAACAGTGTAACCAGTGATGGGGTCCGCGTTCATTGAGAGATCCGGAATCGCGCGTTTGCCCTGATTCTCCCCTTGGACGACGGGTGGGTTGGGATTAAACGACCAACTGGTGTTGTTATTGATGGGGGTGAACCATTGTACGGCGCTGAAGTGATTCACGCCTTGGACCCCGTACTGATACGAAGGTTCCGGGAAGATGGTGCTGTACCCGCCGTTACTACCCCCGATGTTCTCCTCGGCCCAAGTCTGTTCGTTGGCCGCCCCAAATTCCTGCCAGAGCGGGAAGAGGTAGTCCCAGCCCCAAGCCCGCTGTTGCGGGATGTTGATGCCGAGAGCGCCGAGAAGGTTGGTGGCTGTCGTCGGCAGCGTGGTTCCTCCGGCCGCGGTCACGTACGGGCTGTCCGCAGGGCTGCCTATGCTGAGATCCGTCGTGCCCAAGTCGCTATACGCTTGGTAGGCGCCAAAGTCTCCCGTTGCCGCGAAGGAGCTAATTCCCTGCGCTGCGGCCTCTTCAAAAAGTTCATTGAACACCTGTGCGTAGTTTGGGGACTCCTGTCCTTGCGCAATGGTGTAATTCACGGCGTCTTCGCTTTCGCCCCAACTGACCGAGAGAGAGCCAACCTTGTTGTCTGAGATGGCCTGCGCGAATGCGTCGGCGAACCCGTAGTCCGTGTTCGGGGCCTGATAAACGATGATATTGGCACCAGGAGCGAGCGCCCCGGACTGCTCGACGTCCACCGTTGTTTCGTCCGATCCGCTCGCCAAGGACGGCGCTCCAGCCCCGCCATCAACGTTGACGAGCGAGATGCGGTTTGGTTTGCTCGAGATGCCGTAAGCTTTCCAGTATCGATATGCGTCCGAAGGGTTCACGCTGGCCAACGTGACGATTCCGAGCGTCTGGCCCTGACCAATGTCTCCCTTGTTCAAAAGAGGTGTCACATCATATTGCTGTTCCACCATCTGCGGCGTTTCCCATCCCGCTGGGGGTGCCGATGAGGATTCGCTGGTCGCCGTGTTCGGAAGTTTCTTGATCACGCTTGCAGGAGCTTTGGTGATATTCGTTGAGAAGTTGCTATAGTTGGTCAGTCCCAGGACGGCCAGAACAGGGCCCGTCAAGTAGCTGGGTAACTGCGGTGCCTCCTGCGCGCCGTGGAAAGTGCGCCCAAGATACTGCATGTTCTTCAGCACGATGCCGAAGGCCTTGTTGAACTGACCGGCAGTACCCGTTAGGTTGATATCTAGGTTGTCGGCATAAACGCTGGACTGAATCCCGAAAGTTTCGAAATAATTCACCAGCGACTGAATGACGAGGGGAGACTGCCCGTACTGGTTCGCAAACTCGGACGTTGAAAGGAACTTGCGGAATTCCGCGCTGCCGGGCGTCGTTGTTTGGCTGATGTATTGCTGTAGTTGGGCCTGGTTACGCACCGTGAGAATGAGGCTGACGGACACGGGAGTGTTCGACGGGGTGTCTCCGAACACGGTCGCGTTCTGCAACACAGCTTGCCCAACGGCCTGCGGCACTGCGCCTGTGGTCTCTGCCATCGCTGTCCCCGAAGCGAGTGGAATGAGAGTGACCCCTGCAAACGTAAGCATTGCCAGTACTGATTTCGCCCTCTTGGGTCTCATGGGATCCATCTCCTCAAAATAAGTTGAAATACGAGAAAGTAGGCCAGACAGGCCAGACACGTATGTATAACTATCTGACTTATCTTTCTGTACAGACTATTGTACCAGGCGATGCCATCGTATTATGTCGAAAAGGCCCATGAATCTCGAATTTCGCGGTAGGAGAGTGCACACACGTGTCAGTTTCGGGATGCATTAGTTACTCCGAGGAGGGAGGCGTGTGGCAAATGCCGTATGGGCGGATGGACGGGC
>JAJZAV010000140.1 GCA_021799255.1 Bacillota bacterium
CTCTATTATAACATGGCTCGTCCACGACAGATCCTGCAACGTTGCGGCCACTCCCGGTCCGCGCCCGAACATCCCAAGTCACGGTAGGTCCCGGTCCGCGCCCGAGCATCCGAGGTCCGGGGATTTCCAATCATCACGGCTCGTCCGAGATGCCGACCTCGTCGAGATGCGCCATAACGAGAGCTCTCTCGAAATTGGACTCCACGATGCTCGCCATCGCATCGACGTACGCCGCGTCCGTCTCGGTGAACGTATAGTTGATGGCGTGAAACCACGTGACATAGGTGGCGGATCCGAAGCGCAAGCGCACTGCCATGGCCGATGCCCAATCGCCGGGAATTGCGACGGGATTCGCGAATCGGACGGCCTCGCGCACTAGGGGAGAAAGCTCACCAGCGGGATCGGCTTCTGCAAAGTGGCCCGCCGTCATCGGCGCGTTCAAGTCCGATCCGTTGTAGCAGCTCACGATGGCCTCGCAGAAGGTGTCGAGCACGGATGAAGCGTCCAAGTCAAGCCCGTCCATCCGCTCCTCAATGGCCATCAGTCCCAATTCGGAGGCCATGGCACCGAGCGATGTCATCCTATCCCATTCTAGTTTTCGAAAGGCTCCGAATTGGTCCTTGGCTTCCTCTTTCAATCGTGTCGCCTCGAAGAGTCCAAACAGCTTGATTTGCTGCCAATTGGAGAGCGGGAGGCGCAATATGTATGACAGGATTCCAATGAATCCTACGAAAATCGCCAGTAAAATGACCGTCTCGTTGGCGGGGTTGGTAAGGAGGGTGCGTTCAAGCCCCTTCCACGAAACCACCCGCTTCGGCCGCACAAACTCTTCCCAGTTGACGACGATTAGGTAGACGCCAAGCGATACCACCACGGACGGAAGGGCGTACGGTTGCATGAGGCCAAAGGCCACTTTCACACGCTTTGATTTGACGAAGGCGAGAATCAGCATCCCCGCCAGAATGCCGAGGACAAAGCTCATGGCGGACAACAACGAAAACCCTCCCGCGGGCAAGGACTCGGGGTAGCGCTTTGGAACCTGCTTTCGAAATCATGCTGTAAAACCACGCCTCAAAACACCTCTGTGGTAAACCCAGCACAGCGAACAGGTCTTACTTCGCTGCTCGAGGGACGTATCCTCTATCGTTCATTTGCTACAGGGACAAAGAGAACTGAATAGGCTTGATCTTTTGGTCCCTCCTTACGAGTCTGCTAGAATGACCCCTATTATGCACTGCAACGCAAGGGCTCAGGGCTAGCCCTCACGACCGTGGGGTACGAAAACCCGCAGGCACAGTTCGATCTCGGAAATTTGTACAACGTGGGAGTTGGAGTGAAAAGGAACCCGACGAAGGCCATCGCTCTGTTCGAGTCGTCCCCCAAGCCGTGGACGCCGACTCATACAACGTCATGTACGAAGAGGGGGTCGGCGTGACAAAGGATTACGCCACTCGTGGCAGACTTTCGTCGGGCCATCGCGGGAGGTATCGTTGAGGGTGAAACAAACCTTGGCTACGCCTATTCGAAAGGTCTCGGTTTAACTAAGAGCGACAAATCGGCGGCACTGTGGTACAACAAAGCCGCAGCGGCGGGCGATCCGACGGCCCAGACGGCGCTCGGGTGGTTGTATCTGCACGGTACAGGCGTTCGCCGCAACGCGGCGGCCATTCATGAGTTTGAGATCCCGGCGAATCAGGGCGACGCCGACGCAACTGCGAGCCTGTCGACCGTAGCCTTTGTCACTAAAACGCCCGCGACTGCGTCTAGTTTAACGAGACTATCGAAGCGGAGGCAGTGACAGCCAGTGGGACTAAATCGAGGCAAGCATCACTTTGCGTCAAACTTAATTTCTGGGGTTGCGGCTCTTGTGGCCGGTACGACCCTCATACCTCTGTCAAATCCGGGCGCGGGGCTTGCAGACGCCGCGCCTTCGGTCCTATCCACCCCATCGTCCACTTCGTACGGTTGGAGTTATGCGCCCGTCGCGAGCTTGGGCCAAGGTGAGACCATCGCCGGGATGGATCCGTTGGACGGTCATTTGACCATCTACGTGCGACGGGTGGAAACCTTTGCCGAAGGCGGCTGGAAGATCACCAACCGCTATCTTGCCGCGACGTGGAATCCCAAAACGAACACCCTGTCGAATCCCACCAAGGTGAACAGTGTGCCTAGTGGGTATCACGGAAACATCGAGTTGAACTTTCCGACTCTGTTGCCCAATCGGTTTCAGAGACAGACCGTCAAGGTGGAACGCGTGACGAAGGCCGGAAAATCCGTTGTCGTGAAGTGGCCAACGTCCGTCCCACTCTATGGCTCTGAACAGACCCCGCAAACCACCGTGCCAGGATCACTCGACAACGAGATTCTTGGTCAGAGCGGACAGTGGCTGTGGGTGGCCCTGAAGGGACCCCAGTATCCGCCGAATTACCCGAACTCAGGCCCTCTGGTCACTGGGTTTCGCTATTGGAATCGGGTGGTGGCCTTGAACCTGAAAACAGGTCAATATCGGATCTATTCCATTCCGCGTTCCTATGCTAGTTACCAGAACATAGCTGAAGCACCCTCCATGGCCCAGGTGAACGGCACCGCGTTCGTGGGCATCGGGAGTTGGATTGGAGAGTTTCCGGCGAATCCGGCCCCCACCACGAATTCGGGTACGGCGTCCAACGTTATCGATCCGATTCTCCACCCCGCCCCGCCCTCCATCATCTCGCAAAATGGTCAGGAGGCGTTGGCGAGTTTCCGTCAACTGTACTGGCAGGTCGTCAACGGTCTTGCCGCCTACTGGGACAGCGTGATGGGTAAGCGGGTGCCAGGCATGCCCCAGTATCAAAATGGGGATGGGCCCGGCACGTGGAACACGATGTTCACCGTAAACGGCCACGGGGACCTGCCGGGGAGCCTCGTGTGGGCGATGGAGTACCCGTTTGAAGCGGGATCGAAAGAGAATGCCCAAAGAAATCGGTTGGAAGAGTCTCTCCTGTCACTCCTTAGAACAAAGTTGAACGGGGCTGCGTCCTCGGCGATTCCGACGACCTACGCGACTGTGCGCAAATCGTTCGGGGGCAAACCGCCGATGAGTCTGCCAGGGTACACGATTCGAGACAACCTGTACTGGCCCAACAGCCAAAGCGTGCTCGCTCGGGGGGCGGCGCCGCTTCCCGCAGACTTCCCCACGTACACCTCCGTGGAGGACAGCCTAGGCCCGCTGCTTTCCACGAGGTCCGCGGCAACGGTCCTTTTGCCCGTTCTGCCGCCAGCCTATGGGTGGGAACGCGGGGGAACAGCCGAGTCCGCTGCGATGGGCGGCGCCGTGATTCCGCCGACGCGGTTGTTGAATCCCCCGCACGGGAGTTACTTGGATGTGCAGTATCAGGTGAATCAGGGGCAGGTCCCGAACGGCTATTCCATCACGGTGTCCATTGGACCCAAAGCGGTTGCGAATTCGCCCAAGCTGGATCCGGGAAATGCTGAGACCCTATACGCGATGGCGGGTGTGCCCCAAGGGACCGCTTTGCCGAAGGGGTTTCAGTGGCCAGCGAGCGCCGCGATTCGCGGCGGCCATCCGTCGCGCGTGAGCCTTGGCCACGGCGTCGTGGCGACGGTGTGGTCGGGCATGTACAATGGCGTGCACGCGAAAGGAGTATCTTGGAAACAGGATGGATTGACGTGGATTATCCCGCCGTCCGCCTGGTCCTCCGTCAATCCCGTGAAGGATGCGCGCACCGAGGTTTCGCAGCTAGCCAGGCTTCAGATGCCCTCGGGTGCAACCGGGTACGGCATTTTCGGGTATGGGTCTGACATGCCGTCTCAGGTGGTGCTGCACGACGATTCAAGCACTTACGTTTTGTATAGCACGGGCTGGCGGGCAGCGGAGATGGCTGCGCTTATGAGCTATGCGCCGTGATGGAAGCCGGGGATAAGGGTGAAAATTCGACATCAATTCCCGTCGGTGGCTTCCTTTTGTGGGCAAGCCTCGGATATACTAATTCTGGTGTGTATCGGACGTTTGCCACGAGTAGACGAACGCAGAAGGGAGCCTCAACCCATTGAAGGGAATCATCCTGGCCGGAGGCAGCGGGACTCGACTATATCCGTTGACGCGGGCCGTCTCCAAGCAGCTGTTGCCCATCTACGATAAGCCCATGATCTATCACCCCTTGTCGGTTCTCATGCTCGCAGGAATCCGCGATATTCTTATCATTTCGACGCCGGAGGATACGCCGAGGTTTCATGGCTTGTTGGGATCCGGCGAAGAGGTTGGACTGAATATTCAGTACGCGGTGCAGGAAGCGCCGAACGGGATAGCCGAGGCGTTCCTCATCGGCGAAGAGTTCATCGGGCGAGACGGGGTGGCGCTTGTGCTCGGTGATAACATCTTCTACGGTCAAGGCTTTACGCAGCGCCTTCGCACCGTGGCGGCGCGCGACGCCGGGGCCACCGTCTTCGGATATAAGGTGAAGGACCCGCAGCGCTTTGGCGTCGTCGATTTCGACGTGGACGGGCGCGTTCTCTCCATCGAGGAGAAGCCGGAGAAGCCCAAATCGGACTATGCGGTGACGGGGCTTTATTTCTACGACAACGATGTGGTGAACATCGCGCGGGACATGCGTCCGTCCGCGCGTGGAGAACTGGAGATTACCGACGTCAACCAGGCGTACTTGGAGCGGGAGCAGTTGCGCGTCGAGGTTTTAGGCCGAGGTTTCGCTTGGCTTGACGCTGGCACCCACGAATCGTTGCTCGAAGCATCGCAGTTTATCCAAACCATTGAGAATCGACAAGGCTTCAAGGTGGCGTGCATCGAGGAGATTGCCTACAGATCCGGATACATCGACAAGGAGCAGTTGTTGCGTCTGGCCCGTCCGCTCGCGAAGAGCGCATACGGTCGGTATCTGATGGGATTGGCAGAAGACGAGGGCTCTCCCGGAGAGATGCGCGATAAGGCGAATCAGCCCCACATCCTCGCCTAGATTCCCGACTCGAAAGGTCAAGACCGGGAGCCAAGTTCACGCCAAATCCCCACGGAAGGAGTCACCCGCATCCCATGGCCATGCTTATCACCGGCGGCGCCGGTTTCATTGGCAGCAACTTCGTTCACTACATGCTACAGCACCACCCCGAACACCCCATCGTCAACTTCGACGCGCTGACGTACGCGGGCAACCTAGAGAGCCTGCGCGACATAGAGGATCACCCGAGCTATCGATTCGTCAAGGGGGATATCACCAATCCGGATGACGTCGAGAGGGCCATGCAACTGGGCGTCGACATCATATTGAACTTCGCCGCGGAGTCCCACGTGGACAGAAGCATCATGGATCCTGGCGTCTTTGCGAAGACCAACGTGCTCGGCACCCAAGTGTTGCTCGACGCCGCACGCCGCCACGGCGTGAAGAAGTATCTGCAGGTTTCGACCGACGAGGTGTACGGCACACTTTCTCCGTCCGATCCCGCTTTTACCGAGCAAACTCCCCTCGCTCCCAACAGTCCCTACTCGGCGAGCAAGGCGGGGGCCGATTTGATGGTGCGGGCGTACCATGAAACCTTTGGTTTGCCCGTCAACATCACGCGTTGTTCCAACAACTATGGTCCTTACCATTTCCCCGAGAAGCTGTTCCCGCTGATGATTTTGAACGCACTGGAGGACAAGCCCCTCCCGGTCTACGGGGACGGATTGCAAGTGCGCGATTGGCTGCACGTTTCGGATCACTGCCGGGGAATCTACCTCGTGGCCGAGAAGGGCGTCCCGGGCGAAGTCTATAACATCGGGGGCAACAACGAACGTGCGAACATCGACGTCGTGAAGACCATCTTGCAGATTCTCGGGAAACCGGAATCGCTGATTCAACACGTGAAGGACCGGCCCGGTCACGACAGGCGATACGCCATCGATGCCACGAAGATCCGCAGGGAACTCGGTTGGGAGCCAAAGTACACGTTTGACACGGGCATCCTTGAGACGGTTACGTGGTACCTCGCGAACGAGAAGTGGTGGAGTGCGGTCAGAAGCGGGAGTTACATGGAGTATTACGAGGCGCAGTACAAGGACAGGGTGAAGGCATGAAGATTCTTGTGACGGGCGCGAACGGACAGTTGGGGCGAGAGATTGTCGGACTCCGGACGGCCGTGCAAGCGTACGAGAAGGACGTCGTGGGCGCGGATAGGGAAGAGATGGACGTCACGGATCTGGACGCTGTTCGCCGAATGGTAGGACGCGTTCGGCCAGACGCCATCATCCATGCGGCTGCGTACACGGCGGTGGATAAGGCGGAATCGGACCCCGATGCCGCGTTTTTGGTCAACGCCATTGGCACGCGTAACGTGGCCATAGCCGCCGAGGAATGCGGGTGCAAAGTATGCTACATCAGCACCGATTACGTGTTTGATGGGCGCGGCGCGGCCCCTTACGGAGAGTACGACAACACGGCTCCGGAGAGCGTGTACGGAAAGACGAAGCGTGCAGGCGAAACGCTCGTTGAGTCGCTGTCGAGCCGCTGGTTTGTGGTGCGCACGTCGTGGGTGTTTGGCGTGCACGGTGCGAACTTCGTGAAGACCATGCTAGCGAAAGGACAAGAGGGCGCGACGCTGCGGGTGGTGGAAGACCAGATTGGCAGCCCGACCTACACGAAAGACCTGGCTACATTCCTTCTCGACTTGGTGGAAACGGACAAATATGGCGTGTATCACGCGACGAACTCTGGAACCTGCTCCTGGTACGAATTTGCCAAGGCTATTTTTGAAGATGCGGGCATGACGGTGGATCTGTCGCCCTGCTCGACATCGGAGTTTCCTCGTCCTGCGCCGCGACCAGCCTACTCCGTGCTCGGCACCACCGCCTTACGAATGAACGGATTTAAGCCGTTGCCTCATTGGCGCGACGCACTGCAGGAATACCTTAAGGAGGTCAATCGGTGAAACGCATTGAGACGAAGATTCCCGGCGTATTTATGGTAGAAGCCGATGTGTTCGGAGACTCGCGCGGTTTTTTCACGGAGAGCTACAGCGAGAGAAAGTTTCGAGATCTCGGCGTCGACATGACGTTCATTCAGGACAACCACTCGTGCTCGGTGCCGGTAGGCACCATTCGGGGTCTTCACTACCAACTCGCTCCGGCGGCGCAAACTAAGCTTGTCCGCGTCATCTCGGGGGCCATCTACGATGTGGCGGTCGACATCCGCAAATCGTCGCCGACTTTTGGGCAGTGGGTGGGCGTGATTCTGACGGGGGACAATCACAGACAGTTGCTTATCCCACCCGGGTTTGCCCACGGTTTTTGCACGCTGGTACCCAACACGCACGTGACCTACAAGGTGGATAGCTACTACTCTCCGGAACACGACAGGGGCATCCTGTGGTCGGACTCCGCCATCGGCATCGATTGGCCAGTTCGCGCCGGCGCGGCCGTTCTTTCGGATAAAGATACGAAGCATCCGGTACTGGCTGAAGCCGAAGTATTCGAGTAGGACGCGCTAGTCTCGTCCCTATTGACGGGTAGACATCAAGGTGGGAATCAGGGGGAAGGACAATGGAGCGATTGAATCTTCCGGGATACGAAAAATACGGTGCCGTGTACTTGATTGCTGCGTCTCTGCTGGTGACTATTCTGTTCGAAAGCAAGTCCACACATCCCGGGCTCGTTCTTGGACTCGTCGCCATCATCCTAGGCATTCAACTCTTCCATCGCGCCTTGCGCGCGCATCCATCGGCTCTACTACCTATCGCAATTACTTTCGTGTTCATGGAAATCGTCGCCATCATCGTCGTCATTATCGGCTGGGATCCAAGGGAATCGTGGATCACGACATGGTTGGCTCTCAGCTCCATCGGCTTGATGCTCGACGAGTTGGCTCGTGGGCGGAGTAAGCGTGCGGACGACGCCGGTTGGTGGTGATGGATTGCGTTTATCTCGGAAGACGTCCGCCTCGTGAGAGCCTCCCTACGGCAACTCCACCACGTACTTGTACAAATCGGCTCGATAATACGACCATCCCGTGATAATGGGACGATCCTCTGCATCGCATATGGTCACTCCGCGCACCAGAAGCGGTGCCTTCCTGTCGATGTGTAGCTTTGCCGCGATGTCGTCGTTTGCGAGCATCGCCTCAACCTCCATTCGAGCGGATCCCACATGGATGCCAGCCGTTTCTGAAACCACCTCGTAGAGGTGCCTATCGCGAAACTGTGCTTCGCTGATCTGGCTGCCAATTTCCGCGGGAATGTAGCGCCAATCGAGAACGATGGGGACTCCGTCGATGGATCGAAGGCGCTCGAAGTATGTCACATTGTCCGATAAGGACGCGTGCAATTTGAGTGCGACGGCGACGGACGGGCGATAATGGTGATCCAACGTGAGAACGTCGACGCGGATGTCCTGACCTTGCAAGGCCCACTCGGCGTAGAACCGTTCGAGGCTTTTTAGCTGTCCGGTCACCTTGTTTGGCGATACCAGGGTACCGACTCCCCGAATGCTGTGAACCAATCCCTCGTGTTCTAATTCTTTCAAAGCGTGTCGCGCAGTCAATCGACTGACGCCCCACTCCTCGGCAAGTGCCGTTTCCGTTATTGGGTGTTTCAGAAAATCCGGATTGTACTGGTGAGTTTCAATTTGCCGAATGATGTGTTCCTTGATGACGACGTACTTCGGCTTCGTATCCTCGTTTTTCATGGGTATCCCCTTTCAATACATGGGGCTCTATTCGTTATTTGTAATTGATTTTGTATAGACTTGTCTACCTGAAATCGTATGGAGATTCTGTTCGAAGGAAGGAAGTGAAAGATGAGATGAGGAAGCAAAGTTAAGATTCATGTTAGTTATAGTGACTAAACGGAATTGGAATCCATTATTTTTCAAGAAAAATATCGTAGATATGAAATGTATGTTATATAAACTAACATTATGGAAACTGGATTCGCCTTCGCCAGTTGAGCTGTTTGTATACACAAACGAATTAGAAAATCGCTTTATATAGGCATTGTTTCGCGACAAATGGTCCCTGAAATAGTAGCGCATACTCTGGCTTTCTAAATTGAGTGTGTTATATTATATAACAATGTTTTGGCTCGATCTTCGCTTCGAGGAGGACTCGTATGTCTACTGATTTGCAAACCACCATGACGCAAGAGATGCAGCAACTGGATCAAGCGCATTTGTGGCATCCGCTCACGCAGCACCAGCCGTACCAGATGGGCTTTGCACCTCTCATCATCACGGGTGGGAGTCGATGCACCGTCAAGGACATGAACGGGAAAGAGTACCTGGACGTTGCTGCCGGACTCTGGTGCGTGAACGTTGGTTACGGCAGGGATGAGATTGCCTATGCAGCGTTGGAGCAGATGCAAACCCTCGCGTATTATCCGCTTACGCAAAGCCACCCCAAGGCCATCCACTTGGGCGCAAAGCTCGCCGAATACCTTCCGAACAATCCGCATGTCTACTTCTCCAATTCTGGGTCCGAAGCCAATGAGACCGCCTTCAAGATGGTTCGCCAGTACTGGCGGCAGAAAGGATTTGCGAGCAAGTACAAGATCATTTCGAGGCACCGCGGGTACCACGGCAGCACCATGGGGGCTTTGTCCGCCACTGGTCAGTCGGAGCGTACGCGAGACTACGAGCCCCTCGTTCCCGGATTCAGCCAAGCGGCAGCCCCATACTGCTTCCGTTGCTCGTTCCACATGGAGTATCCGACCTGCCAGATGCAGTGTGCGGAGGATTTCGAGCGCCGGATTCAAATTGAGGGCGCGGAGAATGTGGCGGCCATCATCGTGGAGCCCATCACGGCTGGGGGAGGCGTCTTAGTGCCGCCGGTAGACTACCTCCGTCGAGTGCGTGAAATTGCCGACAAGTATCACCTGTTGCTCATCGTGGATGAGGTGGTGACCGGTTTCGGACGCACGGGGGCGATGTTTGCGCACACCGATTACGGCGTTCGGGCCGATGTTGTGACGATGGCGAAGGGCTTGGCGAGCGGATATATGCCGATTGGGGCTACGGCGGTGAGCGATGAGATATTTGAGGCGTTCCTCGGAGAACCCGAGTCTGGGACGCATCTACGCCACGTGAATACCTTTTCCGGTCACCCCGTCGCCTGCGCCGTGGCGTTGAA
>JAJZAV010000003.1 GCA_021799255.1 Bacillota bacterium
GTGGGTACCTGATGCGTCCTACCCGAAGGGAGTAGAAATGTATGTCTGTTCCCAGTGTTGATGCAACACAGGTGCAAAGAACCAAGAGGGCCGACAGCGTCTCCAATATGATTCGTGCGTACTTTGACTTGACGAAACCGCGCATCATGTTGTTGCTGTTGTTTACCGCGTATTGCGCGATGCTGGTTGGGGCGCGAGGTGTGCCGGACGCGAGAGTCACACTTTGGACACTCTTGGGATTAGCCATGTCCTGCGGCGGGTCTGCCTCGTTGAACATGTGGTATGATAGGGACATCGACGCGCTGATGAAGCGCACGTCAAGCAGGCCCGTGCCAGCTGGTCTTGTGCAAGCTCAGAATGCGTTGTGGTTTGGACTTATTTTGGAGGTTTTGTCGGTCCTTCTTCTGGCGTCCATGGTGAACGTTCTCACGGCGCTCTTGTCCTTCGGCGGATTCGTATACTACGTTTTCGTCTATACCATGTGGCTAAAGCGCAGGACTCCACAAAACATTGTAATTGGTGGCGGTGCGGGAGCGTTTCCGCCGCTGGTCGGTTGGGCGGCCGTGACAGGCCATCTGGGGATAGCCGCGCTTCTAATGTTCGCCATCGTCTTCTTCTGGACGCCGCCGCATTTTTGGTCGCTGGCGATTTACAAGAATGATGATTATGTGAAGGCGAATATTCCGATGATGCCGGTTGTAAGGGGAGTTCGCACCACGAAGTGGCAGAGCTTTGGCTACACTCTAGTTTTGCTAGCGTCTTCGGTTGGACTCTACTTCACGGGCAGCGTGAACCTCGTGTACTTGATTGTCGCGCTCCTCGCAGGTTTGGCCTTTACCGTTTATACGGTGCTCTTGATTCGTGAGGACGATTCGTCCGTCAAATGGGCGAAGAAGACCTTCAAGTTTTCGCTTCTTTACTTGCCCGTCGTGTTTCTTTGCATGGTGGTGGGCATGAAGTAAAGGTTTTTAAAGCAAAGGTTTTGTTGTATTGAATATCGTTCTGGCAACGAAGCGATTGGGGGATGAAAGGAATGCAGATTCCCCGGGGCAAAAGCCCGTATGCGGTGGTCATTCGAGTCTTGTCGGTCGTGACCCTCATCGGGCTTTTCGCCATAAACATTGTGGGATTCATTGACACGGAAACAGGATCCGCGTTTGGCTGTGGAACTCAGTGGCCTTTGTGCCATGGGGCAATCATTCCATCGGTGTGGGGCCTGCACACCATTATTGAGTTCATGCACCGAGCTCTGGTGGCCGTTGTGACCATTCTTTTGCTCGGCCTTGCAGTGACGGCGTGGGTGGCGTACCGCCAGTGGCGCGAGGTAAAAGTCCTCATTCTTATCTCGGTTGGCTTTGTGTTTGTGCAGGCGGCGCTCGGCGCAATTGGCGTCGTGTACGGAGATCCACCAGCGTTTTTGGCCAGTCACTTCGGATGTTCGTTGCTTGCGTTCGCAGGGGTCGTATTGCTGTTTATCGTGCTTCGCAAAATTAACCGCACGATGGTTGAATATGAACGGCCAATGCCACTGCATTCGGATGCCGTGGATCCGCGCTTTCGCTTTTGGGTGTGGTTTTCATTAGTTTACATTTATCTCGCGATGTACGTAGGTGCTTATATTTCAAGTGTGGGTGCTGGAGACCAGTTTCGGGGGTGGCCCTTTCCCACGGAAAGTTATTCTGCCGCACATGCTGCACTGTACCTGGACTGGTTGCATCGTTCCATCGCGCTGGGCTTGGTTCTGCTGATGTTGCGCCTCTTTTTCTTAGCGAGAGGCATGCGTAAGGATAGGCCAGACTTGATGGTTGCGAGCGTATGGACGGTAGTGTTTGTGCTCGCGCAGGCTGTTAGCGGTGCGTTGCTCGTCTTTAGCCACGTAAGCCTGTGGGCGTTTTTGTTGCACGTAAGCATTATTTCGTTCCTTTTTACTGCCCTATGTTACCTCGGGATGCAGACCCTTCGGGCATCCAATCCCGTGAAATTGACCGTATCGCGGCCTGCGGACCTCGGACATGCGAAGGCCTAACGTATCGAGGGTTTGCTGCAGCCCTTTCGGATTGGTAATACCTGTTGAATTTTGTTCCAGGACTTCGAGGATGTGGCGGGTGATGTAGCGGTGAAGTATGCGGGATTCGGTGTTGGCCTTGGCGGAGTGGCCTTGGGATTCGTGACGGCGTACATTCAACGATATGGGTTTGTTCACTCAGGAGCGCAAGTGACTGGACCTTATGGAGCCACCCTTGCGGTCGCTCTGCTTGGCATGGTGGGGGCAATCCTGCTCCTGATGGGCCGTTACCGCAGCGGCGCTTGGATTAGCATCGCCACCTCCGTGCTCGGCGCGTTCACGTCGCTGGAGCTGTGGCTGGCCCCGGGTAGTTTCTTTCTTGTGGCTGGATTCATTGGCTTCACCAGCCTTGGCTCCCAGAGCGAAAATAGCAGCGCTGGCTGAAAGGGAAATTGCCGAAAGCTGATTCGGCGTTCCCTTGGCACTCGTGACAGGAGGACCCATGGTTTTACGTTGGTACGTCTGAAAGAAGCTGGGCCGATTGTAACCATCGGTCCAGCTTCTTTGTTGTGCCTCGGGTCTCGACGAAGCCCGAGGCGTGGTCGTGCAATGCGCCAACATCTTGTTTCTCCAAAACGAACGGGCCAACCTGGGTTAGACCGACGCTCGGTTTCCATGGAGGTCCTCGGTCGACGCGGACCGTTGATGACGTTTCTCCTTCGTCGGTCTCTTCAGGGCGTGAGGCATCCACACGAACAGTGCCACGATGGGAGCCGTGTCGATGGAAAGGGCGAACGAGATGTTTAGCCCGAGGTTTTGGCTGACCCACCAAGTGAAGATCAAAAAGGCGGAGGCTACGACGCGGGTGATGAGAATTGGACGACGCAGGATGGTGAGAATTGCGAATAAAAGAAGCGTGGCGACGACGATGGCGTTCCAGACGACTGGATGAGCGATAAATGCTCCAGCAACCGAATCAATGGCTGAAGTGACGAATCGGGGTTCCGCAAAGGCCGAATTTGTCTGGAAGGCCTGTCGCATGCCCGTTGGCGTCCATAAGCCATTGCTTGGCAGGGCTTCCTCTACTGCTGCGAGCAACCAGAAGCTGACGAGCCCAATGCGTGTAAAAGCAGCCATGCGAGGTTCATCTAAGTTCGGAAGTGCGAGAAGCACAAGCGAGAAGGCCATGAGAAGGCCGGGTCCAGGCCATCCTCCAAGGAATCCGAGATTGGCGTGAAAAGTCCCTCCGAAGCCGTTGGTTACCCAGACGAAGAGGGAGACGAACGCTCCAGTCCAGGCAACGAACCGCCCCCAGCCGCGCCCACGGCCAGTCCATAGCAACGCTCCGACACTAAACTGAACCATGACGGAAAGCACATTCCAAGACATGGGGTGCTGGGCAAAACTATTCGCAAACCACGTCGAAGCATGCGAGACGTGAGGAACGAATGAGCCGGTGATGCCCGCGGAAGGATGCGGCCGTGACAAAAACTGAGGATTGATTTGGATGAGTGCACTTAGCATCCACGCGATGCTTAAGCCGTACCAGAGCGCGCGAGCCATCGGGGGCATGTGGGGGATGACCTTCTTGTGGACAGTGGGAGTTGCCGATTTCGCGGCGGGATCGTCATCGCGAAGCACGTGAGCCAGCTTTGCCATTCCCCAAACCATGCCTACTTTCAAAATAACCAGAAAGCAGACGCCGACCGCCACATCGAGCAGGATCAGGTAGTACGTATGGATGAGTGGTGACGCCGGATTTGTCACTTCTGACAGCCTCCTTTTTCAGCGTTCGGATGCTATGGGACGTCAAATCGAATTCGATTGCTGCATGAAACCTGGGGCGTAGCCACAAGGATACACATTCTAGTCTAACGCTATTTCCGACAGTTTGGGGAACAAAATTTCGAACATTCCATTAAGTAGCGGTACAAAAAGGAAGATTGCGACTTTCAGATATGGAATGAGGCGCAAATCGGCGTGATTGACCAGGTTCCGTGTGTCTTGTATTGTTGTATGCAATAAGGATTGCCTATTCATCGTGACGGATCGATGTCCTATTCGCTAATCCCAATCGCTGGGGCATTGGACGATGCCGTACATTTGGAGAGAACAGAATGAACTATTCGTCGGCAAGCAAGAAGAGCCTCGGAGAGCAGGCGTACGAACAGATCCGCGAAGCCATCATCACGCTGCAGTTTAAACCCGGCCAAATGGTTTATGAATCGGAACTCGGGGCGAGGCTCGGCATGAGTCGGACGCCAGTGCGAGAGGGCATCCGGATGCTGCTCATGGAGGATCTTATCGAAGTGTTGCCACAACGAGGAATGCGAGTATCGCTGATCTCGCAAGCGAAGGTTGAAGACATCCGGTTTGTCAGAGAAAGCCTTGAGGTTAGCGCGTTCCGCCAAGTGGCCGGACAGTGGCACCAGGACGACAAAGGATTTGCTTTAGCGGGGAAACAGCTCACGAACCTTCTCGAAGAACAGCGCGCCGCAGGTCAGGAGGGGGATGTTCTTGCCTTCTTGAACCTCGATGAGGCGTTTCATCGGCTCATCATGGAACAGACTCGAAATCATACACTCATCGCGGTGGTTTCACAGATGCGCAGCCATTTGAATCGGGTAAGGCTGCTTGGACTTCGGGGGAGCTCCTCGATGGAGTCGCTGGTCAATGAACATCAATCCATGTTAAACGCCATTATGAATAACGACGAGGCAACGACCGTTCAGATACTGACGTACCACCTGCGTCGCCTCAGGGCAGATCTTGCCCCGCTTCACGCAAAGTTTCCTGATTACTTCATTGATTAATTCCCTATCTGTAATCTAACACTCCCTATCTCACACTTCGTAGCCGCAATAACACTCACTCATGGATTCATCAGACTACTCTGTGCAATGTTCCGGTATTGAATACAAGTATACAATAGTAGTCATCAGTAGGATGTCCCAGCGAGAAATGGCTCTTAGGCATTCCCACAAAGAAAAGGATGCAAGACAATAAGGGGTGTTCCTCATCATGTCGCGTATTTCGCAGGCACAGGAGGGAGGGGCTGGAGAACTTCTGGCCCAGCTTATGGAAACCGCGAACGACTCTATCTATCAAGTGCCTACCCATGCGCCAGGGCCTCAGGGATCTCTACCTCTTTCCCCGGAAATTCTAAGAGAGTGGGCCAGCGGGGATCTCTTCGGCCTCACGCAAAGCGTAGGGATGGGGTGGGATCCCTCCCGGGTGCTCGGTAGCCACGTGCTCGTTCTCAGTACACAAGGGGGAATTCGGGAGGCCGATGGGACCCCCGTCGCACTCGGATACCACACGGGACACTACGAAATCGGGCTCCTCGTGCGGGCGGCGGCTGAGCAATTGCGCAGCCTGGGCGCTGTACCATTCTCCGCCTATGTCAGCGATCCGTGTGACGGCCGTTCCCAAGGGACCACGGGAATGTTTGATTCCCTGCCGTACCGCAATGATGCTGCCATGGTGATGAGGCGGCTGATTCGATCGCTTCCCACGCGCAAGGCCGTCCTTGGCATCGCTACGTGCGACAAAGGACTGCCGGCGACGATGCTTGCCGTTGCTTCCCAAGGCGCAACGCCTGCCATGATTGTCCCGGGCGGGGTCACGTTGTCCCCGACTGAGGGTGAAGACGCAGCGAAGATCCAAACCATCGGCGTGAGGTATGCGAGAGGCGAGATCACGCTCGAGGAAGCCTCCGAGCTTTCGTGCCGGGCTTGCGCATCCCCGGGCGGTGGGTGCCAGTTCCTCGGCACGGCCGCGACGGCGCAGGTGGTTGCGGAAGCGTTGGGGCTGACCGTTCCCCACGCCGCCCTAGCGCCTTCCGGGCAACCTATTTGGGAGGAACTCGCAAGGCAATCCGCCACGACATTAATGCGGATGGTGAGCCAGGGCATCGGAGTGCGAGACATTCTGACGGACGAGGCGATTCATAACGCGATGGTGGTGCATGCGGCGTTCGGTGGTTCTACCAACCTGCTTTTGCACCTGCCTGCCGTTGCGCACGCTGCGCATCTTACCGTGCCTACGGTGGACGATTGGAAGAGAATCAATCAGAAGGTCCCGAGAATCGTGAGCGTACTGCCGAATGGCCCCGTGGATCATCCGACCGTTCGAGTGTTTCTTGCGGGAGGCGTACCCGAAGTCATGCTTCACCTGCGGGAGGCCGGACTGCTCTTCACGAAAGCCAGGACGTGCACGGGATATACGGTGGATGAAGTGCTCGATTGGTGGCAAGGTTCCGAAAGGCGAAAGCGGCTTCGTGAGAGGTTGCTAGAGGTGGACGGTGTGGATCCCGACGACGTCATTTTGAGCCCGCAAAGGGCCGAAAAACGGAATATGAGATCGACCGTTACGTTCCCCGTCGGAAACTTGGCCCCGGAGGGATCTGTCATCAAGTCGGCGGCCATCCATCCCTCCGTCGTCGGCGAAGATGGGGTATATCGGCAT
The DNA here is from genome assembly GCA_021799255.1 of Bacillota bacterium. Lineage (GTDB taxonomy): Bacteria > Bacillota > Bacilli > Alicyclobacillales > Alicyclobacillaceae > JAJZAV01. Next base: position 6,473 of record JAJZAV010000003.1, read on the forward strand.
GTGGGACCTGCCCGCGTATTCACTTCGGAGAGGGACGCCATTCGCGCCATCAAAAGCGGGGAGGTGGAGAAGGGTGATATCATGGTTCTCATAGGACGAGGGCCTTCGGGTACCGGGATGGAGGAAACGTATCAACTCACGTCCGCGCTCAAGCACCTGTCCTACGGCAAGCACATCGCCCTTATCACCGATGCCCGTTTTTCGGGCGTATCCACCGGAGCGTGCATTGGGCACGTCGGTCCGGAGGCACTGGCTGGCGGTCCCATCGGAAAACTGCAAAACGGCGACGTTGTCGAGATTATCGTGAATCAGGTTGATCTCACGGGCGAGATTAACTTTCTGGGCACCAGGGACATGCGCGTGACCCCTGAGGAAGGGGCTATCATCTTGGCCGCTCGGGAACCGCATCCGGGACTCGGTGCGGATCCCGACCTGCCAGACGACACGCGACTCTGGGCGGCGCTGCAGTCCGTGAGCGGTGGGGCGTGGTCAGGGGCCGTGTACGACGTGGAGAAGATCTTGAAGGTCATCGATGCGGGGAAGAAAGCGCTCGGTCTCGCGTAAAGGTTCTTACTATACAAGGAGGAATTGGCTATGGAATCACGCAATTGGATAGGCGGGGAATGGACCTCTCCGACTGCAGGCAGCCTGGCGGTTCTCAACCCGTCGGACGTGAAGGAAGAAATCGGGGTTTTGCATCTCTCCGGTGAATCGGACGTTCACGAGGCGGCAACGGCAGCCCGGGTGGCTCTGTCCTCTTGGTCCCGGATGTTGCCGTCCGCGCGGGGCGAGGTACTTTATAAAATGGCCGCCGTTCTTGAGCAGCAATTGAATGAAGTGGCCGTGGTCGCAAGCCGTGAGATGGGCAAGCCCGTGGCGGAGATGCGCGGCGAGGTCAAGCGTGGCGTGGACCTCCTCCGCTACTACGCGGCGGAAGGCGTACGGCAAAACGGTGCGGTCATTCCCTCGACGCAGGTGAGCGTGCTCCAGTACACGAGGCGCGTCGCGCTCGGCGTCGTCGCCGTGATCACGCCGTGGAACTTTCCTGTCGCCATCCCCATTTGGAAGATGGCACCAGCGCTCATTTGCGGAAATACCGTTGTCTGGAAGCCGGCGGAGTTCGCATCTCTGACGGCCGTGAAGCTCGCCGAGCTGTTTGCTTCCGCCGGTCTCCCGGCCGGCGTGCTGAACCTCGTCATCGGCAAGGGAAGCGTCGTTGGGACCGCCCTCTTGGAGAAGGAGGAGATTGATGCGGTCAGCTTCACCGGATCGACCCAGACGGGCATGTCCGTCGCGAGCGCGGCGGCAAAGCGAAACATCAAGTACCAGACGGAGATGGGCGGAAAGAACGCGGCCATCGTTCTTGCGGATGCGGATCTCACCTTGTCCGTGAACGCCGTGCTCAGCGGAGCCTTCCGTTCTGCGGGTCAGAAGTGTACGGCCACGAGCCGCGTCATCGTGGAAAAAGCCATTTACAACGAATTCCAGGCCCGCTTGCGCGACGAGTTGGCGAGAATCTCGTGCGGCAGCGCGCTCCTCGACAAGACGTATGTGGGGCCGGTGGCATCGAAGAGCCAGTTTGCCGGGGTCATGGAGTACGCGAACCTCGCGCAGAAGGATGCTCGGGTCATTGCAAAGGGGAACGTGGAAGCAAAGCTTGAGTCCGGGTACTACGTGCAACCCCTGGTGGTGGACGGGGTCGACGCGTCTCACAGGCTCGTTCAGGAGGAAGTGTTTGGTCCGCTCATGACGCTGCTTCCGGCCGACAATCTGGACCATGCGCTTGAACTTTGCAACAAAACGGTATATGGACTGAGCGCCGCCGTGTTCACGCGCGACATCACGAAGGGGATGCGATTCCTCGATGAGGCAGAGGCCGGCATGGTACGCATCAACCTCGAAACTGCGGGCGTCGAGTACCAGGCTCCGTTTGGCGGCATGAAGATGTCGAGTTCCCACAGCAGAGAACAAGGCCAGGCCGCGCTCGACTTTTACAGCCAGTTGAAAACGTGCGCCGTGTACTATGGCTGATCCTCGGCTTCATTGACGACCAAAGGCTGCACCATCAGATGGGAGGAGTCACCGTGTTAAGAACCATTCGTTTCGTTCGGCAAGGCGTCCACACACCTCGTCTTGGTTTCGTCGACGGGGACAACGTATACGACATCACCAGTTTGGTAGACTCCTGGTCGGATCCCATGCCTTTGTGGAACGCTCTTGCCGCGCTTTGTGTGCCTTTAGAACAAGGATTCGAATCGCTTCGTAGAGGCCTCGTGGAATCCTATTCCCAAATCCAGCGAGACGGGCGTCTATTAACGCCCGTCGCCGCGCCCGAGGTGTGGGCCGCTGGGGTCACCTACGAACGGAGTCGCGAGGCGAGAAACGCCGAGACGAAAGTGAAGGACAGCGTGTACGACAGGGTTTATGGCGCAGAGCGCCCGGAACTCTTTTTCAAGGCAACAGAGCGCCGTTTGGTTTGTCCGGGGGAGAGTCTGCGGCTGCGTTCCGACTCGCGCTGGATGGTTCCGGAGCCCGAGCTTGGGGTTGTGTTGTCTAAGAGCGGTGACCTGGTAGGTTTCACCGTAGGGAATGACTTGAGTTCCCGCGACATCGAGGGCGAGAATCCCCTGTACCTGCCGCAGGCGAAGGTCTTTGCGGGCAGTTGCAGCATCGGTCCCGCTGTCCTTTGGAATACACACGACGTGGATCCCGCGTCTTGGTCCATTTCTCTCACGATTCACCGCGATGGGGAAACGGCGTTTTTCGGGGAAGTGCCGTTCTCTCAGCTGAGGAGAAGCATCGATGAGTTGGTTTCCTACCTCATGCGCGACAACGAGATTCTTGACGGTACGGTTTTGCTGACCGGAACTGGCATCGTCCCGCCGGACGATTTCACGCTTTCTCCAGGGGATGTCGTCGAGATTTCCGTCCCGCAGATTGGGGTACTGTCAAACCCGATAGAACTTTCGGTGCCTTAGGGAACGGGAACTGGGTTGACAACGTCGTGATTCCCCATGCATACTTGTATACAAGAATCTGAGGAAGGGTCCATAGAGACGGCTCAGGCCCAGGCGAAACCGCCGACGCGCGACTTTGCTCTCAAGTTGCTGATGGCCACGTCGGGGCGGCGCTTTGCATCCCAATCCATCTTTTTCTATTACAAGTATGAAAGGGAGAAAGTGAATGAGAATTACGGACATCAAGGCCACGACGGTGACGGTTCCCCTCGAAGCTCCACTCCTCCATAGCAACGGTGCCCACTGGGGCCGCTTTGTGCGCACCATCGTTGAGGTGGAAACGGACGAGGGCATCGTCGGGCTGGGTGAGATGGGGGGCGGGGGTGCCAGCGCCGAAGAGGCGTTTCGCGGGCTGAAAGAATACTTGGTTGGACACAACCCGTTCGAGTTGGAAGCGCTGCGCTTCAAGATCTGCAACCCGACGGCGAGTCTGTACAACAACCGTACGCAACTCATGGCCGCCATCGAATTTGCTTGCCTCGATATCATGGGGAAGAAACTTGGCGTACCCGTCTACGATATTCTCGGTGGCAAGCTGCGGGACGAGGTTCCCTTTGCAAGCTACTTGTTCTTCCGCTTGGAGAACGAGAAGACGGGGGATGGAGAGGTTCGGACGGTACATCAGCTAGTCCGTCACGCAGCGGATCTAAAGAGAAAGTACGGATTTACGACCCACAAGTTAAAGGGCGGAGTGTTTCGTCCTGAATACGAACTCGAATGTTATAGGGCCCTCGCTGACGCCTTTCCGAACGATAGGTTGCGTTATGATCCGAACGCCGCGCTCAGCGTCGAAGACGCGATTCGATTCGGAAAGGCGATAGAAGGGCTGAAAAACGACTATTTGGAAGACCCTACGTGGGGGTTGAACGGGAACCGTAGAGTGAAAGAGATGGTTCGCACGCCGCTCGCTACGAACACGGTCGTCATCAACTTTGAGCAACTTGCCACAAATATCCTGAATCCATCCATCGATGTCATCCTGTTGGATACGACGTTCTGGGGCGGCATTCGTTCGTGCGTCAAAGCAGCGGGGGTTTGTGAGACCTTCCAATACTCCATCGGCGTGCATTCTTCCGGAGAGCTCGGGATTCAGTTGGCGACCATGCTGCACCTCGGTGCGGTGTTGCCGAACTTCACCTTCGCGGCAGACGCGCATTATCACCAACTTACAGACGACCTGATCAAAGGCGGCAAGATGGAGTATAACGAGGGCGCCATCAAAGTTCCAACGGGTCCTGGACTCGGCGTGGAGCTGGATAGAGAGAAACTCAGAGAGTACTCCGAGCTCTACAGGGAGCTGGGAGGATATCCGTACGACCGGGACCCCTCTCGGCCAGAGTGGTTCCCGCTGATTCCGAACGACAGGTGGGCGAAAACCCCGGAAGCCTCCTCTGCCGAAAGTGCGAAGGAACGTGTAACTCTCTAATTCAAGCCGGAGGCCGACGCCATCGTCGGCCTCTTGTGTCGAGCCCCGAGTTGTGTCATGCGATTCGACGCTGGACCGAAACAAACTTACGACGGGAGCTGGTTCGCTGTGATACGAGTCGCCATTATAGGGACGGGAGCCATCGCACCCGCGCATGGCGAAGCCTACCGAACGTTTGCACAGAGATGCGAAATCGTGGCGGTCTGTGACATCTTTCCTGAAAAGGCGCGCAAGTTTGCCGAACGATTCGGCACATCGATTCGCGTGGTGGAAGACTACAGGATGCTCCTTGGCGACGAGGATATCGATCTCGTTTCCGTCTGTACACCTCCCTACACGCACGCTTCGATTGCAATCGACTTTCTCTTAGCTGGAAAGCACGTTCTCGTTGAGAAACCGATGGCCGCGTCGCTGGAAGAATGCGATGAGATGCTCTCAGCCAAAGAGAAAAGCGGGCGAATCCTGTCCGTCGTGGCGCAGAACCGTTTTCGCACCGACATGATGAAGCTGAAGGGCGTGCTCGACTCGGGGGTCGCGGGCGAGATTGTCCACGCACAGGTGGATTCCTACTGGTGGCGTGGGCATTCCTACTACGATCTGTGGTGGCGCGGCACGTGGGAACGCGAAGGCGGAGGGTGCACGCTCAATCATGCGGTTCATCACCTCGATGCATTGCAGTGGATGATGGGTATGCCCACCGAAGTCGTGGCGACCATGGGGAATGTATCTCACGACAACGCAGAAGTCGAGGATATTTCCATTGCCCTGCTTCGTTTCGCGAACGGTGCGCTCGGCCAAGCGACGAGCTCGGTGGTCCATCACGGGCAGGAGCAGCAGATGATCTTCCAGGGGAAAAACGCGCGCGTCTCGGTGCCATGGAAGCTGTTCGCTTCGACATCGAAGCCCAATGGGTTCCCGGAGGAGGATGTGGCCAAGGAAAACGAGATCAACACGTTGTACGAGTCGCTGCCGGAGGTTCCTTACGAGCGGCACATTGGCCAAATCGACAATCTGCTCACCGCCATCGAAACGGGCAATCCCGTACTCGTGGACGGCGCAGAGGGTCGAAACACCCTCGAACTCATCACGGCCATCTACAAGTCGGCCACGACGGCCAGAGCTGTCCCTCTTCCCCTTCATTCCGACGATCCGTTCTATCGGCGGGAATCGATGCTTTCTCACTCCATTCACTTTTACGAGAAGTCGACTTCCGTGAATGAATTTTCCTCAAACGAAATTACTAGTTAGATCAAGACTATCACTGAAATTAAAATTGTGTATAATGTTCAGAAGATTGTCGGTGGAATGTCGCGCTGCGTTTGCATGCCTGCGCGGCGCTTCCCATGACAAGGAGGAGTCAGCATGAGTTTAACAGACGGAATGAATTACGCGCCCAAAGGCAAGCCCAATCCCGTGTGTGAACCAGGAGAGTTCGTCATCGCAGCGGTCGGTTTGGATCACGGACACATCAACGGAATGTGCAACGGTCTCACGGAGGCTGGCGCCACGGTGAAGTGGGTTTTTGATCCTGACCCTGCCAAGGTCGATGGTTTCCTGAAAGCGTATCCCACGGCACGCGCTGCGAGGTCCGAACAAGAGGTTCTGCAGGATCCCGAAGTTCGGCTCGTGGCGGGGGCCAAGATCACTTCGGAGCGGGCCGCGCTGGGAGTTCGTGTGATGGAGCACGGCAAGGATTACTTCACCGATAAGGCTCCCCTCACCACGTTGGAGCAACTAGCACAAGCCAAGCAGACGGTGGAGAAGACCGGAAAGAAGTACGCGGTCTATTACAGCGAACGCCTGCACGTCGAGAGTGCTGTGTTCGCCGGACAGCTCATCGACGACGGGGCCATCGGACGCGTGATTCAAGTCATCGGGACGGGTCCCCATCAGTTGCGCGCAGAGAATCGCCCGGATTGGTTCTTCAAAAAGGAACAGTATGGAGGCATTCTCTGCGACATTGGGAGCCATCAGATTGAGCAATTCCTGTATTACACCGGGGCGAAGGACGCCACTATCGCGCACAGCAAGGTAGGCAACTACGCTCATCCGCAGTATCCGGAGCTGGAAGACTTCGGCGATGCCACCTTGATTGGCGATAACGGGGCAACCGGCTACTTTCGCGTCGATTGGTTCACTCCCGACGGACTCGGTATGTGGGGTGATGGGCGCACGTTCATCCTTGGAACCAAAGGATACATTGAACTGCGCAAATACATCGACATCGCTCGCGACGAAGGAAACCAGGTGTATCTCGTCAACCAGGAAGGCACCTATCGCATTCCGGTAAAAGGGAAGGTTGGATATCCGTACTTCGGCCAGTTGATTCTCGACTGCCTGAACGGAACGGAAAATGCCATGACGCAGGAACACGCGTTCAAGGCCGCAGAGCTCTGCGTCATCGCGGAGCGAGAAGCCATTCGAATCCAGGGAGGGACATCATGACGAATTTCAATCAACTTACCATGGCAAGCCAACACTATCGCTATCTTCTCGACGGGCAATGGTGCGAACCAGGAACCGGAGATTACGAGGCCATCCGTGCGCCGTACGACGACTCTCTCGTAGGATATCTGCCACTCATGACTCAAGAGGAGGCCGGGAGGGCCATTGCGGGGGCCAAGAAGGCGCAACCAGAATGGGCGGCTGCGCCTGTCAATGAGAGGTCTCGCATTCTATTCCGAGCCGCCGACATATTGGAGGAGCGAGCCACCGAAATTGGATCCGTCTTAATGAAAGAGATCGCGAAGAAGCGCGGTTCCGCCATCGATGAGGTGAAACGCACAGCCGACTTTATTCGGTATACGGCAGAGGAAGGAAAGCGCATCGTCGGTGAGACGTTGCACGGCGACTCCTTCCCTGGTTTCGACAGGCGAAAGGTGTCCGTCGTGCACAGGGTGCCTCTCGGAGTCGTGCTCGCTATCTCGCCGTTCAACTACCCGATTAACCTAGCTGCCTCCAAAATTGCTCCGGCCTTGGTGACCGGCAATACGGTCGTGTTCAAGCCGGCGACGCAGGGAGCCATCAGCGGACTGCTGCTGGTGGCGGCTTTCGCCGATGCCGGTCTGCCGGCCGGGGTGCTCAATACCGTGGTGGGTCGCGGTTCCGTGATTGGCGACTATCTGGTTCAACACCCCGACATCTCGATGATCACGTTCACCGGAGGATCCGTGAACGGAGCGCGAATCGCAAAACAGGCCGGCATGATCCCGATGGTGATGGAACTTGGCGGAAAGGATGCGGCGATAGTGCTTCCCGACGCCGACTTGGATGTGGTCGCGAAGCACATTGTTTCTGGGGCGTTCAGCTACTCGGGACAGCGTTGCACCGCGGTGAAGCGCATCCTGGTCATGGATTCCATCGCCGACGAACTGATTAAGCGACTGGTACCCCTTGTTGAAAAGCTATCCATCGGGAACCCGGAAGAGAATGCGGACATTACCCCGCTGATTAACGATTCATCCGCAGACTACGTCGCAGGGTTGATTGATGACGCCGTCCTTAAGGGAGCCCAACTCTTGACCGGAGGGCACCGCGACGGAAGGCTCATCCATCCGACGCTGCTCGACGCTGTGACGGTAGACATGCGAATCGCGTGGGAGGAACCGTTTGGTCCCGCCCTGCCGATTCTTCGAGTAAGCTCCGAACAAGAGGCCATTGACATCGCCAACGCGAGCGAGTATGGGCTCCAGTCCAGCATTTTTACCAAGGACATCGAGGCAGCGTTTCGGATTGCCAACCAGCTCGAGGTCGGCACGGTTCAAATCAATGGGAGAACGGAACGTGGGCCGGACCATTTTCCGTTTATGGGAGTGAAGTCGAGCGGCATGGGGACGCAAGGCATTGCGTACAGCATTCAGTCCATGACGCGTCAGAAATCGACGGTGATCAACCTCTCGGAGTAGCGGTGGTCCCGCCCGGCGGCCTACCTTATCATGGGTTGGCACGAGCACAATCGAAGACAGCGAGAATTACACTCATAGGATTCAAGGGAGGAAGTTTTCTTGGCAGGCAATCAATCGGTGGATCCAATCTACGAGACCAACCCCATGTATTCGGCGTGGCTCCAATACCGCCCCATCGAAGACGACACGAGGCTTTCGCTGTACCGCGAGTGGTGCCGACACGTCGTGTTCTTGGGGCACACGCCTGGATCCACCATCATGCGAGCGGCGAAGCGCGAGCTATCCATAGGTCTGCAATCGATGCTCAAAAGCGAGATCGCGTTTTCCGAGAGCGCACCGGCAACCCGTCACATCGCGGTGGGAACCTTGACCGTCGAAGACGCGAAGCAGGAAGGACTCGACGCCGAGAGATTTGCTTCGCTTGCGGCCGATGGGTATGCCATTGCGACAACGGAGAGCGGGGGGACTTCACGGGTTCTCATCGCCGGGCGAAACGACGCGGGGACACTCTACGGGGTATTTCACTTGCTGCGACTTTTAAACGGAGGGAACTTCCTCGAAGAACTCAGCGTTTACGAGGCGTCGAAGAACGCGCTCCGAATGCTGAATCATTGGGACAACATGGATGGAAGCATCGAGAGGGGATACGCGGGGAAGTCGATTTTCTATCGAGATGGGCACATTGTGGCAAACTTGACTCGAATCCGCGACTACGCGAGACTGCTCGCCTCCGTGGGACTGAACGCCATCTCCGTGAACAACGTGAACGTCCACTCGGTGGAAACGCGACTGATTACCGATGAGGTACTGCCCGATGTGGCCCGTTTGGCGAACGTGTTTCGCGAGTACGGGATCCGCCTGTTCCTGTCGGTGAATTTTGCAAGTCCTATAGAAATTGGTGGCATGAATACGGCCGATCCGGTGGATCCGAGCGTTCTGGGGTGGTGGAAGGAACGAGTCCAGCGCATCTATCGGCACATCCCGGATTTTGGTGGCGTTGTGGTGAAGGCGGACTCTGAGTTTCGTCCGGGCCCGTTCACGTACGGCCGAAACCACGTGGACGGGGCCAACATGTTTGCCGATGCGTTGAAGGACTTCGGTGGCGTCGTTGTCTGGAGGTGTTTCGTGTACAACTGTCTTCAGGACTGGCGGGACAGGTCCACGGACAGGGCGCGAGCGGCTTACGATCACTTCAAACCTCTTGACGGAGGTTTTCGCGAAAACGTGATTCTGCAGATCAAGAATGGACCGATGGACTTCCAGGTCCGAGAACCCGTGTCCCCGCTTTTCGGCGCGTTGACGCGCACAAATCAGATGCTGGAACTGCAAGTGACCCAGGAATACACGGGTCAGCAGAAGCACCTGTGCTACCTCGTTCCTCAGTGGAAGGAAGTTTTGGAGTTCGACACGTTCGCGAAGGGCGAAGGATCCCTCGTGTCGCGAGTCGCGGACGGCTCGCTGTTCGGCAGGCCGATTGGCGGAATCGCCGCAGTTTCGAACGTGGGGGACGACGAAAATTGGACGGGACATCCTTTGGCTCAGGCCAACTTGTACGGATATGGGAGACTTGCGTGGAATCCGGACCTTTCAGCCGAACAGATCACTGACGAATGGATATCGATGACGTTCGCAGCAAAGGATTCCACCCGTCGCGTGATGTCCAGAATTCTGCTGTCGTCGTGGTCCGTCTACGAGAGCTACACGGCTCCGCTCGGCGTTGGGTGGATGGTAAATCCGGGGCATCACTATGGACCAAACGTCGACGGCTACGAATACTCCAAGTGGGGAACGTACCATTTTGCGGATTGCAGAGGCATCGGAGTGGATAGGACGGAGAACACCGGCACGGGCTACACGGCGCAGTATCATTCACCGCATAGGGAACGATTCGAGTCGCTGTCAACGTGCCCCGACGAATTCGTCCTGTTCTTTCATCACGTGCCGTACACCCATCGGTTACACTCCGGAAAAACGGTGATTCAACACATCTACGATTCGCATTTCGAAGGCGTGGAACAAGCAGAAACCCTAAGGCTCTCTTGGGAATCTCTGCAGGGTAACATCGATGAGACGTGGTACCAAGCGACCCTTCGCCGACTGGACGTCCAAGTGGAACATTCGAAAGAGTGGCGCGATCAAATCAATACGTATTTCTACAGAAAGTCCGGCATCCCCGACGAAAAGGACCGAACCATCTACTGATTCTTAATTCCGGAATCCTCCCCATAGTCCTCTACGTCCATGTTTAGGGACGCAATCTTGCGTCCCTGATCGTGGCGGAACCGATATTCGCTCGGTGACATCCCCGTCCAACGCTTGAATTGTCGACTAAACTGAGCCGTGTCAGAATAGCCGAGCAACGTAGCGATGTGCTCGATAGGCAATTCCAGCTTTCCAAGCATGGTTTTCGCGTGATTGAGCACTAATTCGGACATGTACTGTCTCGGAGACACCCCATAGACGCTGCGGAAAGTTCGGTTGCAGTAGGATGGGTGAATCCCCAACTCTTTCGCGATTTGATTAATTTGGGTGCGGTGATCCAGCGTTGCGCCATGCACGCGTACCGCATTTAGGGAAGAGAAGATCATTTCTTCAATTTGCTGCGCGAGTCGCGTGGCATGATTGTTGACGCTGTCGCTATCAAGCACCGGCAGATGCTCGCCAATCTCAGACATGAGCTTTAGAACCGCCGATTGGATCAAGAGTTGATGCGAAATGGAGATGTTGTCGTTGTCTATGGTGCGAGCGAGATCGATCAACCGCTCAATGCTCGGGCGAAGGGACGTCGCGAACGGTGAATTGGCGGGGTGTAACACGTCGTTCACCCTATCCAACAATCGAAGGAAAACCTTGTCTTCCACCATGAAATGCAGGCAAAAGTAAGTCATCCCGTCCGAAGCGCCCACTGAGCTGAAGTGTGGTGAACAGGGGCGAATGAGCATGACATCGCCGGGATGCTGGACATATTTTTGGCCATTAATGGTCGTGATTTGTTCCCCGGCAACTACGTAATTGATTTCGTAGTGGAGATGCTCGTGCGATGGGTAACTCCAGGCGGAGTTAACTTCCCGGATATGCATAGCAAACAGTTCCACGGTCGTGCGGATATCGGGAAGGTATTTCTCCCATATCCAGTTGGCCTGTCCAGTCGGAAGCACGTCACTCATCGCCAATCCCCCTTACGAGTTCTCTCCTATTATAACGTGAGATCTTGTCCATCTTCCAACCTGCAGTGTCGATTTGGCAAACTGCGAGTCGAATTTGTCTATGGTGAAAGTGCTATCATCAAGCTATCATAGCCTCATTGAGGCACAAGTTTGTGAGTGTCGAAAGTAACACTCCCCTGCATCAAGGAAGGGTGATTTGGTTGGTCGCGTCTACCCCTGAACAACGCTATTGTTCGTTCGCGTAGGGACGGGTATGTATACTAGTGCACCAGAAAGCGGTCTCAAATCTGTATTGTCACATACCTCGCTCATGTTGGTATGCAGAGCTTGTGCCGTGCCTGTAAAGGAGGTGGTGTGACTAGGACTAGACGCACTTCGCACTTCCTTGGGCCTTGTAAGGCGGTAGTACGAATTGTTGGAGCGATTTGTGGGGGGCAGTGCACACACCAAGAGGACCACAAAACAGAAAGGGATGAATGTTGTGGCCAAGTTTTCATTTAAAAAACCGCTCGCTGTCCTTATCGCGAGTGGCACCGCAGTTGGGACCCTATCGATGGGGTTCAGCGCTGCTCAAGCAGCAGCACCAGCACCGGTTACGTCCATCACAGTACCTAATCCAGCACCGACGACGCTGGATCCCGGAAACTGGGGCGGCCAAATCCTCGAGGACATGGGTTCGCTTTTCGAGGGCCTGTACGGTTACAATCAGCAGAACCAGATTGTCCCGAAGCTCGCGACCGGATATAAGATCTCGAATAACGGACGCACTTGGACCTTTACGCTGCGCAAGAATGCCAAATGGTCCAACGGGGACCCCGTGACCGCTCAAGACTTCGTTTTCTCGTATTTTCATCAACTAGATCCAGCCAACTCCGGCGCACAGATTTGGGACAGCGTTTTGAACGATGTCGCGAACTCCTGGGCCTACCACTATGGCGCAGCAACGAAGAGCCAGGTCGGTATCTCAGCGCCGAACAACTATACGCTGCAGATCACGACGTCCACGCCGCATGACATCCTCGGTTTGATGGCAGTGGCTGGTTCTATGCCCATGGATCCGAACAACTTTAAACCGGGTGTATCGAATCCGCTGAGTTCCGCTAACATCATCACCGACGGTCCCTATATGGTGAAGTCGTTCGTTCCGAACGGGACGCTCGTCATGGTGAAGAACCCGAACTATGTTGGGGCCCCTGGTGAATATAACGTCGGGAACATCCAGACCATCAATGTCATACCTGCCCCAAGCGTTCCTCTCGAGGACTTCATCTCGGGCAAATTGAATGTGGCTTTGATTGGCCAGACGTCTGACTACAAGTACATCTTGAGTCATCCGGCATTGAAGAAGGAAATGCACTCCGAAATCACCAACCAGCTGTTCTATCTTTCCTATGACGATGCCGCTGCTCCATCGCCTCTCGACAACCTGAAGGTACGCGAAGCGATTATGATGGCCATTGACCGTTCGCCTATCGTCAACAACGTCCTGTCGGGTATGGGAACAGCTACGACCGTCTTCGGCAGCAAGTCGTGGCCCGCTTCCAAGTACGAGAAGGGGCTTCCGTACAACGTGCAGCAGGCCCAGAAATTGCTCGCTCAGGCTGGCTATCCGGGCGGCAAAGGATTCCCGACCTTACAGTTGTACTGTGAAGTACAGAGCGTACAGCCTCAAGGCGTTCCCGTAGCCGAGGCAATTCAACAAGAGTTGAAACAGAATCTTGGCATCAACTTCAAGATTACTCCGCTGGCGTCAACCCAGTATGGGTCCGTGGCGTGGAACGGCATCACCCAGGGGATTGAGCCTGGTTTGGTCGTCAACAGCGGCTTGGCCAACTGGATTGAACCGGCTCAGCTCGACATGCAGGCCAGTCAGGCAATCCTGTATCCTGGCACCTACGGATACAGCCCGGCGTTCCGTGCTCACGTCGCATCCTGGTCCGAGAGCAGTTATGCTCCGACCGACGTAAAGCTATTCGGGGATCCGAACAACGCCAAGCTCGGCACGTCTGCCAGCGACATGGTGCCTCTAAAGGCCGCGGCGCTCAAGTCCATCCAGTGGTTGGATAACTTCTATGCGCATCAGCCGGAACCGTATCGTTCCGAGTTGACCGCCGGCAGCTTGCCTCTCATGCAACAATGGTTGCAACTGTACAACGCATGGGCGAACGCCAAGACCCCGACCGACAAGCACAATGCGTTTGTGAACGCTTGGAAGTTTGTGGGCACGTACAGCACGACCGCTGGCCAGGCTACGGTTGGCGTTTACGACAAGGTGTGGTGGTACAGCCATCAGTCTAAACAGGACGCCAATTGGCAAATGTTGAAGACGGAGATGGCGGACAACACCTCCATGAGTGCGGCCGCGAAGATTGCGGGCAAGCTTGTAACTTCCATCATGCAGCAAGGCTACGCGATGCCGCTGTTCCTGCAGGACGCCATCTACCTGGAAGACTCCAACCTCACTGGCGCACAGCCGAACGTTTGGTCGTGGGGCAACTTCTACCAGTGGCAATACATGAAGTCCAAATAATCCGCTGGCCATCTGCTTCAACAATGGGCCGTCACAACCGTGGCGGCCCATTGATTTGTGGTACATTCGTTTGAAAAGGAGATGATTGACGATGACTCAGGAGATTCCATCGTTGGCCAAGGTTTATGGAGACTTCTTTGCCATGGGGGCAGCGGTCAACCGTCGGACGATTGACACTCACAGCGAGCTGCTCAAAACGCATTTCAACAGCGTTACGGCCGAAAATGAAATGAAGTTCGAAAGCCTTCATAGGACGCGCGGCGATTACGATTTTTCGTCTGCGGACGCCATCGTGGATTTCGCCGTTGCCAACGGAATGAAGGTGCGGGGACACACGCTGGTATGGCACAATCAGACGCCAAAATGGGTGTTTGAGGATGCGGATGGTCATCTGGTCCCTGGACCGGAAGTGGAACGGATTCAGAAGGAACACATGGAGACGGTGATGGGGAGATATAAGGACGTCGTCTACGCCTGGGACGTTGTCAACGAGGCCATATCGGACTCCGACGACGAATTCCTTCGAAATTCACCTTGGCTTCGGGCTTTGGGCGAAGGATTCATCGGGGATGCGTTTTTGCGGGCACACGCCATCGCGCCGGATGCAAAACTGTTTTACAACGACTACAACGAGACTCAACCCACGAAACGTGACAAGATTTACCGACTAGTCAAACAGTTGCGGAGTGAAGGCGTGCCCGTGCACGGGATTGGGATGCAGGGACACTGGGGACTCGGTGGACCATCGGTGTCCGAAATCCGCGAGGCCGTTGAGTTGTACAGCTCTCTGGGAGTGGAACTCCAAGTCACGGAATTGGACATCAGTGTCTTCGAATTCGAAGATAGACGGACGGATCTCAAGTCGCCAACCACAGAAATGATGGAAAGGTTGGCTCAGCGGTACGAGGAGATCTTCGCGTTGTTCCGTGAATACAAGTCGTCCATCACGGGCGTGACGTTTTGGGGCATTGCCGACGACAGCACGTGGAAGGACGGGTTCCCCGTGCGAGGGCGTAAAGACTGGCCACTCCTGTTTGACGTGAATCATGAGCCTAAGGCGGCCTTCCATCGCGTCGTGAACTTCTGATTCTCGCGGTAGATCCTGCGTTGTTTTGCTATAATGGCCGACGTGATGGATAAACCACCGCGTGTGCCTAGGTGATGCGCCATGGAGGAAGATGGTCGGTGATGATTCGAGATGCAGTCAACGAAGATCTGCCGGATTTGCTCCGGATATACAATGACGCCATCGCAAAGTCAACCGCGACGTTCGACACTTCGCAGTTGACGCTCGAAGAGCGGGCGGTTTGGTTTTCGCATTACGGGGGGCCTCATCCCCTGTTAGTGTCCGAAGAGGACGGGAAAGTAACTGGATATGGGTCCTTGTCACGCTTTCGTGACAAGGACGGATTCGCGCGTACCGTTGAAATCTCCATTTACGTCGACGAGTCGTGGCGGGGCAAAGGAATCGGCAAGGCCTTGTTGCAGGAATTGCTCCGGAGGGGAAAAGAGCTCGGGCACCACGTCGTGGTTGCCGGAATCACTGGGGGAAACGAAGTAAGTACGAACTTGCATAAGGCTCACGGATTTCAACACGTCGGTCGGTTCCGCGAAGTGGGACACAAGTTTGGTGAGTGGCAGGACGTTGACTTCTATCAACTGATTTTGCCAAACGAGTAGGGACAAGAGCACACTTTTCGCCTGGCGGGCGGATTTGCATCGAGATGGAAAATGCGACACACTATACTGGTTGTGAACTCTATCGTATAGACCGGGAAGTGTACTCGATTGAATCCAGCAACAGCGCATCAAGAATCAAGGCAGTGGTGGGTGCTCGGAAATGTAGCCGTCGGGACGTTCATGGCGACGCTCGACGGGAGTATCGCGAACGTCGGACTCCCGACGATATCCAATTCCCTGCATGTTCCATTGCACCTAGTACAGTGGGTGGTGTCGGCGTACTTGCTCACCATCTGTGCCGCGTTGCCTCTTGTGGGCAGTTTGGCTGACAGATGGGGACGCGGTCGGTTATACAACATCGGATTCCTGGTTTTCTCTGGGGGGTCCATGTTATGTGCGTTGTCGCCGTCTCTCGGCCTGCTGGTGGGTTCGCGGATAGTGCAGGCTACTGGCGCGTCCTTACTGATGGCCAACAGCCAAGCGCTCGTGGCTACCACGTTCCCCGTAAACAAGCGTGGCAGGGCGTTCGGCGTCATGGGGGCGATGGTCTCCTTAGGGTCCCTCGCTGGACCGGGCGTTGGAGGTCTGCTCATCGGCTTCTTTGGTTGGTCGTCGATTTTCTGGGTCAACGTGCCGATTGGCATCGTTGGCTTCATCTTGGGGCTTTTGTTGTTGCCAAAGGGGCGCGGAGAAGGACATGATGCTCCGTTTGACTACTCGGGCTCCCTCTTCTTTATCGTAGGAATCGTCGGCCTGTTGTACACGGTGTCCAATGCCGAGACGTGGGGCTGGTCATCGTGGTCAACTATCCTCGGCTTTGCCCTTGGCGCCCTGTTTCTCGTCGCCTTCGGTTTTCGGGAACGAGCGGCCAAAAACCCTATGATTGATTTCTCCCTCTACAAAAACCGCATGTTTTCCTCGGCGAGTATCGCAGCTCTATTGTCGTTTGTTTCCCTCTTTTGCACGAATACGATGATGCCCTTTTACCTGGAGGACGTGCTCCACGCCACACCCCAAGCCACCGGCCTTTCCATGATGGCCTACCCCATCGCCATGGCCGTAGTGGCGCCATTCTCGGGATGGTTATCAGACAAAATCGGGCCGTACATCCTAACAACCAGTGGCCTGACCCTGAATGCCCTCGGGTTTGTTCTGCTGAACCTCCTTTCCTCGCACGTTCCCGTATGGCTGGTCGGCGTGCACCTGGCGATTTTTGGTATCGGCCAAGGCATGTTCCAATCCCCGAACAATGCGAGCATTATGGGAACAGCGCCGAGAAACAAGGTGGGGTCCGTTGGAGGATTGAACGCCCTCGTACGCAACATCGGGATGGTGCTTGGAATCTCCCTGTCGGTTTCTCTATTCTCAGTGCGTCTTCATGAAATCACGGGCCAAGCGTTCCGCGGTGTCCCGACCAACTTATCGCCGAATCTGTTTATGATGGGTCTGCACACCGTTTTTTGGGCCGCCGCCGGAGTGTGCATCGTCGGTGCCATTGCCTCCTCGCTTAGAAGCAGAACGCCGAGTTCGGCAGCTCGTGCGGCATCGTGACCCGATTTTTCATCGGACTTTGCGTGGTGTATACTCGGTGACGAGAGCAAACTACATACTCCTGAAGGGGGCCAGAGCTTATGTATGACGTTGCTATCATCGGCGCCGGTCCCGCCGGAGCCAGCGCCGCAATCTTCACCGCGAAGGCGGGAAAACGCACGGTTGTGTTTGACAATGACCAGAGCATCACGCGCAGGGCCTGGATTGAAAACCATTATGGCTTGGAGTCGGTCGAAGGACCTGTTCTCGTCGACACGGGCAAGCGACAGGCGCAGAAATTCGGTGCCGAAATCGTCTCGATGAAGGTTATCGACGTGAAGCCGAAGGATGGCGGATTGCGCATCACGACGGAGCAAGGCGAGTACGACGCCAAGCATGTGATTTTGGCGACAGGGCTTTGGGCGGATCTCGCCGAGTCCATCGGGCTGAAGACGAAACCTGGAACCGAACCCAGGATCAAGACGATTGTTGAAGTGGACCCAGCGGGCAAGACGGCCATTCCCGGGATTTGGGTTGCAGGAACTTTGGCTGGAGTGAGCGTTCACACCATCATCACGGCTGGAGACGGCGCCAAGGTCGCTGTCAACGTGATCAGCGAGTTGAACGGAGAACGGTATGTCGATCACGATGTTCTGAAAACATCCGACTGACGCAAGTTGGGATGTCAGGCAAGTAGAGTGGACGATTTCCGTTCTATCAAAAAACATGGAGTCGATAAACGGGGCCTGTGGGCCCCGTGTCTTGTTTGTCGCTTCAACTCGAGGCCCGCCGGGGGCAGACCGAAGACCTTCGCGATGTCGATGCCCGCGAGCATGGACGAGGCATCCGAACGTGGCCACGGCGTCTCCCGACGACGGGGGATTCTTCACCCCCACAAGGCGGGACACTTCGCAGGAGGCGAAGTTGCCCCGCCTTTTGGCAGTGGTAAAATTGGGGGAAGAGCGTTGGCGTTTGTCTATTCGCAGGCGTTTCCTATGAAGTGAGGCGGGTACTTGGGGTATGAGTGTCCTCGCCCGAGCGAAGGGAGTGGAGAAGAGTGGCTATTGTCGCCGTGAGCATCGCCCCGCTAGGTACGGGAAGCACCAGCGTGAGCCGATTCGTAGCTGAGACACAGAGGGTACTAGAGCGTCACCCGAACCTCAAGGCGCGGCTTGACCCGATGTTCACCAACATCGAGGGAGATCTTCCAGAAATTTTTGCGGCTATAAACGAAATGCACGAGGCGCTTGTCGCAATGGGGGCGAAACGTTTGTCGACAGTGGTAAAGATTGACGACCGACGAGATGATTCCCATTCTATGGACGAGAAGATTGAAGTCGTCAATTCGCTCACCGAGGGTTGAGTTGAACCTTGGGGTGCGTGCACGACGCCGTGTTGGGGCCGCACACCGCGGTTCCCAAACGGCGCGTACCGAGGTTTTTCGCAACCGACCCGCCGCTGTTTCGTCTTTCAGAGTTATCGCGAAACCGACTGACGAAAGCGATCCACCACGCATGTCCCTCTATTTGAGATCTTGCCAAATTCGCGCGGCGATGCGCTGATACCCCAATTCGTTCGGGTGAAAGTGGTCTACGTACAAGTATCGGTTAAGATGAAAGGCGAATAGGTCCATGGTTGGCACCACGGTCATCCGAGAAAACGTTGATACAACGGCTTCTTCCTTCGCGTTCCATGCCTCCACTATGGCGTTCGTTTGTCTTGCGGACGCAGAAACGTTTGCGTAGGGGTTGTACAGGCCCACCAAGATCACGGGAGAGGTGTGATTGAGATGGCGCGTGAGTGTGAGAATGTGAGTGAGGTTCGTGAGAAACACGGTTTCGGCCCTGTGAATTCGCGTGAGTTTGATGTGGGGCAGGCCGGCGGAGTTGTGAAGATCGTTGCCTCCGATGGAGATGAGCACAACGCTCGCGTTCTTTACTTCGTGCTGTACGGAGGGTTGTTGCAGTTGCGCCCAAAGTTGACCGCTGGTAAGCCCGTCGATGCCGAGGTTTTCGTAGATCACCGTGTTGCCTTGGCGGCGGTAGTCAGCGGCAACGTCGCCCGCGAACCCTCGTCCCGACTGATCTCCGAATCCATGGGCCAAGGAGTCCCCCAGGACCAGGAGCCGTACGCTGTGGGGTGCCAAGGGTAGGGTGGACTCGGGTTTCGATGGAGAGGCGACTGCGGCTGTCGACGAAGGTTTCGGCAGTCCAAAGGTACCGCCTTCGCCGGCAGAGATTCCGTACACAGCGGCTCCTGCAAGGACAACGGCAGCGGCCAAGCTGATCCCGCCAGCTATTTGCGTTGCTTTGGCAGATAGTTGTCCTCTTTGCTTACGCTTTTTTGTGTTACGCTTGTCTGAACGATGTCCTAGCGTGTCCACATCGCTTCCTCCTCGTCGTGACTTAAGTGTACTATACAAGAAGCCTGATGATATGCCGAATCACCGCACAGTGAGGAGGAAGTCGGTTGCCAACTCCCATTCTTTCAGTCTCTGGGTTACATAAAAAGGTTCACGGTAGAACGTTGGTCAAGGATATCTCGTTCGAGATTTATCCAGGCGAAATCTTTGGCTTTCTCGGCCCAAACGGTGCCGGCAAGACCACGACCATCCGCATGCTTGTGGGCCTCATCCGCCCGACCTCCGGGCGGATCCTCATTGACGGACATAGTCTCAAAAAGAATGCTAGGCATGCGATGCAAAAGGTTGGATGCATCGTGGAGAACCCAGATTTGTATCCGTATCTCTCCGGATACGAAAACCTTCTTCAACTGGCGCGGATGCAAGGCAATGCCGCGGTCAGCCGAATTGAGGAGGTTGCACGATTGGTGCGCCTTCAGGATAGGCTTCACGATAAAGTTCGCACATATTCGCTCGGCATGCGACAGCGCCTGGGGATTGCCCAAGCGCTGTTGAACCGGCCGAAACTCCTCATTCTCGATGAACCTACCAATGGGCTGGACCCGGCGGGAATTCACGAAATGCGGGATTTTCTGAGGCAACTGGCCGGGCAAGGACTGGCCATCTTCGTGAGCAGCCACTTGCTCGCAGAGGTTCAACAATTGTGTCACACGGTAGCCATCGTACAAAACGGTCGTATGATTCAGGCAGGAGCCGTAGGAACTCTGCTCGCGAGTTCGTCGACTTGGGTCGACTTTCGAGTCCACCCAATGGAAACCGCGCTGCCCATTTTGCAGAGGCATACCGATGTTTTCGAACAAACCGAAAATTCCATCCGCTGCCAAATGGCCGACGACGTTGTATCCTCGGCTGTTTCCGAGCTCGTCGCAGCAGGATGCTTGATCTACCAGGTGACTCGTCAAAGCGGTACGCTGGAAGAGGTGTTTCTTCAGATGACCGGAGGTGAACAGAGGCATGGTTTTTCATCACCTCGTTAGCAACGAAATCTCGAAGATGGTGAGAAAGCGCCGTTATCAGGTCGTGCTTCTCATCGTATTCGCGCTCGTTGCCCTGTTCTCGTACGGCGAGCAACAGGCTGCCAAGGCACTTACGCAACAACTCGGTACTTCGGATTGGCACGTGCAAGTCCAAGAGGAGATCACGCGGGACCTTAACGAACTTCAAAGTCCATTTCTTTCGAGCGGAGAGAAGGCTGCGATTTCGGCTGCTATCAAGGAGGCGGAGTACGAACTTCAACATAACGTGAACCCCAACGCTCCGGGGGCACCCAGCTTCATGAGAGGTTTCATCGACGACGGTACAACCCTCCTGATTCCCATGCTTGTTGTAGTTATCGCATCCGACATGGTTTCGTCCGAGATGAGTGGAGGTACCATTAAGATGCTATTGACGCGTGGAGTCTCGCGATTTCAGGTTCTACTCGGGAAGGTAGTGGCTCTGTTTTTGCTCGTGGCCCTTTTGATGGCCACCATCGCGGTGGCCGCGTACGTGGTCTCCGGGTTGTTTTTCGGGTACCAGGGATTCAACTTGCCAATTCTGTTTGGTTTTCACACGAGCGCGTCCGGATACGTCAACCTGAGCCATGTGTACACGATGGCTCTGTGGAGATATCTTGTCATGGCATACGGCCTCGGATTTGTTTCTAGCATCTCTGTAGCTGCGCTGTCTCTTATGGTTTCTACCCTCGTCAGATCCACCGCCAGTGGGATTGGGATCATGATGGCCGCGCTGATTGCTGGGGCCTTGCTTGCGAATCTGGCCAGCACGTGGACGCAGGCGAAATACTTGCCGATGGTGAACTTGGCGCTTACGGGCTACCTCAACGGAAGTCCGCCGCCCATCAACGGCATGACGTTCACGTTCTCCCTCGCTGACCTAGGTGTCTCATCGCTTTTGGCGCTCGTTGTCAGCTTCGTAGTCTTTATCCGGCGGGACATGATGGGATGAACAACAACGTGGATTTAGCAAAACTCATCGAAGTTGCACGCAAACGTTCTTCGGACGACGCGGCTCACGATTTCTCCCATGTGCAACGGGTCCTTCAAAATGCGCGGCTCATCCTTCGCGAAACGAAGGCAGACCCCGACATTGTGCTGGCGGCCGTGGCGCTGCACGAACTCTTCAATTACCCGAAGGGTCACCCGGAGTCGTCGAAGTCGGGCGACGTTTGCGCACAGATGGCGTCAGAAGTCCTCGTCACTCAAGGTTTTCCCGAAGACAAGCTGCCTCTCGTCTTGACGTGCATTCGCTTCCATTCGTTTTCTCGGGGTATCGTTCCCGACTTCATAGAGGCGAAGATTGTTCAGGATGCCGACAGACTTGACGCGATTGGAGCCATCGGGATTGCGAGGTGTTTCGCGACTACGGCCCAGATGGGTCGACCCTTTTACAACCTGTCGGATCCGTTCGGCACCGCTCGAACTCTTAACGACAAGGAATATGGGTTGGATCATTTTTACGTGAAGCTCCTGCGCCTTGCGGACGGCATGCACACGCAAACGGGGAGACGGATTGCCGAGCAGCGAACCCTCTTTATGGAGCGTTATCTGGAACAGTTTCGACTGGAAATCGGGTGGCGAAACCCGACGGAGGAATGAAGATCCCGCTACGACGAAATCATCGAGAGGGCACGAACCTCAAGGGAGGGTGGACCACCCAATTCTCTCTTAGAGTAGCGGGCTGAGGACTCGGGCCCCTTGATCCAGAAGCCGCGTCACCAGTCCCCGATGGGAGAGTTCAGCCTGTACGAGACGAATCGAATCGGCAAGGTCTTCGGCAAATTGCACGGAGAGCTCGCCGGCGACGTCCCGACTGTACATCACTTCGCAGATCTCGTAGTTCAGTCGGAAGCTCCTTGCGTCGTAGTTTGCAGCACCTACGATGGCGGTCTCCTCATCGACGATGGTGACTTTGGCGTGCATAATGCCTCGTTGGTATAGGTGGATTTCGACGCCGGCCTCAAGAAGTTCCCCGTAATATGTCCGGCTTGCGTACAATACCACCTTCTGATCCAGCTTCGTGGGCAGTAGCAGACGAACGCGAACGCCGCGCGCCACGGCGGTCTTTAGCGCCATGACGATGTCCGCGTCCGGCAGGAAGTAAGGTGTCGCGATGTCGATGCTCCGCGCGCTCGACGTGAGCGCCACGAAGTATGCTTCACGGATTCTCTGCGTGGCGATACTAGGACTTCCTTCGATGGTTTGCAGAAACGCAGGATGAGATGGATCCTTTCGAGCATCATGAGAAGGGTAAAGCACACATTCGACGCCATCTCGCCCAAGGTCCCGATTGAGAGTTTCCCGACTCACGTCATTGTCGCATCCGAGCTCGGATCCAAATTCTTCGGCAAAGCGTGACGAGGCGAAGGGTTGGTTTCTCACGGTTCTCCTCACGACCTCATCACGCTGATGCGTGAAGTGTGCGATAAAATCTGGGGTGGCAATCTGCCAATGTGCGTCGAAGACGGCTTTGAGGTCTAGAGCCGTACGTCCGGTGATTTGCAGGTGCGTGTCGCGCCAAAAGCCCGTTTCTGGGGCCAAGCCGAGGTATTCAATCCCAACATTGATCCCCCCTGTGAAGCTCTCGTGGTCGTCAACGATGACGATTTTGCAGTGATCGCGGTAGTTGACGGTGGGCAGCAACCGGAATCGAAGAGGATATAGCATTCTGCATTCAATTCCGGCTTCACGCATCTGCCTGATGTGATGCCGGGTGAGTTCCCGTCCGCCGACACCATCTCTCAGAAAACGCACGTGAACTCCGCCAAGGGCACGTTCGACAAGGATGTCGATGATGAGTTGACCTAGCGGATCGTTACGATAGATGTAGTATTCCATGTCGATGGAACGCTTTGCGTTTCTCAGCACTTGCGTGATGGTTTCGAAGGTTTCCTGACCGTTCTTAAGGACCTCGACATGATCTTCGCGTAAGGGCGACACAGCATGCTGCCAGAGTCCGTGAGCGATGGCGTGTGCCGAAGAGGAGAATGTGTCGGGCAACGGTTTCGGCGCATCACCATGGGGGACGACAGGGTTCCGAGATCGGGATACTGAGAGCGGAGAGAACACCATCCAATAAATCGCAAAACCCAAGATGGGAATCAGGGCGACGATCACGATGCTGATGAGCCCTACGCCGGGGCGACGGGCCTCTCGTAGCACGACAATGACGATAAGCAGCACGTTTACGACGTACAGCGTCAGGATCCATCCCAAGCAAACGCCTCCTTTGCGAGTCAGGCGTATCGCCCGAAAGAACTTTTGGTCCGGCGTTGGACGAAGGCGTACACCGCGAAGGCCGCAAAGGCTCCCGTTAGGCCCCAGCTTCCCGCATCCACGTATGCGCGCAGAACGGGCAGGCTGAAGAACAGGTTCAATCCAATGTGAAACAGGTATACGGCGGCTGCGTAGACGATAAACGTATACTTCGTAAGGATATATGAGATGGCATGGCTACCTAGGAAGATGAAAGGAGCGGTGATGAGCATGCCAAACCAGGCCAACAGAGCGTTTCCGCTTGCGAGGGCAATCAACGCGACTTCGTTCTCAAAACTCATTAATAGGTTGGCCACCGCTATCTTCCAAACGGATCGCGAGACACCGTTGGTGTCATAGTCGCGCCGTTGCGACGGACTGTGACTCAGCAGGCGGAACGCCATGTAGCAAATCACAATGCCAAAGAGCACTTGTAACACCTTAAACCGAAATAGGAACGAAACCACGAAGAGCACTAAAAGCTGAATCACCAGAGAAACAGCCATGCTCCACAGAAGCGCCACGATTCTTTGGCGGCTTGGCAAGTGCTTGCTGGTCATTGCAATCATCAGCACGTTATCGCTGGAAAGTGCCAGATTCATGAACGCAATCTTAGTGAGAATTAGCAACGAGAGACCTCCACATCGTGACGAGTGCTAGGAACAACCGTTAAGATAACCGCGAGACACCAATCTCATTCGCCCAGGTTCGTTATCATGGAACCATCCGTAAGATTTGAACAAAAAGTGGACAACGAGGAGGATTTGCCATCGAGGCGGTATCGACATGGGAAAGAACGACGTTGAAAACGGATTTAGGAGCCTTTGAAGTCTTTGCTGGCGGTCACGGGCCCGCACTTTGTGTGACCCACCTCTACTCCGAATTCAATGAGAGTGGGGACCGGTTTGCCAGTCAGTTTTTAGCGCATCGTCGTGTGTATCTTGTGAACCTGAGAGGGGCCGGTCGTTCCGATGATGCGCTGGACGAAGCAGACCTCAGTATGGCGCAGGCGGTTTGCGACCTCGAGAGCGTCCGTCAGGCCCTGGGCCTGAGGAATTGGGATTTTGCGGGTCATTCCACCGGGGGGATGCTAGGACTCCTGTACGCCACCCTTCATCCGGAGTCCCTGAATGCGCTCATCGTCGCGGGAGCGGCCGCCTCCAACGAATACAACAGGGCGATGGACTGCATCTATCATCGGATGCATCCCCGCTTTCACCGGATGCAGGAATTGATTGAGGACCTGAAGTCCAAGCAATTGACGGACGAGGAGCGACGTCAACTCACTCGCCAAAGGACCATGCTGTCGCTTCATCACCCTGATAGGTATGACAAGTACTTTACCGGGGACGTCTCGAAACGAATCGCAACAAGGCGCCTTCATTACTTCTCGGTTCACGATTATCCGAATTTCGACGTCCGGAGCGAGCTACCCGGACTGCGCCTTCGCACTCTCATCCTGTGTGGTCGTCACGACGTGCAGTGTCCGCTTTGGTGTTCGCAAGACATTCACGCACTGATTCCTGATTCGCGTCTTGTCATCTTTGACGAAAGCAACCACTACCCATTTCTTGAGGAGCCGGATAAGTTCCAGGAAGCCATCAAGTTGTTCTTGGGATAGTTGTTCTTGGGATAGAAGGCTACGGAATATGGCCCTACACGCACGCAAGCCATGCCCCGGACCGGGCCGGGCGACGGACAGACGATCCACTTGAATCTGAGGGCGCAACAGCGCAGAATAAGTGACGTGGAGGATGATGTATATGGATCTTAGGTATCCCATTGGACGTGTTTCGTTGCCGGAAACGGTTGACGCATCTCACATCGAGGAGTGGATTCGAGACGTGAGCGAGGCTCCCGGCCTTTTACGGAAAGCCGTGGAGAACCTAAGCGAAGATCAACTCAACACTCCCTATCGACCAGAGGGCTGGACGGTGAGACAGCTCGTACATCATCTTGCCGACACGCATGCGAATACATATCTCAATTTCAGGTCGGCGTTGATAGAGAACGGACCAATCATTCGCGGGGTTAACGTTGATGCCTCAGCAAACCTCCCTGACTACACCTCCGCCGATATTGGACCCTCTCTCGAAATGTTTGAAGGAATCCAGACGCGCTGGGCCACTTTGTTGCGGGGTATGTCCGCGTCGGATTTTGAACGCGTGCTAAAGGTCCCGGATAGAGACGATAGAAAACTGTGGACGCTTCTTTGCATCTACGCCTGGCACGCTAAACACCACGTGGCACACATTACGGCGCTCTGCGATAGGATGGGTTGGAAGTAACCAGTTGTTTGAATGGGGCCCACTGCCAGGCGGACTCATAGTTCGTTGGTCTGGCTAGATGGGCTCCCGTTTTGGGATCTCCTACTCTCTCAAGTAGGGTAGAACACGATTCATAAGATTTTGCAGATCCTTGGCCATTTCACCGTAGGACGTCTTGGCGTCGGGGTTGTCTGTCTGCAGTGCGAAGAGTTCCATGTCCGCTTGCAACTTCTTCAGGCTAGCCGCTAGCAGAGCGCGTTTTTTCGTCTCTGGCGCCTTAAGAGAGTCGTAGTACAAATCCACATATAGATTCCCATTGGAGTCCACTTGAGCGAGAAACACATCATCGGTGCTCTTCGCCCCCTGTTTTAATACCTCACCCAACAACCATTCGCGAGAATAGCCGAGATACTGCAACGATTTCTCCATCACATTGCCGTCAATGATCAGAATGCGAGGCTCATGCTCGGACAAGACCGGCAACTGAACGTCTTTAGGGGTGAGGGGTTGTAATTCTGTTTTCTTGAGAACGCTAAGTTTTCCATTGTTCTCAAAAACAGCGTACTCCGCATCGGAGATTTTAAAGACATCCTTTTGGCGGAGCAGCATCAGAAGTTCCTCCGTGGACATGTGAACCCGTGATAGGTTTTTCTCCAATATCTGCCCATTTTCCATGAGAATGACCGCACGCCCATCCAATAACGTGCGCGCTTTATAAGACTTCTTCTGGAGGAGAGCGAGCACCACCGACAATAGAGACCATATCGCTAATGATAAAACGGCGTGCAGATTCTTGATTTCATCTAAGGACCATGCCGCAGCGATGTTTCCAATCGTGAGCCCCACGATGTAGTCGAAGAAGGTTAGTTGGGCGATTTGTCGTTTTCCTAAAATGCGCGCCAAAATGAATAGGGCGATGAATGCGATAAATGACTGGTAGATCACCTCGAAAGTCGTCGGTTCCTGCATGCCATGTTCCCTTCACGGTTCATGTTTAACTCCGTACACTACTCTTCCACGACGGTCTCTATCGCATACACCAGCCCCGGCCCGACGTCCCGAAGGATCACCGCTACCGACGAACGCTCTCCAATCGGTTAGCGGGCACAACGTCGCAGAGTGGGGCGTACCCGGGCTGCCCGCTTAGGCAAGTACCGAGTCAGTTTCGGAACTGCAAAAATACAATGTCGATAAACAAACGAGTGGGTGATGGAGCTCACCTGAATGTCCGTTAGGATAATGGCTCCTGCGATTCTCCAAGATCGCAGGAGCCATTATCTCTTTATTCAATCAAGAAAATTCGAGTTGACAATGGGCGATGACTTCTTTACGATGAGGGTAACTGAAATGGGCGATGGAGTTCGCCGGAACTGCTTTCGAGCTGATGACTCCTACCAGTGATGACTGGTGGGAGTTTTGTTTTTATGCGAGAGTCCCCAACAGGCGATGGAGCTCGCCGACAACTGCCTTTTTTCCCAAGGCTGATGGCTCCTACCGATTCGGTCCAAGAATCGGTAGGAGCTTTTTTGCTTCTTCGTAAGGAGGCGGAAACCGATGAGTGAAGCAAGATTGTTCTCTCTACAATTGCTTCAACTGGGCTTTGTTCTTGTGGTCTCCCCCCTCATTGCAGGCGTCCTCGCTCGGATGAAGGAGTTCGTTCAAGGCAAGGCAGGGCCAAGCATTTTTCAGCCCTACCGGGATCTTCGCAAGCTGTTCCAGAAAGAGCGGCTGATTCCCGAGGGTTCTGGGCCCGTGTATCGCCTTGCTCCTTACCTGTATTTTTCAGCACCGCTCATCGTCACGCTGCTCATCCCGGTGCTCACGACGTTTCCCCTGTTTATGGCGTTTGCTGGAGACATGATGGCGGGCGGATTCATCCTTGGACTCGGAACGTACGTATTGCTCGCAGGGGCCATGGCAGGAGCTAGCCCGTACGGCGCCATCGGCAGCAGCCGCGTTCGATTTGTCTCCATGTCCGTCGAACCAGTACTCATTCTTGTCCTGTTTTGCGTGAGCTTCGTGGCGCACACCACGATTCCGTACATCGTCAATCAAACCCTCTGGGGCCTTCGATGGTCCCCTATTCACCTGCTTTTGATTGCCTCGTTCTTCGCCATTCTATTGGCCGAGACGGGACGCATCCCGGTAGATAATCCTTCGTCTCACCACGAATTTTCTATGATTGATCACAATCGTGTGTACGACTATTCCGGACCCGATTTAGCTCTACTCGAGTGGGGCGGGTGGATGAAGTACGTCGCCCTCGGGACCATCTTTTTGAACGTTATCGTTTCCCCCTACGGCTTGTCCCACAGCCCGGGCCTCATTTGGGTAGCCCTGGCCATCGTGGCGGTGTTCGTGAAGTTTGTACTGCTAGACGCCGCCATCGTTTGGGTGGAGTCGTCCTTCGGAAAACTGCGCCTGCTGCGGATAGCAGAGTTTATGGCTTCGGCGGGCATGGCGGCCGGATTGGCCGTTCTCTTGGGAATTTTGCACGCTTGGTGAAGGCTTTCGGCTAACGCCTTGCCACGTTCGAATTCGTCGAAGAGGGAGGAACTGTCCATGTGGGCTGAATCGCCTACCGTCTATGTTCTCGTTTTGTTGCTTGGCATCTGGATTGCCATGTCGCGAGAAACCCGAATTGCGGTGAATGGCTATGTCCTTCAAACGGCGTTGGTAGCCCTTTTGTACGGACTCACCGCGTTCCAAACCAGGGACTCGATGGAATATGTGGTTCTATTCGGGCTTGTCGTGCTTCGCCTTGGCCTCATCCCATGGCTATTACGTCGTTTTCTTCGAGGCGAACTTTATACAGCCCGACAAACCCGCGAGGTCTTTTCCCCGGCGTACGCCTTAGCGTTGCATATCATCCTTGCCGTCGTCGGCATTGCAGTCGGACAGAGCGCGCAACCGGGAACGCTCGGACTGGATTTCGGAATGACCATCGCGGTTCTCCTCGTCGGTTTGGCGACCGTGACCATCGCGCATCATGCTCCCAAGCAGGTCATGGGAATCTTGGCTGCGGATAACGGGATCGATCTCGCTGTCGTCCTCACCTTGCGCCGCTTCACCGCGGTCGCGGACTACGCCATCTTTGTCGACGTCACGGTGGCGGCGCTTTGTCTCACCCTGATGGTGCTTCGACTCTTCGCGTACGGTTCTCAGCACGCCCATCATTTCAACGACCTGAAGGGGTGATTGGTGCATGTGGACTTATATTTTGCTTTGCATTCCTCTCGTTGGAATCTTGGTCACTTGGCTGAGTTCTGCGTCCATCCGTCGGTGGGTGCCGGTTGTGACGACAGGGCTGAACCTCGTCGTTGCCGCATTTGACGGGTTCTTGCCCAAGAGTTCTGTCCCTTTCAGAGGCGTGTTCCCCCATCTCGACACGCTCTCGCTGGTGGTCACGGGCATTACCCTCGTGGTCGGTTTCACGGCCGCTCTGTATTCCGCAGGCTACGTGCCGAGGGACCACCCGTCCGTGCCTGGAACGCAACCTGCTTCCGAACGCAGATATTTCAGTCTGTTTTTGGCATTCTACCTGACCATGTTGGCCGCTCCACTCGTGGAAAACGTCGTCCTCACGTGGGTGATGGTGGACGCCACCGCACTCGCCTCGGTGTTTCTGGTGGACTTCCACCATACAAGGAAGACGGCGGAGGCCTCATGGAAATACATCATCATCATGGAAGTCGGAGGGCTGGCCGCCCTGTTTGGAACCGTCGTTCTCTTGCTCGGCGAACCCGCGGCCCTTCACGATTTGACGTGGACGGGTCTCACGCACGTCGCGTCCACCATTTCACCGAAATTGTCGTCCATCGCCTTCGTGCTCGTTCTCGTCGGATATGGCACCAAGGCGGGGCTCGTGCCTTTTAACTCGTGGTTGCCTGACGCACACAGCCAGGCACCCTCGCCAGTTAGCGCCATGCTGAGCGCCATCAAACTCAATACCGCGATGTATGCCATCGTGCGCGTATTGCACATTTTGCAAGCGGGTCACGAAGGAGCATTTGCCAACCACGCGCTTGCGGTGTTCGGGTTTCTCACAGTCATCGTGAGCACGTTGATGACGACCGTGCAGCGCGATGTGAAACGGTTGTTGGCGTATTCGAGTTCCGAGAACCTGGGCCTCATTGCCGTAGGGTTCTCACTTGGCCCCATCGGCGCTCTCGGAGCCTACTTGCAAATGGTGAACCACTCGGTGGTCAAGTCGATGCTTTTCTACCAGTCGGGCGAGCTTCTGCTGGCATCCGGAACCACGGAGATGGCCCAAATGCGGGGCATGATCCGCCGGAT
Organism: Bacillota bacterium; assembly: GCA_021799255.1. Taxonomy (GTDB): domain Bacteria; phylum Bacillota; class Bacilli; order Alicyclobacillales; family Alicyclobacillaceae; genus JAJZAV01. The sequence goes on from JAJZAV010000003.1 coordinate 36,966, forward strand.
CCCCTGGCTCGGAGTCACGCTCTTGTTCGGAATGCTCGCCATTGCGGGTGCACCGCCCTTCGGGCTCTTCATCAGCGAGTTCACCATCATCTTCGCGTTGGTGCACGAAGCTTCTCCGTGGCTCGCGGCCCTCATCACCCTGATGCTCGTTATCCTGTTTGCCAATTTTCTCACGTACGCCATGAGGATCAGCCTTGGCACGCCTTCCCATCCGCTCGCTACGGACGGCAGCAACTATCGCCCGAGGTGGACGACGTGGGTGCCGATGTTCAGTCACACTGGGGTGTCATTGGCGCTTGGCACCGTTTTACCTTACCTGTTGGTTCTTTCCCGATTTGTGCGAATCTGATGGAATGGGGGGTCTCCATTGAAAGTACTGACCGCGCAAGGTTCGAATCTAAAACACGTCGAACGGCAACACCATCGCATCGGTGATCTCGTGCACGCCGTGGTTCATTTCGCATCAGAAGAATCGGCGCAATTACTTTACTTCGGGTGGATCCCCAAAACGGGTGGATGGTCTAGACTCCTGGCCGTGATTGGTCGCCCGAAACACGCGCTGATTGAGTGGCACCACGCGGCCCCAACGTTCGGCCAAACAGCGTACCCCTCGCTCTCCGCGCGTTGGCCCGCGGCTTTGTGGTTAGAACGCGAAATGTGGGAGTTGACGAAGGTACTCCCGGTGGGCCATCCGGACCTGCGGGCCATTCTGCATCCCGAGAATCAAGAAGAGCGGATTGTGGTGCATGGAGACGAGGTTTTTCAATTGCCTCTAGGCCCTGTGCGATCCGATGTCGTCGAATCGATGTTCATGCGATTTGACACGCAGGGCGAGCAAATCGTGCACATGCAGCCTGAACTCTTTTACAAGCACCGGGACATCGAACGACTCGCGGTTGGACTCCTATATCCGGACGGGCGATTCCTGGCGGAGCGCGTTGCTGGGACTTCCACGATTGCCCACGCGACGGCCTACGCTCGCGCCATAGAGCATGCCTTAGGACATGTCGTTCACCCCAAGGTGGAGCAGGAACGCATCGTGTTTGGGGAATTGGAACGTCTCTACAATCATGCGCACGACATGGCCCAGATGGCGAGCGCCGCCGGAATGACCGTAGCGCAGGCGCAACTCTCCCGCGTTAAGGAGGAGTGCCTGCGCGTGAACGGCGATCTCTGCGGGTCTCGGTATCTGCGCAACGCAGTGCTTCCATACAAGGGGTCGGACGTCGAATGGGCGCAAGTCGTGTCCACCGTCATACGGAGGCTGCGAGACATTAATGGAAGGTTTACACAGTGCCTGGACCTGTTGCGAAGAACGCCGACGTTTGTGGACCGATTCGTGGGGGCGGGCATCGTGAAGCAAGAATGGGCACGCGCCTACGGGACGGTAGGACCCGTTGCTCGCGCTTGTGGGCAGCCCGTCGACGTGCGGGAGGATTATTTGCGGGATCGGTACGAACAGCAGGCGTATCGTGTGGTTGTCGACGAAGCGGGCACCGGTGACGGGTGGGCCCGATTTGTCGTACGCGCGGGGGAATGGGAAATATCGCAGAGGGTTCTTACCAAGGGTCTCCAACTGCTCGCGAACGGGGACTTCATGGAGGCGGGCAGTTTGGCAGGAACTCAAGATGACTCCAAGAACGACGGTTTCTCGCTTGAACGCACCGGCATCGGTCTTTCTGAATCTCCGCGAGGTCGCGTGTGCCACGTGGTTCAATTGGATCCGGATGGACGGCTGGCCTTTTGGGGAATCCGGGCCGCGTCGGCGTGGAACTGGCCTGTGTTGGGCCTTGCGGTTGCGAACGGCAACATCCAACAGGATTTCCCGCCCATTGAGGCGAGCTTTGGATTGTCCTGCGCAGGCGTGGATAGGTAAGGAGGGAAGGACATGTTCGCTAGCTGGCTGCGATTCGGGCTCACAAGTGGTCGCGTGACGACGAGCTATCCAAAGAATAGGGAGGTTCTGCTGAGGGAGCACTCATCCTGGCATACGGTGCCGCGCCTCGACGCAACGGCAGCGCGCAAGCCGACGCCAACCCTCCAAGATGTGAAAGCATGGGCGATGCGGTGTCCAACCTCGGCGCTGTTCGTATGGAGCGACGAGTCGGGATGGGGAATCTCTCTTGATGAGGGCGCGTGCATCGGCTGCAATCGCTGCGTGGTGCCGAACGTGCAGAGGGTGACGGAGTGGGGAGCAGACGTGGATCTCTTTGCCCTGGATAGGCTTGCACTCGTGGACAGCGTTCGGCTACAAGGAGGGGACTTTCGCGATGGACAACAAAAGTGACTGGAACGAGTTGGACGCCGAGAAGCAGGCGGCTTCCCGGTTACGTAGAATCTTCGGAAAGTCCCTCCATGTGCGGCACATCGACGTGGGCTCCTGCAATGCATGTGAATCTGAGGTTTTGGCGTTGTCCAACCCGTACTACAACTTTCACCGCCTTGGCCTGTTCTTTACGGCTTCGCCTCGGCAGGCGGATGTGTTGCTTGTGACGGGGGCGATGACGCCCACCATGAAACCCATCCTTATGGAAACGTACGAGGCGATGCCCAAGCCCCGATTGGTCGTTGCCGCGGGGGTATGCGCCATCCACGGAGGGGTGTTTGCCAACAGCCGGCAATTCGCCGGCCCCGTGGAATCCGTAATTCCAGTCGACGCGTTCATCCCAGGGTGCCCTCCGACTCCGTACGCGTTGATAAACGGTATCCTTGCGGCCGTAAATGGGCGCGAAGGAGTGACGCGAGATGCGTGACTTTTATTGGATCTCGGTTGCCTGGTTCTTGATCCCGCTCGCTTTGTTTCCGTGGTTCCGCCGAGAACGGGCCCTTCGGCCCCTTCGCTGGGCGGCTCTCGCCATCGGATCTCTTCTTCAAACGGCGCTGGGAATATGGGCACTTTCAGATTCCTCCCGCCTCGTTGTCGCCAAGTTCCCCAGCGTCCCGTTCTTCGGAACTTGGCTGTTTCGGATGGATCCTTTGACGTCGCTCTTGTTTGCTCTGCTCGGACTTATCGGCCTCGCGTCTAGCATTTATGCGATTGGATTGAGTCGGAACCGAGCGCTCGGCACCGGATGGATGAGCGCAAGTGCCGTGGCGCTGCAGTTCATGTTCACCAGTTTCTTGCTCACTTCGCAAGACGCCGTTGCACTCTTAGTGGCGTGGGAAGGCATGAGCCTTTGTGCCTACGCCTTTGTGGCAATCAATCACGGGTTGATACGCGTGAGGCGGGCCGCGTTCACGACGCTCGTGGCGAGTGAGATTGGCTTTCTGGCACTCGTGATTGCCGTCGTCATGGCGGCACCGGTGAGCGGAGGATTCACGTTTGCACAGCTCCACGCCTCGCTCGTCCATCATCCCGAATCGTTGCGCTGTGTCGTGCTAGTGCTGGGCCTCGTCGGCTTCGGGGTGAAAAGCGGCATTTTGCCGATGCAGATGTGGATGCCCGGAGCGTACGACGCGGCGCCAGCTCACATGAGTGCCATTCTCGCGGGTGGGCTTCTCAACCTAGGGATATTCGGTATCCTCCGGACCCTCGAATGGGTCGGCGCACTTCCTTCACCCTGGGGCGTTGCGCTGGTGTGTGTGGGGGCGTTGGCCGTGTTTTTGGGGTCGCTGTACGCGGTGATGGAGCGACGGCTTGGCCGGTTGCTCGCTTACAGCAGCATCGAGAACGTTGGGTTTATGATCATCGGCATAGGCCTATCCATCGCCTTTCGTGCCACTGGGGCGGCAGCTTTTGCCTCGGTGGCGCTCATGGCCATGTTGGCGCAAATGATCTCCCACGCACTGGCCAAGGCGCTTTGCTTCTTGGCAACGGGTGAGGTTGAACGCCGCACAAAGAAGGCGGATCTCTCCGCTTTGGGAGGGTTGTACCGAGACATGCCCGTGGCCGCGATCACGCTGTTGGTGGGTTCCTTAACCTTGGCCGCGGTTGCCCCGTTCAGTGGATTTACGGCCGAATGGTTGACCCTTCAGTCCATGCTGCAGGTCTACCGCACCCTGACGCCCGTTGAGCAGATGGTCGTGATTGGCGCGGGCGCTCTGACGGCCATCGGATCTGCGCTAGCTTTCACCGCCTTCCTTCGATTGTTCGTGTTTCTATTCACGGGGAAGCCCCGCAGGGCAGCGGTGACATTGCGGGTGCGCCAGAATACGAGCGGCAAGCTCACAAACCTCGCCATCATAGGCCTGGGAAGTGTGTCCGCGCTGTACGGATTTGTGCCGACCGCCGTCTTCAACTGGATTGGCAAGGTCGTTGCGGAGATAGTGCCATCGACAAATGCAATTTCACAAACCAACCCGGATGTGTTTGGCCGTCCCGCGGCATTTTCGTCGACGGTCGCCCTGGGAGGGGACCTGTTTTCTTTTGCGCCCGTGCGCAGTTTCATCGTTCAACCCGCCGCAGGAGTGAGCAGCATCGCTCCGACATACCTCATGGGGTGGTTTCTCCTGTTCTCAGTTCTCGCCTTCGGACTGAGCAAGGGACTTCGGCGCAGCCGTTTCGGGTCTCGAACCGTCCCCTCGTGGGTGGGCGGGCGCTCCCTGGATGTTTCGGAGACCCAGTACAATGCACCTGGATACTCGAATGTTTACCGAATGTTTTTCCGTTCATTGCTCCGCTTTCGCGTCAGCACCGCGGTGATGGAAGGGGCGCCCGATGTGCCCACGGAGGTGTCTGTAAACGTGCGAGCAACCAAATGGCTGTACAGCGCAATTTACCGCAGCTGGGTCAAGAGGGTGCGCAAGCGCCTGGACGGGGTTCGGCACATCCAACACGGGTTGCTGTGGGGGTATTTGTCCGCCATGGTCCTCACGCTCGTCCTTTTACTGCTCTTTGCGACGTGGAAATGACGCAGAGGGGCACGGCCGTGGAAATGACGCCGTGTCAAATTGAGGCAGCAAGCGTCATTGTCCCAGTTCTTCGTTCGTATTCCAAATCCGGCCGCTGACGGTGGACACAAGGAGATCCCCCACGTACGCGAGGACGGGTCCCCCAATCATACTCGCTGCTATGTATAAATAGCTCGCCAACGGACTATGCCGAAATAACGTGTCGGTGTTGAGGCAGAATGTCGAGAACGTCGTGTAGGCCCCAATAAGGCCGACCCCAAAGCCTACACGAAGCCAGTCAGGAATGTCGCGGAAGGCAGCAATCCCATAGAACACTCCGAGGACGAAAGATCCGCTTAAATTGATCAGCAACGTAGCGTTTGGGAACGCTCCATCGGCTGGGATGATATGCGCTAGTAAATATCGGAGAAAGCCGCCGATGGCCCCCCCAATGAGAAGCGCAACGTATTTCATTCTGATTCCTTCCTTCTGTCCGCCACGTGGCACGTGGCGTGTGGCATGGGGTGGGTGCGATGTGCCATCGCTAGAAAAACAATAAAACTCCTGTGACAATGACTAGATACGTCTCTCACAGGAGCCATCAACCTCTTAGGTGGTTATCGGTGAGATCCATCACCCGTGTTTCTCAATGTGGGCATTATACCCGAAGCGGTGCCCGGATGTCATCAAACGCGGCGGCATGGTGCGACGGTGGTATGTGCGGTGCGGCAGTGAGACGGTGGTTCCCTTATGACAACCGCGAACCCTCCAATCGCTCGTGCCACGACTGCTAAAACCACTTCTTCTTCTTGAAGTACCACCAAAACCCTGCGACCGAGAGGATGGACAGAATCCACACCAACGGGTATCCGTATCGCCAGTGATAGGCGGGGACGGCGACGTTCACCCCATACCAGCCGACGATGAATGAGAGAGGCATGAAGAAGGTACTAACGATGGTGAGGGTCTTCATAATTGAGTTCATCCCATCGCTTTTCAGCGCCATTTGTAGGTCTAACAGGCCGCCGAGGGCGTCCCGAAAGCTGTCGAGGGCGTCGAGATGCGATTAATGTGATCGAATAAATCCATGAAATAAGCGTTGTCCGCCTCAGTGGTATACGGGAACGTCGAGTGCATCAACGACTCCATCACGTCGATTTTGTCTTCCAGAAAATCGATGAAGTCGAGGTAGTGGTGAACCGAGAAATCCAAAAACTCGTACAGGATGCGTCCGTGAGACTGCATCATGAGCGGGGTTTCCTTGAATTGGTGATGAAGGTCTTCGAGAAAGGGCATGGGTTCGGGCACCACGGCGATGACAAAGTTATGGCCCATCACCATAGACACCTCTATCAGGCTCCAGTCATCCTTGAGAAAGAAACGGGCAGTAGACGTGGTCCGAGTACCTATCGATTTGAGTTCCGGTGCCAAAGCGCAGGCAGTCCTCAACGACCAGGGGGTGACAGTTGAAGATGTCTCCCACGACCTGTCGGACATCGGATGGTTCCGGATGGTACAGGTCAACAAACACGGTTTCATTTTGTGCGGCTTCTCGCACGGACTCCTGCCGGACCTCGTGACCGTCGCACACGAGCATAGAAAAGACTCCCTTCGCTTCAGCATGCGTCTTCGCGCAGGCCTTCATATCTGCTTCGCTGGAAGCAGAGGCTATGCCGGGAAATGACACGGGGGATTTATGGGGATCCCTCCTCTTTTCACTAAACCTCTACTTCCATCAACGCGTCTCTCTCGGCTTCCAATCCGCTATGGCTGGCGGGCAGTGTGACTCTCACCGTTGTTCCGACGCCGACTTGGCTCGTAATGTCCATCCTGCCGCCGTGCGCTACCACGATTTTATGGCTCACCATGAGACCAAGCCCGGTGCCTTGTTCTTTCGTAGTAAAGAACGGTTCGCCGAGCCGAGGAATCCTATCCTCTGGAATACCAACTCCTCCATCTACGAATTCAATTTGTACCGACTCTGCCGTTACGCGGGAAGTCCATTCAGCCTGCACTCGCACATTCGTCGGTTCACCTTC
>JAJZAV010000141.1 GCA_021799255.1 Bacillota bacterium
CCATTACGGTACAGGTGATTTCGCTGGACTGGAAGTGGTTGTTTCAGTATCCGGGCCAAGGTGTAGCGACCGTGAACAAGGCGGTCATTCCGACAGGCGTCCCCATCCAGTTCCAACTGACGTCTGATGCGCCGATGAACTCGTTTTGGGTCCCTCAATTAGGCGGGCAGGAGTTCACCATGCCGGGAATGGCCATGCGGCTTTGGCTGCAGGCGGATAATCCTGGAAACTACTACGGTCACGGAGCAAACTTCACGGGCCGAGGATTCGCGTTCATGAACTTTACCGTCAAGGCCGAGTCGCTGTCACAATTCGATAGTTGGGTCAAAAAGGTGAAATCAACGTCTCCCGCTCTGACGATGGGTGGATGGGATAAGTTGAAGAAACCCGGAATTACCAACGTGGCCTATTACTCGTCGTTCCCCAAAAACCTGTTCAACAACACGATTTGGGCGGACGGTGGGCGTTACATGAGTGGAATGCTCGGCTCAGGCTCAATGAAGATGTCCAGCCCTGGAACCGTGAATAACGTGTCCTCGGGTTCCGCTGAAATGTTGCCGAAAACGAGCGGCAGTTCGAAGAAAGGAGTGACGACCAAGTCATGATGGCGTTTATCCATCACTTCACCAAGACATATCTGATGTGGAATGAAGGACCGATGATTTGGACGTCGGACGTCCTAATCTTACTTACGAGCATCGGCATCCTCGCGGCTCTGACGTACTTCAAGAAGTGGAAGTGGCTGTGGACCGAGTGGCTCACAACTGTGGACCACAAAAAGATTGGCATCATGTATCTCATCGCAGCGCTGCTCATGATGTTCCGAGGAGGAACGGATGCCGAACTGCTGCGCACTCAGCTGATACAGCCCGGCATGAAGCTCTTGACTGCCGAACACTACGACCAGATCTTCACTACGCATGGAACCATCATGATTCTGTTCATGGCCATGCCGTTCATCTTTGCTCTGTTCAACATCGCCGTACCGCTTCAGATTGGCGCGCGCGACGTTGCGTATCCTTACTTAAATGCTATCTCGTTGTGGTTGTTCTTCTTTGCTGCCATGCTCTTCAACATTTCGTTCGTTTTTGGGGGTTCCCCCGATGCAGGGTGGGTCAGTTATCCGCCTCTTTCGGAACTTGGGTTCGATCCCGGCGTCGGCGAGAACTATTATCTGTTGGCTCTGCAGATTACAGGTATAGGAAGTATCGCTACTGGGATCAACTTCATCGTGACCATCTTAAAGATGCGCGCTCCGGGTATGACGTTGATGCGCATGCCGCTGTTCACTTGGGCAACGCTATCGGCATCCATCATCATCATCTTCGCTTTCCCCGCACTGACCGTTGCGCTCGCATTGCTTCTGCTGGATAGAACCATTGGCACGCACTTCTTCACCATCGCCCACGGCGGCGATCCGATGATGTTCATCAACCTCTTCTGGATCTGGGGTCATCCGGAGGTTTACATCGTCATCTTGCCCTCCTTTGGAGTCTTCTCCGAAGTCGTGGCGACGTTCGCCAAGAAGCGGATTTTCGGCTACACGTCCATGGTTGTCTCTCTCATGCTCATCGTGATTATCAGCTTCTTCGTTTGGGGCCACCACTTCTTCACGATGGGCACCGGAGCTAACGTGAATGCGTTCTTCGCCTTCGCTACCATGCTTATCGCGATTCCGACGGGCGTGAAGGTGTTCAACTGGCTGTTCACCATGTATCGAGGACGAATAAGACTCGCGTTACCGATGCTCTGGACCATCGCGTTCGTCCCGACGTTCGCCATCGGCGGCGCCACCGGAGTTATGCTCGCCGTCGCTCCGGCAGACTATCAATATCACAACAGTTACTTCTTGATTGCTCACTTTCACCAAGTTCTAATCGGTGGCACCGTTTTCGGCTTGATTGCAGGCATGTACTACTGGTGGCCGAAGATGTTTGGGTTCAAGCTGGATGAACGATTGGGTCGATGGGCCTTCTGGTTCTTCAACATCGGGTTCTACATCTGCTTCATGCCGCAGTACGCGCTCGGTCTGATGGGCATGCAGCGACGCATGTTCACCTACCCAGCGAACATGGGGTGGAACACGCTAAACCTGATTTCCACCATCGGTGCGTATCTGATGGGCATTGGCTTCCTGTTCATCGTGTTGCAGATTGCCTACAGCATTCGCTACGGCGAGCGTGACCTGACAGGCGACCCGTGGGATGGCCGGACGTTGGAATGGTCGCTTCCGTCTCCCGCTCCCCACTATAACTTCGCGGTGATTCCGACCGTCGAGAGTCGCGACGCGTGGTGGGAAATGAAAAAACAAAACCGTACTGACGAATGGAAGGTAAAAGAAGACGAGATTGAGCCGATTCTCATGCCGAAGAGCTCTGGAAGGCCGTTCATGTTCGGGGTTGCGTTCTTCGTCTTTGGATTCGGCATGGTATTCCACTGGTTTATCATCGCCCTCGTTGGAATCTTGGTAGTCTTCGGAATCCTGGCTCATAGGGCATTTGAGTACGACGACGAGTACGTAATTCCTGTGGACGAAATTAAGCACGTTGAAGTCGGTCTGGGGAGGTTATAACGATGTCCGTGGCGCAAGAGCACATACATGGTCATGGTGACATAGAGGCTCACCATGAAGAACATCAGAAGATCAAGATGTTCGGGTTCTGGTTATTCGTATCCACGGACATGATTTTGTTCGCGTGTCTGTTTGCAACCTATCTAGTGCTGCGAAATCACACCGATGGAGGTCCGACACCCCAACAGATTTTCGACGTTCCGGGGTTCACGGAAGAGACGTTCCTCCTTTTGACGAGCAGCTTTACGGGTGGCTTGGCAACGCTCGCGAGCCGCAACGGAAAGAAGAACCAAGTGGTTGGGTGGCTCATCGTGACCATCCTCTTAGGCCTCGGATTCGTCGGATTGGAACTGAAGGAGTTCCTCGCCGACATCCACATGGGGGCCACCGCGCAGCGCAGCGGTTTTCTGTCCGCATTCTACACGCTCGTAGCAACTCATGGTTGTCACGTTTCGATGGGGATTTTGTGGCTGAGCGCGACCGCGTATCAGGTGTATAAACGAGGGATCAACGCGGTTACGGCCCGCAAGATCTTCATCGTGAACCTTTATTGGCACTTCTTGGACGTCGTGTGGGTCCTGATCTTTACCGTAGTGTACCTGTCGGGGGTGACGTTGCCATGACCACGCAGACAAACCACACTGGAGAGGCTGTACACGTCAAGCATTCCGCGAAGCAGTACATCATCGGGTATATCTTGTCTCTCGTGCTCACGGCCATCGCGTTCGTGTTGGCCTTGGGACACGCGATGAGCTTCAAGCCGCTCATCATAATCCTGATGATTCTAGCGGCGTTTCAGATTTTGGTTCAACTTTTCTTCTTCATGCACATCAACGAGAGCGATGGACCTCCGTACCACGCCATCGGGCTCGGCCTGGCCCTGCTATTCGCCTTCGCGTTCGCACTCATGTCCATCTGGATCATGAGCTTTGGGTATCACGCGCAACTGGTGAGTTGATGATATCGGAGGCGAAGACGAGTGGTTCGCCTCTCTTGTGCGCAAGAGGTATGTAGAACATCGCGCGGCACGCCCGAAGGGCGCGCCGCGCGATTTATTCTTGGACAAATGGTGTAATGGTCTGTCTTGTGGGGTTTTTACGACGACGTACGCAGTTTGATGGATACCGTCGTCCCTTCGCCGACTTGACTCTTTATCTCCATGGTGCCGTGATGCTCTTCTACAATCTGCCGGCAGATCATGAGTCCGAGGCCTGTACCTTCGGATTTCGTTGTGAAAAAAGGTTCCCCAAGGCGCGAAAGCTGCTCCTCTGTCATCCCCACTCCGGTGTCGGAAAACCGCACCGCAACGTGTTCCTTTCCCTCCGGCTCAAGCGCAATCGTCAACGTTCCTCCGTTTTGCATGGCTTCAAGCGCGTTCAAAATTAGATTCACGAATACCTGCGTAAGCAACTTCTCATCGCCTTCGACGGATTGAGGAGACTGACCGACGAGCTGGATATCGACGTTCACTTGATAGGCCTGTGCGTTCATCAAACGAATAATGGAATCGAGCAAGTTCTGTAAGTCAATCGGTTCAAACTTAAGTACCTGTGGTTTCGTCAGGGACAAGAGCTGTGAAACGGTAGTGTCGATTCGCATCAGCTCGGCGGAAATGAGCTGATAGGTTTCCGCGTCTTCCGGGTGTTTGCTAGCTAACAGATTCAAGTTCCACTGGATGGCTACCAAGGGATTTCGAATCTCGTGAGCCACGCCAGACGCTAAACGCCCCACCGCAGCGATTCGGTTGGCTCTGCGCAGGATATCGTTTGCGGTGATGCTCTCCATGTCATCTCGTCCCATTGGGGTGACCACCTCTGATGCCACGACAAATCCTCCGTTCGTTCATGCCACACAAACACCAGCCGTAAGATCACGGCTGATCTGATTCTGTAGGATTTAACTTAACGATAGCACAAACCCGAGGCCTCCACATGGTCTAGTTGGATGGTGAGTTCGGATAACAAGCTCATTTTTGAAGAAGTCATGACACTTTGCTGAATTCACATGATTATTGAGGAATGCGGAACTATATTCCCGTGACATTGGATGTCTATGGTGAGAGGCGTGAATCAATGCAGTCCAGCGATAAACCGTCATTGCGAACGTCGAACCGCCTTTACGAAATCGGTCATGTCGAATCGGTTGGTGGATCAGGTCGGAGTTCCAGAAGCACGAGGAAATGGGTGGGCATCGGAGTGACGGCTCTGATTTTCCTGTTGTTCACCTTTCTCGTAATTTGGTTTTTTCGCTGGGATCAGTCAAACGAGGTCTCCCGCATCATTCGGTCCACGGGATTCTTGGGAGTATTCTTGGCCATCGTCCTGATGGCCGTCATCAGCCTTGTGCCAGTACCATCGGAGTTTTTGATGATTGTTATCCTAAAGGTGTTTGGCCCATGGTATGGGATCCTGTACAGTTGGGTAGGGACCATGCTTTCGGCGATCACGACGTTTTGGCTGGCACGCAAGTATGGAAGACGGTTGTTAAAGGGGTTCATCTCCGACGAAAGGTTGGGTCAGGTTTCGCACTGGATTGCGAACCGCGGGGCGTTTGGATTGCTCTTGGCAAGAATTGTTCCTCTGCCCTTCATCGTGGTCAACTACACGGCGGGAATCTCTAAAGAAGTCAAAGTGCTCACGTACATTTGGACAACCGCCGCCGGAGGGGTGCCCTACTACCTTGGGGCCGCCCTGGTCTTTCTGGGTGCTTCTCGAAAGTACACCGTCTGGATCGTTGTGGGTGGAATAGCCATCCTGTCCGTGTGGATAGGTGGGTATCTTTATAATCGACACGTACAGGCGATTAAACGGTGGGCGCATTAGCCTTCAGTCGAGTCAGCGGTAATCACAGAACTGGGACACCCTCAGTTCTCGGAATTCGTTCCCTCTAAAGTGTATCCCTGTCTCATGGCAAACGCGGCGGCTTGGCCGCGGTTGTTCACGTGGAGCTTTTCCAGGATGCTGCGCACATGGTTGCGCACCGTGTTCTCGCTGATAAACAACGCGGTTGCGATGTCTCGATTGCTGGCCCCTGTGCTCATTTGGCGAAGGACCTCAATCTCCCGCTCCGTCAGTTGATCTACGTGGGGAGTGGGCTTTGGTTCCTTTGGCTTTGACATTTCGTGAATGATTCTCACGGCCAACTTGCCAGGGATCACGGGTTCACCTTCGCTGACCCTGCGAATACTATCGACGACGGTCTCCGGTGCCGCCGTTTTCAACACGTATCCGGATGCGCCTGCCTTAATGGCATCAAAGAGGGCGTCCTCAGCGTCGGATACAGTCAGCATAAGAATACGCGCCTCGGGAGCGACTTGCTTAATCCGCCGGGTCGCTTCGAGCCCGTTCATCTGCGGCATATTGATGTCCATCACAATCGCGTCGGGTTTGAGTTCTCGATACAAGTCGATAGCCTCCATCCCGTTGGCGGCTTCGCCGACGACCTCAATCTGAGCAGACTGATTGAGGGTGGCGCGTACACCTTGGCGGAACAGAGCGTGATCGTCAACGATGAGGACTCGGATAAGCCTGGACTCTGAAGATGAGTGCGGCATGGATAGTTCCTTCCCTTCCCGAAGCTACTAGTCGTTTTAAACCATCGCGTGGTAGGCGACATGAGTCTTTCAACGACAGGCCGCCTTTTGTATCATACATCATGACGGCAACGCCCGCGAATGTCAGTGGTACTCATCCATTCGGACTAGTCCATTGGGGTCTTTCGCCTGATGAAATGACCGTGTATGATGCGGAAGACGTATACTGAGGTGACTATAGTGAAGCAGATCAAAGCAGCCTCAACGGTGCAAGATCAGAGTGTTACCTTAGATAGAAAATTCGTGGCTTGGATCAGCCAGCACACCGAGCTTCTTCTTGCCGTCGCAGTGTGCATTATCGCGATTTGGGCAATCCTGACTTCCGAATTCACGTATGTCCCTGCTATCGCCCTGGTGGGTGCGGTGAGCTTTTTTGTCGGGTTCACGGCGTCGCTCGGTGTATCGGGCCTGCTGGCCGCATGGTTTGTGTTCCAAAATGTGCGAATCCATCACGCGATTGATGCCGCCACCGTCATGGTGGAGGTGTTTGCATACGGGTGCGTCGCTTGGTTGGGGTATCGTCACCGAGAGCAACAGCGCCGGCAGATGGAGAAAGCTCTGCAAAGTCAGCAGCATACGGATTCGGTGGTGCCATGGGTCGTGGCTAACGAGATTCGGACCTCGCTCGCTGCTATCCGGTTTCTGCTATTTCCGTTACACGCTACGCCGCAGGACGACACGTCGGGAGATTCTCTTCGCCAAGCAACCGCCGAGTTGCAGCGTCTCGAGCAGATTTTCTCCAACATAGAGAAGGATGAACAGGAACGCGTTCGAAAGAACAGTTGAGGCTGTGACCTTAGGAAAACATTAAACAAGCGTAAAAGAACGGACACCCATCTTTGTAACCGCGAAGATGGGTGTTTTAGTATGTCTCATGATTCTTTCCTACCTGCCGACGCGGTGCGGACATCCTTGGGAGACTTGGTTGAATCTTGAGCATGACTTTCCGGTTCAAACCCTGTTATCATGTCCGGGCACCAAAAACTAGACGCCAAAGTTCATAAGAACACGGGGGAACCGAGCAGTGGGGTTAAACCGCATCAGCGGTCGGGAGACCTTTGTCCGAACCCGTCAGCTAACCTCGTCGGCGAAAAAGGAGAGATTTTTGTGCGCAATTTCGCGTTTCGAATGATAAAAAAACCAGTTGCCGTGTTGCTGGCTACCATGGCGATGCTGTTTGGAGTCGTGGTTACGCCGTCTTTGCCGGCGTTTGCGGCAACATTGCCTCCGGGCGTCTCCATCGACCACTCCATCCGTCCGCTCGCGCACACCTACGACAGTCGGGCACAAAAGGCTCGTGCGGTGATGCGGGTCGCCGACAGCAAAATTGGTACACCGTACATTTGGGGGCACAACGAGGATAGGGGGCAGTACGGATTCGATTGCTCCAATTTCACGGCCTACGTATACCACCACGCGCTTGGCTACGTGTTCAGCGGGGCGTCGCAGACGCAGTACCACTCAGTAGGCATCCCTATTCCGAAGCGGGACATGCGTGTTGGCGATCTCGTTATCTTCGAGCACGGCGCCCACGTCGGCATTTACGCTGGGAATGGCCGCATGATTCAGGAAGGCGGGGGCTTGGGTCGCGTTGGATTTCTGCCGTTGTCACCGGGATCTTACTGGTACAAACACATTACGGTTGTGAAGGGAATGTTTTAAAGGAGCCCATCGCAGAATTAGCCCCCAGAGGGACGTCCCTCCGGGGGCTAATTCGTGATGCGTCGTGGATCCGCGAGCGGTGCAACGCGGGCGTCGTTCACTTCCCGTTTGCGAAATGAGCACTCCGCTTGGTTTTGGCGGGGGGCGGCGACAGCAACGGTTGCGTTGACCACTCCACCCGCCCTTGAGTCGTGATGTGAAGGATCAAGTATTGACCGCCCGTTGACGACGCAGAAATGAGCGGCGGAGCATAGACGTTTTCCACCCCGGCGACGGGTGAAATACCGTACGCGTTCAGTGTCCCCGTTGCTGCAATATCCTCACCCGATTCCGATAGGATGCGCCCTGCCATCCCATTCGTGCCGAGAGATACGATGACCACGTGGGATCCGGGGTGGGAAGTCTGATATTCGCTGGCCAGCGTTTCCACCACCTGCGCGTCTATCCCGTCTATGAATGGCGTGTCGTCCCCTGGGGTTTGGCTGTAAGGGGCCTCGTTCGCCACGATGACCACCGTCTTCGAATGGCTGGTTCGCAACTGAGCGATGAGCCACGGAAACTGGGCTCCCTTGGGGTTCTGGTAAGGATCCGATGACTGGATGCCTCCTTGAGAGTCGTCGAGCACAATGAACTTCGTATTGCCTTTTTCGTAGGCGTAGTGCGTGGGCCCGAGCATGGCGTAGTATCCCTGATTTTCCGCCGATCCGCTTGTTTCTCGTGCCCCAACAGCGGACTTCACGGGGATGCCCATCTGTTTGTACAGTGCCCTTAGCTTCAGGAAGTCCTGTTTGGAAGCATTCATGACCATGTTACCCAACGTTTGCACCCAAAGTCCCTTGCGCGAACTCTTGGTCGGGAAACTGGACTTTAGGCTCTGCGTCAACCGATTTAGCGCCGTGACTCCGGGGTCCGATTTGGCAGGTGCGACGGTCGCACCTCCCGTAAGAATGACGGTCTGTCCGACTCCCGAAAATTGCTTGGGTGACTTTACGGGGTAAAACCACGGCGCCTTGGACACCGCGTTAGCCGCGGGCACGCTTTGCGGCGGATACAAGACCTGGAGCTTGCTTACATAGAGCGTTCCGGACATGGACGTCAACGGATTGCTCACCAGAAAGTCGAGGAAGTTGACGGTGGATCCAGCCACGACTTGCGGGGGTAACGCAGCCGTCACGTACCGCCAACCAGAAAAGTTGGTGAGGGTGGGGTAGAGCGTCGACGTCCCGTTGTTTGGCGTCGTAAACGACATGGCCAGCGAGACGCTGCTGTTGTTCCCGTAAACCCACATGCCGACGCTGGCAGGATTATCCCCATTTTGCGCGCGCGGAAGCGTTACGGTGGATTTTGGCCAAAAGACCACCTGTTGGGATCCTTTCCCTGCGGGATAGTCGTAGTTCACCCGAAGGGAACCCGCACCCGCTGTGGTGGGGGCGAACGTCGACTGGGTGAGCGTTCCATCCGCCTTGGTGGAGAGCATCCACTTGGATCTTGTCGTCATCGGAAGCAACGTGGTCCGCGAGTCGCCCACGTTTACCGAGGACTGTCCGGTAACGCCTGCAATCGTTGCGTTCACGATTCCCGACGTCTCAATGTTTGGAGGAATCTTACTAACCACGGGTTGCTTCGCCGTCTGTAAGACGCCTGACGCTGAGATGGTGCCAAGCTTAGGCGTGCTCACCGACCACGAGATTTTGGCTTGCTTCGGCAAGATGACGGGGCGTCCGTCTCTTGCGAGTGCAGTTGCGTACAAATGAACCGACTGCCCTGGGGCAAGGGTCGTGATGGTGGGTTGAATTCGAACGGACGTTGGCTTTGCGACAATCGCGATGGGAATCGTGGACTTGGCACCATCCTTGGCCGTTGCGACGACTTTACCGTTTCCCGAACGAAGTGCCGTAATATGATTTTCCTGCACGCTGGCAAGGGTTGAGGGGACAACGGAAAACGTGACTCCGTTGGCTCCCTGCGGAGGATTGCCATTAGCGTCCAGCGCATAGAACGGCATCGCCGTGGATGCTCCCACCATCATGTCGACAGGATTCCCGTCGTTGACCACGATGGACTTGATGGGACCGGGCTTCGCCTCCGTCGAGAATACAAACAGTCCGTCGGCCACTTGCCTCTGTTGGCCGTAGGAAGGGGTGCTGACCACGGAAACGCCAGTCTGTCCTGGTTGGCGAGCCACCATCTCGCTCAGATCGGAA
>JAJZAV010000142.1 GCA_021799255.1 Bacillota bacterium
ACTCATCTCGTCGCGGGCCTGCGCCCGACTCGTTCCGGCAATCCCAATGCACTCGGCGTCAGGAAATCGTTCCTCGATGAGCTTTTCATCGGGGATCCGCAAAAAGAGAACGGTGCGCAGCCCATTCGTGGCCAACACTTCGAGGCAATCCGTGGATCCGGTAAAGTCGTCCCCGTAGTAAACCAGCTTCAGGTCTTGCATGTCTCTCACCTAGATTCTATGCGCGTCCAAACTTGGCGATGGCGCGGTTTAGTTCCTGATGGGTCTTCGCGTATTCGTCGAGGGCTTGGCCCGAGAGGGCCGCTTCCCATCCTTGGCGCATGCTTTCTACCCCGGCCGTGACTCCGTCCGGATGCGCCATGATGCCACCCCCGGCCAGGTGGATCACGTCGACCGTGCCGAGCGTCTGGTACGACTTGACCGCCGAGGCGGCCCATTGACCCGACGAAAGCACAGGCATCACATCGTAACCCGGACCAAACGCAGTAAGACAATCCCGGACCGACTTTGCGACCGATTCGTTCGACTCGTAGAACTTGTTGTCCATGCCGTTTGTGTGCAGGTGATCCACTCCGGCCAAACGGCAGAGCTTCTGGTACGCTCGAAACTCCATCCCCAGGAGCGGATGCCTCGTCATCCAACCCCACTGGTTGCGATGTCCGTGAATCGGCAGTTCACACCGCTCTCGCAAGTACGCGAGCGCTGCCCAACCTACGCTATGGATGCTCACCATCACGCACGTTCCGCCGGACTTGAGGACCTCATCGTGGTGCGTCAACATCTCCTCGATGTCGCCCGTAATGTTGAACGCGTACATCATCTGCTTGCCCGTCTTATCCGCCGCACGATGAATCTCCTCCATCACGATGCGCACCTTCTCTGCAAACGGGAAGTACGGGGGGTTGGCGTTTAGTTCGTCGTCCTTGACGAAGTCGATGCCGGATGCCGCCAGTTCCCGGACCAGCATGCGAAGATTGTCGGGAGAAAGGCCGATGCTCGGCTTCACGATGGTGCCGATGATGGGGCCGCTCTCTACCCCCGCGAGCTGGCGTGTCCCCGATATGCCGAACTTCGGCCCCTTGTACCTATCGAAGAACTCTTCGGGTACCTCGATGTCCATCAGCCGAATGCCGGAGAGTTGGCTCAATTCATACAGATTTCCTGCCACGGCGGCCAGGAGGTTCGGAATCGAGGCCCCCATATTGTGGTAGGGAAACGAGACCGTGACCTCCCCCTCCTGGTACTCCGTGACGATCTCGTTCTTCGCGCCACGAGACCCCGGAAGCGCCGGGGACGTCGCGCTGCCCGTCTGCACCACTCGCTCCACCGTCGCTCGGTGCAACGCGCGCAGTTCGTCCGTTTCTCCCGGCACGTGCACGAACGTCCCGGTCGACTGTTCGGTCGCTATCATCTCGGCCGCCAGTTCGAGCGAGATCGGAGTCTGCACCCGGTACGTCGCGTAAACCTTGCTCGAACTCATCATGGCATGCCGGCCTGCCGATTGAGCACCGCACGAACCGCTTCCACCCCCGCACGCAGGCTGCTGAACACCGGCAGACCTGTCCTTTGCGCGAGGGCATCCTGCATCCTCGCCATGGACCCTTGCGCGAGCACGATGGCGTCCACCTCATTCGCCAACTGCAGGGCCGTGTTCCCTATCCGCTCGTCGTGCACGTCGGCTTGACCGCGAATGAGTGCCTGATACGCCCCGTCCGCCAAACCGTCCACGATGACGACGGGTTTACCCACCTCCTCGGCCTTCCTCAATATCAAACGTTTCGTCGGCTCCAGCGTGCTCTGCAGCGTGGCAATGACGCCGATGCGGTCGAATCGTCGGACGGCCTCCTCCACCATCGCTTCGTCGATTTTCACGATGGGCACGTCGACGAGCTTGCGGCCCAAATCGGCCACTTCTCCGACGGACGAGCACGTGTTCAGGATGACGTCCGCCCCCATCTCGACGGCGTTCTCGTAATAGCGAGTCAGGCGGCGCGTCACGGCGGACGAGATGCTTCCCGTCCGATTAATGTCGTGAATCAACCCGTCGTCGATGATGTTCACCAAGCGGCACTCGGGCAACAACTCGTTAAATACGGCTTTGAGCGGCTCCGCCAGGCCCGCTCCCGTGTAAATCGCGACAACCGTGCTCATTTTTTGCCCACCTCCGTGTACTGACGGCCTCCGCTGGCCTCTGACAAACTGTGATGACCTCGATGATCCACAACGGCCCACCGACGGCAAGCCTTGCGCTATTACCAGTTCAGCTCCTCGCTCGGCCGCGTCAGCGACGCTCGCTTTTGCGGCGCCTTCTCTGCCACCCTGCGTGAATTATAAAAGGGATGATGAACCCCCTCGGGAGCGATGTGCATCACGTCGTCCCCGCGCCACGTCACCGTAAACTCTTGCCCCACGGCGCGCTCGACGGAAGTGGACTCTTCTACCGGAAACGTGATGGTAATCTCTTCTCCTTCGCGCACGTCGGTGAAGGTGAAGTACCTCGGTCTCTGCCAGACGCTTGGGTCACTCCCGTGCACCTCCCACGACTCGTCTCCCCGAACGCGCGTCGCAACAACCTTCGCATACCCCGCCCAATCGGGAATGCGAACGAACAACTTCGGCAGATTCTCGTGAATTTTCAGTTCCACCTTTCCCTCGTACGGCAGGTGGCTCAGGACGTCCAGCCACTTGGCTCCCCGGTTTAGGAGCATGTTCACGCTGACCTCCCTCCCCCGCGTCGTGATGATGTTTTGCCAGACGAGGTACAACCCGCGCGTTCCCGATCCGATGCAGCACGCCTGCACATCGTTGATGTGCCCGCGACCGTAGTGCACGTCGCAGGCAAAGTCGTTCGGCGCGCTGTATCCCGCGAACGCACCCAAGAGGCGCTGCGGAACGTGGTAATAGGTGATCCAGCCCGGTTCGTCCTGTTCCATTGTGTCGAGCGTCTCCACCCAGTCGAGATCCGTCAGTTGGGATTCCACGAGATGGTTTCGGACAAACCGTTCCACGACGCCCCAATACTGCGAATAGCCGGACTTTGCCAGGCTGATCCCAGTGCTGATCAGGTCGACCAGAGAGCAGGTTTCGTGCTCGTAGCGCTGTTCCTGCATGTCTCCGGGCGTCCAGCCGAACGCCGTGCACTGCGACAAGGCCCACTCGTAGCTCCTCTGTACAAACGCGGTGAGAGCGTGATCGCCCCTAAAGGCGGCGAAGCGGGCCAGGCCGTCGAGGGTTCCGAGGCGCGTGTGAAAGTGTCCGCTGCGGTAGGCCAGAGCCGAATTGAAGCTGCCGTCCGGGTTGAACACCCCGCTACGCGTCACGATGAGGTTGGTAAAGTAGGAACACAGCTCAAGCGCGTCCTGGTTTCCGGTCAACTCGTGATATTTGAGCAGCGGCATGATGAGCCGACCGCAGAACGAGGCCGGGTCCGCGGCGAGTCGCAGTTGCACCGCGTTCTTCGAGGGCCACCCATCCTCTAGGTACTCGGACGCCGGAAAATACCAGACGTCTTTCTCCTTCACCGCGATTCTCTTCAAGGCTGCGACGTGGGCATCCGCCCTCGTTTTCACACGCTCGTCTCCCGTGGTCATGAACCAGGAGGTAAGAGCGAGGATGACGGAGCGTTGATCGATGAGGTTGGCCGCCACGCCCCAATGGCCCCTGGGGTGAATCTGCCTGTAACTGAGGCCGTCCTCCTTAAAGAAACGAAGGAAATTGCGGCGGTACCACTCCTCAATGTCAGCGCCTTCCGTGGTGCCGCTCATGTGTCTGGCGAGAATCAAGGCGTCAATCATGCGCCCGTGGCTGGAGCCGTAGTCCCAGTCTCCGTGCTGCATCCTTGCGGGACTCGTAATGAGGTTCGCGCTGAAAAACGGGATATAGTCGTGTTCGGCATCGGCCAGGCCAACGACGGCGTGCGTCGCTAACTTCGCCCGTTCCTCCAGCGACAGCGTATCTGGGATCATCTCGGTCATGCGGTCTCCTCCTTCTAGTCCTTCGAAACCATTCGCGTCGAAAGAATCGGATCCAACGAAAAGCTGTACTCGTAGTGCCCGGGTTTGACCCGGTGCTCGTCGTGCACCGTGCAATACGTCCAACCCGTGTCTCCGCCGAGACCAGAGTGGACGCAGTCCACATTGACGAAGATCTGATCCCGAGGGACGAGGTCAATCGTGTGCTTTGCCTTGGCGTAATCCGCCACGCAATTGTAATGCGCGTCGAAGTGCACCGGGGACGACCCGGTGATGCGAATGCCCGAGCCATTCTCGTTCGTGAGCGCGAACCAGCGGACATCTTCTTTGCCGCCGCACTCGGTAGGAACGATGTACGGCACGTGCTCATCCTCCACCGTGCTGCGATAGCGCCCGATGTGCGCGCTTTTCTTTCTGTCCCGATAGTTTTCATGCGGCCCCCGCCCGTACCATTCGAGGTGGTGATACGCTTTGGGCAGCACCATCGTGACCCCGATGCGCGGGAGATTCACCAGGGGAACGAACGCATCCACTTGGTTGTGAACCGTGATGAGTCCGTCCGCCTGCACCACGTAGCGGACGGTGCTAAGGAAGGCGACCGGTTCGTCGCCTCGCGCGAACTGCGACTTCACCTCCATGGAGAGGGTGCTCTCATCAAGCCGGGAAAGGTTCACTCCTTGTACCCGTCGCTCCAGTTCGTGCAATCCGTGTCTCTGCCAGTCCCCCGCGATGGAGTGGGTCCAACCAATGCCTTTGTCTATCCCGGTCGGTGCTCGAAAGTAGTTCTCGAAAAGCCCACGCTCCATCACCACCTCGCCCAACCAGGCCAATCCCTCGATGATTCCGGCTTGCTCATTGATGGTCATGTTCAAGATTGGAGACTGAAGAACGACGGTGCCCCCGGACGACACGACAGCGAGGTTCTCCTTGACCATCCGAGTTGGAGAAGCCCGGTGACGAGCGTTCAAACGAGCGCCCTTCGTAAGGACGAATTGCCTGGACGCAACCTCGTGTCCCGCCTCGGCCCACCAGAACGATCGATTCAATCGAAGAGATACCGTAACAAAGTGTTCAGCCGAGTCCGCCGCATCAGGCACAGGATACGACCATCGGACCCTGGCGCTTTCCCCGGCGGGAACGTTTGGCGCGTGAAACTCATTCGTGTGGATGAGGTCACCCTCTCGCTGAACCTCGATACGTACTGCTAGGTGGGAGAGGTCCGTATCCAGGTAGCGATTTAAGAGTTCAAACTCGCCCGACGCAGCGTCGATGGCCACGACATCTACCGGGGCCTGGCACGCTTTGATCTCGAAGGCCGCCGGATGCGGGGTCAAGTCCGGTGAAACGACGCCGTTCAGACAGGTGTCCGGCACGTCGTCCACGACAGGCTCCCCGAAGTCGCCCCCGTACGCGAAGTACGCGCGCCCGTCATCGTCCTCTTTGGTGAGCGCCTTGTCCTGCCAATCCCAGACGAAGCCTCCTTGAAACCGGGGATACTCCTCCACCAGATCCCAGAACTCGTGGAAGTTGCCCGTGCTGTTGCTCTTCGCGTAAGCGTATTCCAGCATCACAATCGGGCGGATATCGAAAGCATCGGTGAGCATGGCGCGAAGAGTTGCCAGGTCGGGATACATCGGCACCCGAAGATGGGAGGCATTCTTGTTCGGGCCGCCAAACTCGTAGACCTGCACGAGTCGAAACGGATCGTATTCCCGGATCCATCCCGCCATCGCCGTGTGATTCATTCCCACCCCGGCTTCGTTCCCGAGCGACCAAAACAGAACACAAGGGTGGTTTTTGTCTCGCATCACCATGCGAGTGGCCCTCTCCATGTACGCGGCGGTCCACTCCGGGTCCTTCGTCAGCAAGCTCTGAATGCCGTGGGTCTCCAGATTGGCTTCGTCGACTACGTACATGCCGAGTTCGTCGCACAGGTCGTACCAACGGACGTCGTTGGGATAATGACTCGCGCGCACAGCGTTGAAATTCAAGCGTTTCATCGCGCGAATGTCGTCGCGCATGTTCTCCAGGGTGAGTGTGCGCCCTGTCACGGGGTGATGCTCGTGCCGATTTACCCCGCGGACGATGAGACGCTTCCCGTTGAGTCTCAGGACGCCGTCCGAGCCAACCTCGATTCGCCGAAAGCCCACCTTGCAACTCTCGTAATCGAGTTCGCTGCCCTCTGCGTCCAGCAAGGTAAACACGAGGGTGTACAGGTTCGGATGCTCGGCACTCCAGGCATCCACCTTCTCGAAGCTCGATTGAAACAGAGCCGCGCCCGCCTCGGGAGCAAACCTCGGCTTATCGATGGACGTGTCCGGCGCCACCTTCTCCGTGACGTCGGACACAACGGTTCGGCCCGACGCGTCGTACAACGTGGCGCGCACGGACAAGTCGGCGTACGACGGTTCCTTGTTGACGTAACAATAAGCGGCGAGGTCACCGCCCAAACCGCTTTCATCGAGCAGGGCGAACACCTTGAAGTCTCGGATATGTCGGTCGGGCTTGGTGTATAGAAGAACCGACCTAAAGATGCCGGACAGGTACCAATAGTCTTGATCCTCTAGGTACGATCCGTCGCACCAGCGCATCACCTGAACCGCCAAGGTGTTCTCCCCTCGTCGGATGAAATCGGTGACGTCGAACTCGGCAGAAAGCTTGCTGTCCTGTGAATACCCGACACTCTCGCCATTGATAAAGACGTAGAAGGCGGACTCTACCCCTTCAAAATTGACAAAAATCCGTCCTCGGCTCCACCCTCCGGGCACCGTAAAGGCGGTCACGTAACACCCAGTCGGGTTGTCCTCAGGGACGTACGGGGGACGCAATCGAACGATTTGGTTGCCCCCAGACTCGCAGACGCGAATCACGTGTCGCGCGTTCGGGTCGCTCATGTCAAACGGATATTTGATGTTGGTGTAGACGGGATAGCCGAAGCCCTGCGTCTCCCAGTTTCCCGGGACGACGATGTCGTCCCAGTCCGAAACATCGTACCCCGGCATGTAGAACGAGTCTGGCACTTCGTTCGGGTTTTCGACCAATCGAAATTTCCACGTGCCGTCCAACCGACGAACGTAGCGTGACGATAAGCGATTTCCGGCTTTCGCCTGATTCGCGCTTTCGTAGGCCCCGAGCGGCACGTGCATCGGTTCCCGATTTCGCTGCAAAACGTTTGGATTCTCCCAATCGTGATGGGGTCGAGTCACCGCGTGTCCTCCTTTCTGTCCCCTTCCATCCGTTCGAATCGGCTTTAAAGAGAAGCGCTAGGAGCGGCGCGCACGGTGACGAGGACGTCGTGTTCCCTGATGGTCGCGGGTGATACAACTTCCTCACCGGTTAGCAGATTTAAGACGTGATCCGCAACTATGGGCACGACTTTCGGTTCGTCGGCGTGGTTCAGGTAGAAGGTGTACACCTTATTGTCCTTCCATCTCTCCGCAATCTCCACTCCGTCAATGGGCGATTCTACCAATGCAGCGATTCCCTTGTCCGCACAGCGCATGCGCATGAACTCGGCTAAGAAGCGCGGTTCCGGATCCGTCGCGATGTACCACGCCTCTCCGGTTTGGACAAGATGGCGCGTGATGGCCGGCATCCCTTGGTAGAAGTCCGATTCAAACAGGGCCTCTTCGGTCGCCCCTTCGAGGTGCACGACTTCGCACGCGAGCGAACAGCAGTACGGTCCGCCCTTTGGCAGCGCTTGCGATTCGGTGAGAATCCGATTGAACGCACCCGGGGTGAGCGCATCGATTTCCTCCACCCAAATCCCGAGCAGGTTTCGCAGCACGCCGGGATATCCCTCGGTCGTGACCAAATCCGTCTCGTTCGCGATTCCGGAGAAAAACGTCGCGATGTATGTTCCACCTCGTTCCACAAACGATTGGAGCTTCTTCTCGTACCCGTCCCGGACCATGTAGAGCACGGGTGAAACCACGATGTCGTACGGAGCCAAATCCGTGTCGACCGAGATGATGTCGACGGGAATGTGGTTGTCGTAGAAGGCGTTGTAGTACTTCTGCACCTGATCCACGTATTTCAGCGCGTCGCTCGGGCCGGAGCAGTATTCCACGGCCCACCAGTTCTCCCAATCAAACAGGATGGCGACGCGAGAGTTCGTACGCGCGTCGACGAGCGTGTCGGCAAGCGCGCGAAGTTCCTCTCCGAGCGCCTTGCACTCGCGGTAGACGCGGGTGTTGCCGTGACCAACGTGATCGATCACGGCGCCATGGAGCTTCTCCCCCGCCCCCCTGGATCTCTTCAATTGGAAGAACATCACGGCATCCGCGCCGTGCGCCATGGCCTGGAAGCTTTGCAGGCGCATCACGCCGGGCCGTTTCAGGGTGTTGTACGGCTGCCAATTCTGTTGGCTGGGGGTTTGCTCCATGATGAGGTATGGGAGTCCGTCTTTCATGCCGCGCATGAGATCGTGCCGAAAGGCGACCTGGCTCGGTGGAGTGTCGGCTAAGGGATAATTGTCCCACGCGACCACGTCCATGTGCTTGGCCCAATCGAAGTAGTTTAAGGGTTTATAAGTGCCGATGCCATGAAAGTTCGTCGTGATGGGGATATCGGGCGTGACCTCGCGAATGGCACGGTACTCTTCCAGGTAGCATGCGAGGACGCTGTCGGAGTGAAAACGCGCGTAGTCGAGCGAGATGCTGGGAAACGCGGTCTTGTTTGCCGACCAGTGCTCGCTTCGCAGATTCGGCGGAACGATTTCCTCAAAGTCTTGGAAGGTATGGCTCCAAAACGCCGTGTACCACGCCTGGTTCAGCCTCTCGATGGTCCCGTAGCGCTCCTTCAACCAGACGCGAAAGGCCGCCGCGCACTTGTCGCACCAGCAGTCGGAAGTGTACTCGTTGTTGATGTGCCAGATGAGCAAAGCGGGGTGATGCTTGTACCGCAAGGCCAATTCCCTCGCCATCCGGCTCGAGAACCTTCGGTACACCGGACTGTTTGGACAGGAGTTATGCCGTTGACCAAACATTCGCCTTCGCCCTTCAAAATCCACCGACAGGACCTCGGGGTACTTCTTGGCCATCCAGGGAGGGTGCGCCGCCGTGCCGGTGGCGAGGCACGCGTACATTCCCCGCGCCGCAAGTTTGTCCATGACCTTGTCGAGCCACTCGAAGTCGTATGTATTGTCGCTCGGCTGATTCATGGCCCACGCAAACACGTTGATGGTGACAACGTCCACGTGGGCGTCCTGCAGGAGACGCAAGTCTTCGTCCCAGACGCTCTCAGGCCATTGCTCCGGACTGTAGTCTCCCCCGTACCAGATCTTCTTGAGTGGATTCGTATCCATGGCTCTCCTCCAATGATGAACAACGTCTTCCCTGCGCGATTCCGGACTTACCGTAAGGCTCACGAGTTGTCCATCTTTCACTTCGCCCTCGAGCACCGTTTCGTACGGTGCATGGAGCTTGAACGCGACGTCCCAATCCCGCGGCCAGGCCGGCAGGAGGTGAATCGTGCGACCGTCCGTTTGCACCAGCATCTCCTGAAGGCCCACCATTCCAGAACCTCCCCAATTGTGATCCGGCACCCAGTCGTGTCCGGGTCCCCAGAAGGCGGGAAAGCGATACGGTCCATCCTTCAATTTTAAAAGCGTGAGACGCGCCGCTTCATCCACGAGCCCGAGCCGGGCACAAAAGATGTTGTCCTGGTGCCAACTTTTGTGATCCCGCTGCTCCTCCCTGTCCACCCCGGAATGCCAGGTGTCCCGCGCCAGATTCAGATCGGGCTTGCCGATGCCGTAGAGACCGTACGGAAACACTGGGTACAGCTGTGGAAGCTCGACGTTGATGATTTCGGTCCACGACTTGGCAGGAGCGATGGTGGTGCGACCCTCTCTTTCTCGACATGCGATGGGAGGGATTCTCTGGAGCAGGTCCGCGTAGTAAGACCTACCCTCCTCCCCGAGCGTGTCGGCTGGCAACTCCAGCATCATCGACACG
>JAJZAV010000143.1 GCA_021799255.1 Bacillota bacterium
CCGATCTTTCACTCCCTCGGCGCGCACGCCGATTTACTGTGCAACAAAAGCGGCGTTGCACACCTTTTCTGCGACGCTGCGACACCAACTTCGCAATACGGGCATAGAAGTCATCGAGTTCATCCCACCCGCCGTCGATTCCGAATTGAACCTCGAGAGTCGCGTCCGACGTGGATTTACCAAAACAGGCGTCACGGCCGAGGAATTCGTCGATGCGATGCTTGCTGGGATTGAACAGGGACAAAACGAGATTGGCTATGGAACGACGGCCAAAGCCTCTCAACTGTCCGCCGAAGAACGCGATGCCATCTTTGCCCGCATGAATCCCTGAGGCAGAATTAACGAGGGCCGCGGTGCCCCCCGGCCCAATCATACTTCTGGTCGTCACCGTGTTGTTGGTTCACTATCGAGGGGTTCCATTTGGGATGGACCATCGCGCCATCCCGCCACCGCACTCCTAGGCACCGCAGCCACCGCAGCCTCAATTCTTTCCAAGTCCCCCCTCGCTAAGCTGGACATCGAGCGCATCTCGGCCTCGATGGAGCACGACATGAGCGAATATTCGATTTGCAAATCGGTGATGGGATGCACGCTCTGCGCGCGATTCAGCGTTTGGGCTCTAACCTCGGACAATCCAACATGGCGAAAGTATCCCTCCTGAATCACGTCCGACATGACACCATATCGAACGAAAATTGTGATTAAAGTATGAAGCCGCTATACTAAACTATTGGACGAGTCTAGCGAGGGGATCAGCGCAGTGGTTTCCACACGCATAGCGCGAGAAGACGACGTATACAGAGCCGTGTCTCTCGTTGCCTACATGATTAAGGATGGAGCGTTTAGCGAATCCGATAAACAGAGTATCTTCATAAGTATCATGGAAGTGTGCAGGAATGTTGTCGATCACGCTTTCGGTTCTGGGTATTTAGTTTGCGACCTCGACGAACGTGGATTCACGTTTCAGTGTACCGACAAAGGCCCAGGCATCCACGACCTCGGCAAAGTACTCGCCGGGTCATACGAATCCTCGCGAGGACTGGGGGTTGGCCTCGCGAGCGTGAAGCGACTTATGGACGATTTGCGGATCTACACGTCTGATGAAGGGACGGAAGTCTTTGGAATTAAACGTGAACGAAGACGTCGATAAGTATCAGCTGCGCAGACTGTCGTCGATTAGTCAGATCGCAGCGGGAATCGCGCACGAAGTGAAAAACCCTCTCACTTCTGTTCGTGGGTTCCTTCAACTTTTGTCCGAGAAATATCCGGATAAGCACTTCGAGATTGCAGAATTGGAGCTCGACAATGCCCTTTCTATCATTACTAACTTTCTCAGCGTAACGAAACCCAACTTAGATCACGAGTCACCGCAAGAAGTCCATGTCGCGGCGGAAATCGAGTCCACGTTGAATCTCTTTTTGGACAGAATGTATCGGGTCACCGTAGAGAAGCATTTTTCCGACACCGAGATTAGTGTGTACGGAAGAAAGAATCAGATTAAAAGAGCGTTTTTCAACCTTCTAAAGAATGCATTCGAGTCTATCCCCGGCCAAGGATCCATTCGGCTGACGCATCGCGTCCAAGGGAACGAAGTTCTCGTCGCGATTTCGGATACCGGCGTAGGCATGGACGACGAGATGATGTCGCTATTAGGCACTCCGTTCCTGACGACGAAAGACGATGGAACGGGCATGGGGCTACCGCAAGTATATTCCACCATATACCAGCACGGGGGACGGATCGCGGTTGACAGCAAGAAGGGACAAGGTACGACCTTTACCGTGTTCATCCCCATCAACCGGCAGGAGGGCGGAAATTTGAACGTGATTAATCTCGAATACGAACCAAATCAAAGCCTGTTCGATTTCATGGAAAGAAATGAGCCCATCTTTCGGCAGCGTCTACTGTCCGAACGACCGGAACTTTCAAGGGTCATTCAAGAGATTAAAGACGTTTCTGGAATCGACTTGGTGAACAACGCCGTTACACTGGTGAACCTCACGCTGACCAAACGTCCGCACGAACTGATGACGTTCGCCAAAAAAGAAGGTGAACTGTGGGCGAAACACTCCTTGCAGATCAGCTTGAAATTGGAATGGCTTCAGACCATTAGTCGCGTCACGTGGGACTTTTTGTTCAATTACTTCCGCCTGAAGCAAGAGGAGCAGAGCCTTGAGGATTTCTTCCAACTCGAGCGCAACGTGAACATGGCGCTCGATTCCTTCCTGAACAACTTCGCCATCCGATACAACGAATTTAAGGATGAGGTATTGCGCAACCAGAGGGAGATGATGGAGGACCTGAGCGTGCCCATCATTCCTCTGACGAAAACCGTGTCCATCCTCCCGCTCATCGGTACCATTGACACGTTTCGGGCCAACACCATCCAAGATAAGGTTTTTCGAAAAATCGAGGACCTGCAGATTGAGACGCTTATTGTGGATCTGTCCGGGGTTTCTTTTCTGGACACGGCCGTTCTCAGCCACTTGTTCCGTTTGTTCGACGGGATTGACGTGATGGGTTGCCATACCATCGTTACCGGAATTCGGTCCGAGATTGCCAGTTCCCTCTTGCGCATGGGAATCTCTCTCCCACGTACGGTCACGAAGAAAGGCAACCTCCAGCAAGCTATCAATCTCATCAACTTCAGCGAGTGATCCTCATTTCAATCCGGTCTTCGCTGCAGCGGTCCAGGCGCACTGATGAGCGCTCTTGGACCGCCGTCGTGCGAACCTAGACCCGGGGCCACCGAGTGGTTATATGACGTAAGGTGTCGCCTCGATAGTCCGTGCCTTGGCAACTGCATCCTCCAAAGTCATTCCCGTGAAGTTCTGAGCGTGGAGGAAGCGCCCGCTCTTTTTGTCGTCCATGAAGGCACCGACGGTGATACCGGGAATTACCGTCTCCACGGAATTGGGTGCGTATGGGCCCCCTAAGTCCGTCCGGCACCAGCCGGGATCCGTCAAGTTAATTATCACGTTCGTTCCATCGAGCCTCGAAGCCAAGTCTTTTGTCCACTTGTCGAGCGCCGCCTTGCTTGCGGCATACCCCGCCTGCTCTGGCTCATTCTTGATTCCGCTCGTCGTATTGATGACTCGACCGTATCCGCGTTCAATCATTTTCGGGATTAACCGATAACAAATGGTTGTTATTGCAATAAAGTTAATCTGAAAGCTCTTCTCAAAATCCTCCACTGGAGTCTTCCAATAGTCCGTTCTATAGGCAATCTGAACGGCTGCATTATTGAACACGATGTCGATGGGCGTGCCCTTTGCCTCGATTTCGTCCAACATCGCGACAACCTCGTCGTTCACGGCCAAATCGGCCGCAACGCCGTACGCCTCGACACCGAGTTGGCGCACTTCTTGTTCTACCGTTTTGGTGTGTTCAAGGCTCCGACTGTGCAAGACGAGGTTGCATCCTTGTTTCGCCATGAAGATTGCCGTTTGATAGCCCACGCCGCGGCTCGCTCCCGTGATGAGCGCCCATCGTCCTCTTACGTTCTCCACTGTCGAACTCTCCCTACTTTCTTTTTCTCTAAAGCGAGGGCAAACGTCCCGGTTTGTCCCCGTGGAACCGATTTGACGCCAGACATTGTACCACACTTGCCCCTGGCACTGGTTTGGCTGCGATTTTCGGGCACAAACGCAGACGCTTTTCCCAGCCAAACGTCACGTTCGACAGCTAACGAAATTATCACGTGGTTCTCATAGGTCTCTCAGAAACATGGTACATACTTCAAGACTAAAGGCGTGCGATGACACTGTTGTTTTCGTGCCCGATGCAATCATAGATAGCGCGAGGAGGGATGGGCCATGGGATTTTACCAATCCGGGCGACCCAAGCAACAAGAGGGCAAAGGCACGGCGTGGCGGTGGATAGGCGCCATGGTACTATCCGGCCTGGTTGGCGCCGGAGCAACGCTGGCCGTGACACCCGTCATAGTCCGCAATATGACAAATCAACTCTCCAACAATAACTCCTTATCGACCGGACAGAGCAACAATTCCACGTCGGCAGCGCCCACATCCGCCGTCAATGTGAACATTAGCGACGGAATTACGCAGGTAGTTAAGAAGGTCGAGCCCGATGTCGTTGCCGTCGTGAACTATACGACGACATCCAACTTTTTCACGCAACAGACACAGGTCCAAGAATCGGACATCGGCTCAGGAGTTTACTTCTACCACAAAGGCAATAACGCCTACATTGTAACCAACAATCACGTGGTTCAAGGAGGGACCAAGGCGGTCGTGGTCCTTCAGTCGGGCAAGCACGTATCGGCCAAAGTGGTTGGGACGGATCCATTCACGGATCTCGCGGTCCTCTCGGTCCCCCTCTCCAACTTTGCGTCCGTCTCCCCAATCCAATTTGCAAATTCGAATAATATTCAGGTTGGAGAACCCGCGATTGCGATTGGGAACCCAATGGGGCTCAATTTTGCGGACTCGGTCACGTCGGGCATCGTAAGCGGAGACCAACGCATGATGCCCGTGGAAGAACCAACGAACCAGCAAGTGTTGGATACTCAACCCGTTATTCAGACCGATGCCGCCATTAACCCAGGAAACAGCGGAGGTCCACTGTTAAACATCGAAGGCCAGATGATAGGCATTAATTCGAGCAAAATCGTGGCAACTGGCTTTAACGGCATGGGATTCGCCATCCCCTCGAACGAAGTACAAAACATCGCGTCCCAACTGATGATACACGGTTATGCGATTCATCCGTCCCTCGGTATCGACGCCTACGATGTGGCAAACATTCCGCCCGGGTACGGGCCGAGCATCCCCGTCAACTACGGGGTTCTTGTACAAAAAGTCATATCGGCAAACGCAAAAGCTGCGGGTCTGAAGGCCGGAGACGTCATCATCGCTCTCGATGGAAAGACTGTTCAAGACACCGCAGCGCTTCGTACCGCGCTGTTCAACATGAAATTGGGCCAAAAGGTCACGTTGACGATTTATCGAGGAACGCGCAGGATGACGCTGACAGCGGTCATCGGGGCGGAGAAATCGCCGAATACTACAGGGCCGGCGTACACGAACAGCGGATCGAGCGGATCCAGTGGAAGCAGCGGCGGGTACGGCAATAATTTCTCGGGGAGCCCGTTCGGGAACTTCTTCGGCAACTTCTTCGGGGGATGATGGCAAGTCCCCATAACCACGGATATTGATTTTCAAGAATGAGACGGCAGGCATTCTCGCCGCCTCATTTTTTGTGGATGAGGTTTCGGCCCGATGCATGAGATTCCGAAGGCACGGAACAATAGGTGAGAAGCGGGTTTGATCTAGCCAAGGGGAGATGGTATAGGATGCTCTGGCGGAATGCCGTCTCTGCTCTCATGGGATTGTGGTTCGTACTCGTTCCCTGGTTGCTCAATCTAAGGGTCGTTCCCGTCACGCGAGCATGCGTGACGGGTGGGGTCGTTCTGTTTGCGGTAAGCATTTGGGCCATAGCGGATACAGTGATTCCGGCCTATAAGTCACTGCCCAATTGGATTGCGTTCGCGGGCGGATTCTGGTTCTTGTTTGTCCCTTTCATGGGCCGTTTCGAGATCTGGCAGTACTGGGCGGTCGCTGCCCCCGGGTTGGCCGCCATAGCCCTTAATCTGTGGTCATTCATGGCCCCCCAGAGCGAGGCGACAAACCGCTCCCGAAAGGTTCGTTCCTAGCGCGTTCTAGAAATGGATGGGCACAAAATCCGTCGTAATGACGGCGTTTCGTCCGCCACATCTTCTCCTCGGCTTTGTGCCCACCCTTGTTCTCCTCATCGGTCGTCCCCAGCCACCCGAGTTTCCTCCTGAGGCTACGTCTCGGGTGGCGCCTCGTTCCGTTTGCGCTCCCCTTGCAATCCGAGCGACATCTCCCACAGGACCGATGGACATACCGCCTCATTGAAGAGCGTATGGGAGGTCAACCGGTAATTCTTCGGCATGCCCGAGTCCTGAACATGTCCTGAAAACGGCGCGTTGCAGATTCGCTCCTTCAAGTAGGGGTATAATTCCAAGTGACAGCCTCACGAATTTCGTAAAACAATGGAGGAACATTGGATGAGCACACACATTACCGCAAACGACGAGGACATTGCACAAGTCGTCTTACTTCCAGGGGATCCTCTTCGCGCAAGGCACATCGCCGAAACGTTCCTGGATGGCGCAAAATGCTACTCTGAGGTTCGGGGTATGCTGGGCTACACAGGGACGTATGAGGGAGTACGGGTGTCGGTCCAGGGAACTGGGATGGGGATCCCCTCTTTCTCCATCTACGCTCACGAGCTCTTAAGCGACTACCAGTGCAAGACTTTGATACGAGTGGGAACGTGCGGAGCGCTGCAGGATGGAGTCGGACTGCGGGATATTGTTCTCGCAATGTCGGCCGCCACGGATTCTGGATTTAACCGCAGCACCTTTTCCACCGTCGACTTTGCGCCTACGGCAAGCTTTGAACTCCTCCTTGCTGCCCATGCGAACGCAACGCGACTGGGCATTCAGGTTCACGTAGGAAGCGTTTTCACGACCGACCTGTTCTACCGTGAAAACGCGGATATCGTTGATTGTCTCGCCGATTACGGGGTACTTGCCGTGGAAATGGAGACCGCGGCCTTGTACACGCTTGCCGCAAAATTTGGCGCCAGGGCTTTATCTGTCTTAACGGTTAGTGACCATATGAAAACAGGGGAACAAACGACTCAAAAGGAGAGGGAACAACAATTCAACGACATGATAAAACTGGCGCTCACCACCGCTTGCCAGTGAAAAATCCAAGCCATCCGCACTCTTGAAGGATAAATTTGCTCTGGCACGTCCGGCCCCATCACGAATTTGACGAGGTGCCGAACGTGTCGGAGGCGGCTTCCTTGAGAGCGTGAATCAGCTCGTTGAGGGAAATTCCTTGCGCGTTCGCCATATCCCGCACGAGCTTGGCAAAGTCACCAACCATCGATTCGCGAGTTTTTGCCTTTTCCCACCATGAATCAGGCTCTCGAACGAACGTTCCTTTCCCTTGTTGCGTGCGAATGTATCCTTCACGTTCTACTTCGTTGTACACCCTCGCCACCGTGTTTACGTTGATCTTGACATCAGCGGCCATTTGTCGGACAGTGGGCAGTTGGTGACCCGGTGGCCAAGTCCCCTCAATGATTTTCTGAATGATCTTCTGCTTGAGCTGAAGATACAGTGGGACCCCGCTTCGCAAATCCAACTGCCATTCACTCACAGCCCTCCCTCCTCGCTCGCAATCGGTGCCACCGAATCAAAAATAGACGGCCGAATCGTCACGGATTTGACCAATGACGACGAATAAACTCATCACGTCCGGATGCGTTTCGATAACGCTCGTAGTGGGCTTTGTTCTTTTGATAGAAATCCTGGTGATACGATTCAGCGGGATAGAACGCGGTGGCGGGCAGAATCGGGGTGACAATCGGGCGAGTGAAGATCCCGCTCGCAGCGAGTCGCGACTTGGATGCCTCTGCGGTCTGTTTTTGTTCTTCCGTGTGGTAGAAGATGGCCGTCCTGTACGAAGAACCCCTATCACAAAACTGACCTCCGTCATCGGTCGGATCAATCTGTTTCCAAAAAACATCGAGAATCGTGTCGTAGGAAATCACGCTTGGTTGAAATTCAATCTCTACAGCTTCCACGTGACCCGTCGTTCCGGTGCAAACTTCTTCGTACGTGGGATTCACGGTGTTCCCCCCGGTATAACCGGACGTAACGCGTATTACCCCCGGCCACTGGTGAAACGGCTTCACCATACACCAGAAACATCCCCCAGCAAACGTAGCCAATTGAGTCGATGTATCCTGTTCGCCAGACACTTAGAGACCTCCTTGCTTCATGTCCCAACCGGGACGGTGTCGGACTCAGGATACCATATTCGCATTCACGGTACGACTTTCGCGAGTTGCACGCTGTTCAGCCGTTACGATTTATTCGAAGATTAGCTTTCTTTACCATCCGCTGTTTGAGGCGTCTTTTCACCAACAGGAAGGCGGCCACCATGAGCACGGCGAGGAACAGGCCCACGAATCCCAAGTGATGAGCGAGGGTCTCATGATACCGCGCCCAAAGCGTGGCAATATACCTTCCCTCGAAAATGAACACGGCGGCCCAAAGCATCGCGCTCATCGCGTTGATCAGCGAAAAGCGCGCGAGGTTCATCCGGTTGATTCCGGCAATGAAGGGTGTGAGGACGCGGATTCCGGAGACGAACTTCCCGAAGAAAACCACGACCTGTCCGTACTTCTCAAACTTTCCTTCCGCGACTTCGAATCGTTTGGCGGTCAGTCCGACGAATCTTCCATATCGAAGCACTACCGGATATCCCAAATAGTAGCCAATCCCATACGCGATGCTCGCCCCAACAACATTACCGCAGACCGCCGCAATCCACAAAGGGGTAAACGATAGAACCCCTCTGCCCCATTCCAAGCCAGCCAACGTGAGGGTGGTCTCGGCCGGAAACGGGGCTCCCAACATCTCGGTTAGAAACACAAAAAACAGGCCGAGGTACCCATATTGATGGATCATGTGCGCGATATCGATGGACTAATCGCCCCTTTCCCATGAAGTCGCAGAGGACGTTCTCGTCCAAACCAGAGGAATGGCATCCTCGTAAAATTGACGATACCACAATCCACGCGGCATCTGGGTAAAACAGCAGACGGCGTTTGTGACGATTAATCATGATGGACTCCCGCCGTTCGCAAGGTATCCCACTCTCCGAGGAGTTTCCCTACCAGCTCGACGCATCTCCGCTCTCGCCGTACAACCACTTGTCAGAAGTTTGACACAGATGAAAGCGGGCGATGGAATCCGTGTTTCGCAGTTCCACATCCCGTCCTTCCTAGTCAGGAAGCGCCCTTTCGCCGATGGTCACGGCAAATAATGCGCGATTTTCGGGCAAACATATATCTGAGAAAGCTTTGAGGTTCCTGAGATACAAGAGAACTTGAAATATTGATGCGTGACCGCCGATAATATACGGCATCGATGTGTCGCACGTGTTGTGGATTCGGAGTACGTGGTTTGTCCCTGATACTCTAGGAGTGGAGTGAATTCGGTGGGCTCATGGAACTGAAAATTCGAGAAATAGACTCCGCGAGTTTGGATAAAATTGTCGACCTTCACATGCGTGTGTTGCACGAGGAATTCATCACGAAACTCGGCAAACGCTTCATGAGGACTTACTACCTTGCGTTTGCAGAGAGCCCATACGCGGTGGCACTGATGGCCGAGGACGGAACGAACCCCGTCGGTGCACTCCTTGGCACCCTAAATCCAACACGCCATTACCCGTGGGTCGTCCGGAACTTCGGGTTTCGGTTGTTTGTGGATGCCATCGCAGAGTTCCTGAAACAGCGGGCCGTCGCTCGAGAATTTCTGAGAACGAGACTTGTACGTTATTCAACGTGGTTTTGGCGCAAGGTGAAGAACAAACTCCGGACTGCGTCACGGCCATCGATGGAAACTGCCAGTGCCGAAAGAACCCTTCAGGTGGCTGACATTACTCACCTGTGGGTTTACCAAAGCAAACACAGAATAGGGACTTCCCTAGTCATGAAGTATGAATCCATCGCTCGAGCAAGCGGCGTGACCTGTGTGGATTTGGTTACCCTCCCGGAGGAATTGGGTGGAGCGGCACCGTTCTATAAGAAACTCGGATTTCAAGAGTTGGGGATTCGAATCAGTCGTAGCGGCGAACGTTTTGTTCTTTGCCGAAAAATACTCACGTCAGAAACGCGCAAAACAGACGACTGTCCCACCCATACTTTCGCTCACTGAGTCAATCTGTCGACGAAGGTCCTGCTCATCCTGCCCTGTATCCTTGGCTCTTCGGACCTTCGTCACGGTGGAAGTACTTTCTTTGCTCGGGTCTATCGCAAGTGCCGCTATTTGATGTGTGCCTGA
>JAJZAV010000144.1 GCA_021799255.1 Bacillota bacterium
CTCCACCTCAGCAAGCCGACGAAGCAAGCCTTTGCGTCTCTCGTCCGATTCACCGCGAGCGGCGATCTCGTAAAGAGCCGCCGCTTCCACTTCACGTCGCCAGTTTTCGACAAAGGTTTTCCGTTCGTAATCCGCTTGACGATTATCCGATGCCATAGTTCCCTCCTCAACCATCCACGCCCCGCCTAGCGATTCCCCCGAAACAGCGGGTGCAACTCCTCTTCTGACAAAAAGCGGGTGTCCACCTTGAAATTTGCGTTCTTGAGGATTCTCGCAAGATAGGGCAGCGGCGTCGCAGCCACCTCGCGATATCGCCGCTGCGTATACAAATGCATCGCATTCGGCAACTCGTGTTTGAGTTCAGTGCGCAGACGATTCCCTGAGTAATCCGCGTCCACGAGGATGTACACCTCGTCATGATGGGCCAGCGACAAGAGGCCTTCCATTTTCTCATAGCTTAACGATC
Organism: Bacillota bacterium; assembly: GCA_021799255.1. Classification (GTDB taxonomy): domain Bacteria; phylum Bacillota; class Bacilli; order Alicyclobacillales; family Alicyclobacillaceae; genus JAJZAV01. Next base: position 467 of record JAJZAV010000144.1, read on the forward strand.
CGTACGTGCACACGATATCCACCGGCTCATCGAGCACCCGCAGAAGTCTATCCCGATCCGTTTTGCCCTCCACAATCAACACCTTGGTATCCTCAGAGCTACTAGTCGGCTTCATGGACATCCACCCGCTCTCTGGATGATCCACCCTCTGTCCATCCTGATGATGCGTACGAAAATGATCGACACGAGGATGGACCTGACCGAAGTTTTTTTGTTCGGGATAAACCTACTTCTAGGATACCATTGACCGCATCGTTGGCGTAGGTGCACTTTATTCAATTTCTCAAACTCGCGACGGCATCGCAGTTCTATCGCCCACGGCGACCCGGCAGCCCCAACGGCCCCGACCCCGGCGCGGCATCGCAGCCCCCCGCGCGTCGGTCGCCCGGCGACGGTCGCCGCGCGGGTCTCGCTTCTTCGTTGGGCCTAGCCCAGGGCCACCTCGCGCACCACCGTCGGGCTCGCCACGGGCTGGAACACGTGTGCCTCACAGGCGATGCCGTGTTCCCGCCAGGCGAGCGTCATCTGATCCGCGACCTCCCACGCCTTGTGCTCCTCGTCGCACCACGCCAGCATCGACGGACCGGCTCCGCTCAGCGTCACCGCGAGGGCCCCGGCATGCAGGGCGAGTCGCTTGACGTCGGCGTACCCCGGGATCAAGGGCTCACGATACGGCTCGTGCAGCTTGTCCCCGAAGCCTCCGCGCAGGAGCGACAAGTTGCCCGTGGTCAGCGCGAGGATCAAACGGGCAGATTGGGCGGCGTTGAAGACGGCGGCGGACCTGGGAAATGAGGTGGGAACCACCTTGCGCGACTCCTCCGTGTAAAGCGCAAAGTACGGCACAGCGACAACGAAGTGGAGGTGGGAAGGAATGGGGACGGCAAACGTGTGCGTGCCGATGTCGTCGGGGCACGACAGGGTGGCGCCGCCTAGCAACGCGGGCGTCACGTTATCCGGGTGACCCTCCATGTCGGTGGCGATGCGAAGGACGTCGGCCGTGGAAATCGCGCATTCCGGCTGGAACGCCTGGGCGAGTGCGTTGCCCAGGACGAGCCCGCCGACGATGGCCGATGCGGAGGATCCTAAGCCGGATCCGACGGGGATCCGGTTCACCATGCGCACTCGCCAGTCCCGCGGCACGCGCGTGGCTCCAATCTCGTCGAGCAGCCTGTCGATGGCGACGATGACCGCGTTGCTCCGGTCCGTAGGCAGCAGGTGAGCGGCTTCTCCCTCAATCAGGATTTCAAACGGAACCCCGGTCTCCAGTTCGATGTCATTGTACATCTGCAGGGCGATGCCCATGCAGTCGAAGCCGGGTCCTAAATTGGCCGAGGTGGCCGGGACGGACACCTCGAACCGCCTGCGTTCTTCGTGGGTCATGACAGCTTGGCGATTACCGCTTCAACCGCACTCCGATTGCAGTCAACCACGGTAGCCTGACTGGCGCCAATCTTCACGGCGCTGTCCGGATCCTTCAGCCCGTTGCCAGTGAGAACGCACACGATTTTCTCGCCCTTCGTGACCAGTCCCCGCCGATGAAGCGACAAAAGCCCGGCCACTGAGGCAGCGGAAGCTGGCTCCGCGAAGATGCCTTCCGATGCGATGAGCTTGTACGCCTCGCGGATCTCGTCGTCGGTGACGGCCTCGATGGCCCCCTCGGACTCCCGCGCGGCGGCCAGCGCAAGTTCCGCCGACGCCGGCTTGCCGATGCGGATGGCGGTGGCAAAGGTTTCGGGGTGGTCTATGGGTTCACCGCGCACCAACGCAGCCGCGCCCTCCGCCTCGAAGCCGTGCATCTTCGGCGCCGTCTGCACAACGCCCTTCGAGTGGTAGGCCTTGAAGCCTTTCCAATACGCGCTGATGTTGCCCGCGTTCCCGACCGGGATGCAAAGCTTGTCCGGCGCCCGACCCAACTCGTCGCAGATCTCGAACGCAGCCGTCTGCTGGCCCTCAAGCCGGAACGGATTGACCGAGTTCACCAAGGTGATGGGCGACGTATTGGCAATTTCGCGGACGATGGTGAGCGCCTCGTCGAAGTTGCCACGCACGGCGATGATCTTCGCGCCGTAAATCATGGCCTGCGCCAGTTTGCCGAGCGCCACGTAACCGTCGGGGATGAGGATGATGGCTTTCATGCCGGATCGACCGGCGTACGCTGCCGCCGACGCAGACGTGTTGCCCGTCGACGCGCAGATGACGGTATCGCTGCCGCTCTCCTTCGCCTTGGCGACGGCGAGCACCATGCCTCTATCTTTGAACGATCCCGTCGGGTTCGCCCCCTCATACTTCACATACACCTCGGCACCCGTGATCTCGGACAGCCTGATGGATGGAAGAAGCGGGGTGTTTCCTTCGCAAAGGGATAAGGCCGGGGTCTTGTCGGTCACGGGAAGCCAGTCCCGATACGCTTCGAGAATTCCGTTCCAGCGGGCTTTGCTGGCTGCGGTGGTGGGATTCATTGGGCAAACTCCTCTACCTTTAAGAATAGGTGGTTGCGATTGCAGTGTGGCTACGGCGGTGGCTACGGGCGGCGGTGGCGGGCGAGCAACCAGCGGCGAAGATCATAGCGCCGAGGTGCCGAGGTGCCGAGTCGTCAAGTCGTCGAGTCGCAAATCGGCAAGCTGCCAAGTCTCCACCGTCACCGTCACCAAGTCGCAGTTCGCCACCGTCACCAAGTGGCACGTCGCCTGCCTGGGTGGGGCATTCCGGCGCATTCCGACGCGCACGGGTCGGGCATCCGATCAGGCGGGACGGGTGCAGGCGGGTGCGATTGAGGCGGATCGAGCGGATCGAATGGATCTCATGCGCGACGCGCCCACAACGATGGACACTACCACCGTCCGAGTGGCCTGCCAATTCACGCAAAACTCCTGACGATTGCAGTTTGCCCTATTATTTCCCGTCGTGCCCCGTCTGTCAACGCAAAAGAGGCGAACGGCGCACACCAAGGTTCATCTCCCATTCGCGGCCCGCACCGTGCAACTCGTGCGTAGTGGTCCTGTTTCTGCGGGCTTGACGAACCAGCGGTCCACGATTCCCTTATTTCTGCGGGCCCCGCGAATTAGCGGTACGGCGTACCCTTGTCCCCGCCGCCTCCGCAAAATTAGAGGTGCGCCGCACCGCTAATGGCCCCCGATCCGCCCACTCCGACACACCACACACCCCACAAGGGTCTCCGGTTCCCTTATTTCTGCGGGCCCCGCGAATTAGCGGTACGGCGTACCCTTGTCCCCGCCGCCTCCGCAAAATAGAGGTACGCCGCACCGCTAATGGTCCCCGATCCGCCCACTCCGACACACTACACACCCCACAAGGGTCTCCGGTTCCCTTATTTCTGCGGGCCCCGGGAATTAGCGGTACGGCGTACCCTTGTCCCCGCCGCCTCCGCAAAATAGAGGTGCGCCGCACCGCTAATGGCCCCCGATCCGCCCACTCCGACACGGCAACCCACCTGCCCTTCTCCCCATAGTCTTATTGGACTGCGAAAAACACCCCTAACGACTCTGTCGGATGGTTTGCAACCCTTCTAATGTAGTCCCTAGCGAACATCATCGATGTATAGCACCTATTCATTCAGGCGCATGCGTGTCCGTCGACCCATGGCCAGACTCGGGCCCGGCCCACACCTTCCGATCCGCTGCATCCCCGCACGGTATCTGGCCCTCCCAATGTGGACCAGTCGCCTGCGCATCAGTCGCCGACCAGTCGCCTGCGCATCAGTCCCCTGTGCATCAGTCGCCTGTGGCTCAGGTGCAGATCGTGCGGATGGCATGCCGTGCGGATGGCCGATCCCGCGGTGAGGCTGCCCTCGGTCATGTCGCATTGCGTCAAATCGCGGCGCCTCTAGCGGCGCCTCTAATTGTCTCCAAATCATAGCGAAGGGGTGGCATCAATCATGGCTGGAATCAATTTTGACGATAGACCCATCTTGGTCTTCTGGGAGTCCACGAAGGCATGCCTTTTGGCGTGCAAGCATTGTCGGGCAGAGGCCATGGACGCGCTCCCCGGGCAGCTTTCCACCGAGGAAGGGTTGCGCTTTATCGATAGCCTCGCGCAGTTCGGTCGCCCGTATCCCGTGCTCATCATCACGGGCGGCGACGTGATGATGCGATCCGACGTGTGGGAACTCGTGAATCACGCGAACTCGCTCGGCATTCCCGTCGGGCTCGCACCAAGCGTCACACCAAACCTGTCTGACGAAAACATTCGGCGCATGAAGGAATCGGGCGTCAAGGTCGTGTCCATCAGCCTGGATGCCGCCAGCGGTGCCATTCACGACAAGATCCGCGGCGTCGAGAATCACTTCGAGCAAACGGTCAAGGCGCTCTATGCGCTCACACAGGCGGGCATCACCGTCCAAGTGAATACCGTCGTCATGCCCGAAAACGTGCATGAACTCCCCGCTCTCGTTAAGATATTGAAGGAAACCGGAGTGTCCATTTGGGAGGTCTTCTTCCTCGTTTCCGTGGGCAGGGGCAAGGCCGCACCCGAGCTCTCTCCCGCCGAGTGCCAGGACGTCGCACACTTTTTGTACGACGCTTCTCGTTACGATCTCATTGTCCGCACCGTCGAAGCCCCCTACTTCCGCTGCGTGGTCAACGCGCGCAACGCCAACGACGTCGACCATGCCGACAGCGCCGACAGCGCCGACGACGCCAACCCCGCCAACCTGGCCAACCTGGCCAACTCCGCCGCCGACAGCGCCGACGACATCGCCGCCGCATACGGCCTGGGGTCGCTCTACCGCCAACTCAGCACCGAGTTGCGGGAGAGAATGGGGGATCCGAGGACGCAAGCGAGATCGCAAAGTAGCAAAACGAGGGACGGGAAGGGTATCATCTTCGTGTCCCATGATGGCGACGTGTATCCGTCGGGATTCTTGCCCATCCCCTTGGGAAACATCCGGGAGAAGCCCCTCGCCACCATCTATAGGGAAAACGACCTTCTGCGCGACATTCGATCCGCTCACTTCCACGGTCCCTGCGGCACGTGCGAGTATCGGGAGGATTGTGGGGGATCGAGATCCAGAAGTTTCGCGGCGACGGGGGATGCACTGGGATCCGATCCCGCTTGCCCGTTCCCCCCGACGCATAGCGGTCACGTTCCGGAACTTGTGCGCTAATTGTCGGATTCCGGACAACCAGGCGACATTCGCGTCTATAACAGGACTAGCTGAAGGATAATTAAGGAGGGACAGTCGTTGCGAGAAAGGCACGTTGTAGTGCTTGGAGGAGGCATTACGGGATTAGCGGCCGCGTTCCGGTTGCGCAAGCTGGCCCGTGATGGAGATGTACCGCTTCGAATCTCCGTCTTCGAAGCGGATAACCGTTTTGGCGGGAAAATCAGCACGTACCAAACGGAGAAGTACACATTGGAACTGGGACCGGACTCAATCTTTACCCCCAAGCTGAGAGGGATCTCGCTCCTCGACGAGCTAAATCTCACCGAGCAAACGGTGCCCGTCAACCCGAGCAAAACCTTCGTCATGCGCCATTCCCAGTTGCACCCGCTTCCGCCAGGCGTCTCCTCGGGAATTCCGACGGACTTTCGAGCGATGGCGACCACAAAGCTCCTATCGATGCCGGGAAAAATACGCGCCCTGAAGGACTACCTCGTCCCCGGGGAACCGCTTGCGGGGGATGTGGCCATAGGCAAGTTTCTGCGGGATCGACTCGGGGATGAGGTCGTGGACGTGCTCGCGGCCCCACTCCTGGCGGGCATCCACGCCGCAGACATCGACAAACTCAGTCTCGATGCCACCATGCCGATGCTGCGCCAGATGTACGCCGAGTCGCGCAGCCTGATGCGCGGAATGATGGCCGCCCAGGCAAAACGAGCCTCCGCAGGCACAGGGGCTGGCTCTGGCAGCGCGGGCTCTGGCAGCACGGCGCCCGGAGGTGCAGGCCCCAGCGCCAACCCCGACGCGAGCGCGAAGAAGTCGTCCGTGTTTGTTTCGTTTCAGGGCGGACTTCAGTCTCTGATTGACAGGCTTGTGGAGTCTCTGTCGCAGGACGCGCAGCTCGTCACGGATGCGAAGGCTCTGTCCGTACGCACGAAAGACGAGGGCGGCTACGACGTGATCGTCTCAGTCAAAGGGGGCCAACCGTCTCATGTGTCTGCCGACGCGGTGGTGGTTACCCTGCCCGCATTCCAGGCGGCGGACGTGCTCTCAGACCTGCCCATTGACGACAGCCTGCTGCGCCAGGTCCGCTACGTGTCCACCGGAACCGTGCTCCTGGGATACGATCAAGAGGATGTAGCCTCCTATCCACAAAGTGGTGCACAAAGTGGTGCACAAAGTGGACAAGGGGGAGCGGAGGGGACGATGGGGAGCGGATCGAAAATACCCGGATCCGGGTTCCTCGTCCCCCGCGGCGAGACCGTTTCGATGACCGCGTGCACAGTGGTCTCCTCGAAGTGGCCTCATGCGGTGAGAGGAAACGAAAAAGTGTTCCGCTGCTATGTGGGACGAGACGGACAGGAAGAGATTCTTGAGGCCGATGACGAGTGGATCTTGCAGCGAGTCACGGCCGACTTGGCTAAACTCGACGACAGCCTAAACAAGCCGACATTGCGGTTCATCACAAGATGGCCCAGCGCAATGCCACAGTACGACGTGGGGCACTTGGATAGGCTCAACAAACTCGATCAGCAGATTCAGCAATGCCCCGGAGTATCCCTCGCGGGCGCGGCGTATCGGGGGATGGGAATTCCGGATTGCATCCGTAGCGCCGATACGGCGGCCGCGAAGACGATGGAGTTCCTCGCGAACCAAAGCGTATGAGCATTTAGCGGCGCGGCGCGACGCGATGGACGTAGCGCTTACGCGGACGCCGCGCGATGGACGCCCCGAGGCGACAAGGACCGCGACGGCGATGGGCACTCCGACGCAGCGGCCGTGACCACGACATGCGCAAGGGCGGCCGCGGCGGCGACGGCGGTGCCTGTCGCCTCCATTTTTGTTCCTGATACAATCGTCCACCCTTTGGATCCTGTTCCCACATATCCTGAAAGGACAATGTGGGAGGAGGGTGTCTCGTGGCTAAACCGAAGAAAAGGGTGGGAAGCGGTCAACGGTCTGCCGGACGGGCTCCGCGTAAAAAAGGTTCCGGTGTCAAAGGCGTCAACCTGACTGGCGCCAAATCAACGAGAACCACAAACACCACGCACAGGCCGATGAAGCGGCTTCCGAATAACGATATCCGTCTGCTCCCTCACAACGCGGCGAGTGGAACCGATACGGAGGAGTGTTTCCTCCCTCTGTTACTCCTTTGGGGTCTGTGGGGAAGCAGGAAGCGCGCAAGGGGTCGCAACGCCGCAGCGGGCGCGGGCGCCGGTGGTATGGGCGGATTCGGAAGCGGTGTTGGGGGATTTGGCGGACGATTCGGTGGCGGCGCGATGCCCGGCATGGGCATGCCCGGAGCCAGCGCCCATGGCGGCGCAGGTACGGGTTGGGGTGCACCGGGGGGGTTCGGCGGGATCGGCAACATGAGCGGTTTCAGCGGCATGGGCGGTTTCAGCGGCATGGGCGGCGGGAATGCTCAAGGCGAAGTCTGGGATAGATGGCCGTTTACCGGTGGGTTCGGCGGATTCGGTGGGTTCGGTGGGTTCGGTGGGTTCGGCGGAGGAAATTCCCCTGCCGGGCCAACCGGCCAAGTTGGTCCCGGAACGATGGGGGCCTTCGGCGGCCGGAACCCGTTCTGGTTCTGACCCCGCCCGTCTTATCTCATGAAACAACGAAGGAGGAGACTGTGCCTCCTCCCTTGCTCAGCGGACAGACGCATCCGTCCAAGCTGTTCTAGATTTACTTCTCCATCAGCCTTACATAACCGGCGTAGTCGTGCAGGTTGTGGTCGTGTACGCGGGTACCAACAGGAAGAACAACACGAAGATGATCAAGAAAACTACGGCCCAGCGGGTGTATCCTCCAAACACACCGTACATGGGATCTCCCTCCTTCCACAAGCTCGGTGCTACATCCTCATGGAATGCGCCCGCTAGGCCTTGCGACAGGTACATTGGTCTAAGCCGGGGAACTTAGGCTCTTTCGAGGAGACACCCCATCTGGTGGTCACTCCATCTGGCGGTGCCCATCTCCTTCACCTGCGCCCTACTCTTATATCCCAATATTCAGTATTTATCCATTTATTTACACACTTCGATCTCACTTCAACCTCAAGACATCATACTCCAGATTCAATGCAACCGTTGCGCTATTCCGAACTCTTTTTCGGCTAATCCTGCGGCTTTCCGGGCCCCAGCAAATCCCACCAGGCGGGTAACCCTTGGCACGAGCGTGCGGATTTGACCGCAAAGACGATGGCCTCGGACACCACTTCCGCCGCGATGGCACCGACGAGATCCACGCTTGCTTCCACCTCACCGGTGGCCATAGCGAATATCGTGTCGCCGTCGTGCATGGTGTGAACCGGCAGGATGCATCGAGCCAAGCCGTCGTGAGCCATTTGCGCCACTTTCGTTGCCTGAACCTTGGTTAGGCGTGCGTTTGTCGCGACGATCCCGATAGTCGTATTCGTCCCCGGAGGCACATCCACTCTTTGCCGTCTTATGAGGCATTCCATCGAGTTCAGAATCTGGTTGTCGTCACCGCGACAGCCGGCAAGCAGGATGTCCCCCTCAGGAATTCGCACTTGGCCGACGGCGTTCACGGCGATGACCGCGGCGACAATCAAATCGCCTGGGAGTTGACGAGACGCGTGTCCGATTCCCGACTTCATCGCGCGCGTCATGCCAAGAACCTTGCCAACGGTCGCGCCACACCCGGCTCCCACGTTCCCCTGCGTCAGCCGCGCATCAGGGCTGCTGACAGAAGCCAGCGCTTCGTTGGCCGCGCGGTACCCCATGTCGGATGAGGGATGGGATACGGGGCCGAGAGCGAGATCGAAGAGAACAGCCGCGGGAACAATCGGCACAACCCCTACGCCCACATTCAGTCCGATGCCGGATTCGGCGAGCCGCTTCATGACCCCAGATGCGGCATCAAGCCCAAACGCGCTCCCACCGCAGAGGCAGATGGCGTGGACTTGAGATACAAGATTAATAGGATTAAGAACGTCTGTTTCGCGTGTGCCTGGGGCCGATCCCCGGACATCCACTCCCGCCACCGCACCCTTCGGCGCGACAATGACGGTGCACCCGGTTACCCCTTTCTCATCCGTCGCGTGAGCCGCGCCAATGCCTGGCACATCAAGAATGCCCTTACCGCTCATCCGCAGCTCCTCCTCTTGCCTCTTGCCTCTTGCCTCTTGCCTCTTGCCTCTTGCCTCTTGCCTCTTGCCTCTTGCCTCGTGCCTCGTGCCTCGTGCGATGGTGCTTGCCTACTTACGATGGTCCTCGCCACATGCCACATGCCACATGCCACATGCCACATGCCACATGCCACATGCCGCGCGCCTCTCGCGATGG
>JAJZAV010000145.1 GCA_021799255.1 Bacillota bacterium
TCTTCCGATACCTGGAGGTGAAAGCCATGGCGGATGAGACGTTGCACAAGGCGTTTACTATGTGGGAAGAAATCAGCCGCGACCCAGACAACTGGGCGGCCTACATTTCCCGCGACAAGTTTCTGCGCGACCAAGTGTCCATTCGCGAGGAAGCTCGTGAAGAGGGACTGGAAGAAGGGCGTCAGGAAGGACGTCAGGAGGCTCAAGAGGAAATCGCGCTTCACTTGTTGGCCCAGGGCGTCGACATCGACGTCATCGTCAAGGCGACGAGCCTGAGCCGCGAGAAGGTCGAAGAACTGCAGAAGCAGCAACAATAGCAGCGATGTACAAAGGCGGCCAGACTCTGCGGAGTCGGTCGTCTTTTTTGCGTCCAGGGACAATTTCCTACTAGCATGTGGGTAGTATACTGGTGGAGTGCACGTCTTGTGGATTTCGCTAGAGCGTCACAGCGATATCAATGCCAATTTATACACCAGGATCGCATAAATATACGAACCGCGTTCGGCAAGTTGGCGAAGGTAAAGGGCCGTTATCTGCAATATGGACTCTATCGAATAAATCGGTAGTTCAGGTGCCGAATAGGACCGTGGTGAAAAAACGTGTGGTGAGACCGGTCAAGGCCGCTCCTGATCTGTAACATTAACACAAAAATTCCTGGAAGAGCACCGTCAGGTCTGATTTAGATCGCTCTCGAGAGTGATCGCGTCAATGTCATCCCGTCATTCTGATCAACACGCCGCCAATTCACCACGAACAACAGGAACGGGGACAGTTGTCACGGATTCAGGTTTGTGGGCTAGATGTCCGTTTCCTGGATTCATTCAGTCGGCCACGAACCTATATCCGACTCCCGGCTCCGTAATAATGTACTTCGGCCATTGAGGGTCGTCTTCGATTTTCTTTCTCAGATGGCCTATATATACGCGCAAATTGTTACTCGCAACATCATAGTTTCTGTCCTTCCATATCTGTTGTATTAACTGATTATGCGTCATAACGCGACCTTCATTGATTGCGAGTGTTTTTAAAATATCATACTCGATAGGCGTAAGCTTGAGCAGATTTCCGTTGCGATGTACCGCTCGAGTTGGTAAATCGATCGTTAACTGGCCCAGATGAAGTACGGGTTCGCTCGTTTGATGGGCGGTGTGACGAAGGGCAACACGAATGCGAGCCATTAATTCTCCTGTCATAAATGGCTTCGTCACGTAATCATCCGCACCTTGATCCAAAACGGACACTTTGGATTGTTCGTCACCGCGGACCGACAACACGATGATCGGCGCTGTAGAAAATTCACGAAGTTGGATTAAGACCTCAATACCGTCCATATCAGGCAACCCAAGATCCAAGAGAATCAGATCCGGTCTTACCCTAGCGGCCTGTAGCATGCCATCGTTTCCTGTCGATGATTCCATTGTAGAGAAACCATGTGCTCGCAGGTTTATTCGCACCAATTTGCGAATTTGCAGTTCATCATCAATGATTAATATTTTTGCTCCCATGTACGTGACTCCCATGTGGTTTTTATGAGATGGCAGGATTCAGAGCGTATTTCTGAACATGACTATACACCGATAGCTGCCATCTACGTGTTACAACTCGATGAGTCAGACCCCTGGTTCACGCTGTCCAACAGCCCTTAGAAATGTCTTATCCCCATGGTGCCCAAATTGCAGATGAGTTCTCTCGCTACCCGCAAAAAATGGGTGGTGTGCTGAAAGGACCCTTTCGTCGATTTGATTCCATGCCTGAAGCCGACCCCTTTTCATACTGCATGGGAGGAAGGCCCCTAAGCGAGTAGCTTTGTGCATGGAATCTCTCCAGGCAACGATTCTAAGTGTGTATCCATAAAAATCTGTGTGTTGGAGAAAAAGGGGAAGAAGTCAGTGAATACAAAGGAATCGGGATGAAAAATAGATCGTTTTCCCACCTTCCCTTAAAATGAAACTATCGGTGAACTCATCCAGGTATTACCTGATAAATATCCCCAAGGAATGGGCCGCTCCATTCCTTGGGTCTCTAACTGTCCGTCTACTGTCCCGTCTTGTGCGGATAGCTCAAGCCGATACTCTCTTGCTGAATGGGGCGCCCTCCTATATCTCTCAGCCCCCACAATCCCTCATTTATGCGTCAGTTTCAAAACGGCGAGGTTCAAATCCATCACGTTTACGTGGGGCTCTCCCCAAATCCCCAAAAACCGACCACGGACATGCCCAAGGACCAGCTTTTTCAACGTGTGGGTGGACAGCCCGGTCGCCTTTGCGACGCCCGGAATTTGCAACATCGCGTCGCGAACCGTAATATCTGGGTCGAGTCCAGATGCCGAGCTCTCAACTTCGGTAGGGCCAATCTGAGACACCGATACGGTGGGATTCAGTTTTTCAAACGCTAAGATGTTGCCTCTCACTTCCTTGATTAATGCGGGATTCGTCGGGCCTAGGTTGCTGCCGCCCGATCCGTTCGCCGCATAATTCACCGCGGAGGGCCGGGGCTGAAACAACCCTGGCTGGGTAACCGGTTGGGCAATCAAACGGGACCCAACAACAGCACCATTCGGCCCCTTTACCAGCTCCCCGTTAGCCTGAAACGGGAATACCGTTTGCCCAATCAGCACGAGAAATAGTGGATACAGCAATCCACAGAGCACCATGAACACAATCGTCGTGCGGATCGACTGCCAAACACTTCGCATTGCAATCCCTCCCCTCTCAAACGTGCGCCAGACCAAGAGCTGTAATGATAAGGTCGATCGCTTTGATTCCAATAAACGGAGCAATGACGCCGCCGACACCATAGATGAAAATGTTTCTCATCAACATCGAGGTCGCGCTCATGGGACGATATTTGACCCCTTTCATCGCCAGTGGAATCAACAGCGGAATAATGATGGCGTTGAAAATCAAGGCCGACAGGATTGCGCTTTGTGGACTAGTCAAGAACATGATGTTCAAGGCCTTCAAGTTCGGCAGTACCGCCATGAACATTGCCGGAATGATCGCGAAGTACTTGGCCACGTCATTGGCAATCGAGAAAGTTGTGATGGCGCCCCGCGTGATCAGGAGTTGTTTGCCGATGGCTACGACTTCGATCAATTTTGTTGGATCTGAATCCAAATCCACCATATTCCCGGCTTCTTTGGCAGCGCTCGTCCCGGTGTTCATGGCGAGGCCCACGTCGGCTTGCGCTAGGGCCGGAGCGTCATTCGTTCCGTCGCCCGACATCGCCACCAGTTTACCGTCCTCTTGCTCTGTCCGAATCAGACGCATTTTGTCTTCCGGCTTCGCTTCGGCGATGAACTCATCCACCCCAGCTTCCTCGGCGATGGTCGCTGCCGTCAGAGGGTTGTCGCCGGTGCACATGACGGTCTTAATGCCCATCTTTCGAAGCTCCGCAAAGCGTTCACGCATGCCCGGTTTAACAATGTCTTTTAAGTAAATTAAACCGTAAACTTCGTGATCCTGAATAACGGCGAGCGGTGTCCCACCTTCTTTGGCGATGCGATTCGTCTTGGGCTCGAGATCGTCTGGAATGGTTCCCCCGTGCTGCCGGACATATTGCCGGATGGCATCCACCGCTCCCTTTCGCACCACTTGACCGTTTGCCAGGTCCAGTCCACTCATTCGCGTGTCCGCACTGAATTCCACATTGTTGGCCTCGTGATAGTTTTCCCGTGCGTAAGCAACACCTTTGTGCTTCCCAAGTTCCACAACCGACCGCCCTTCTGGCGTTTCGTCAAAAAGGGAGGACAACACGGCCACCTCAATCAACGACTGCTCTGTATGGGAACCCACGGGAATGAACTCCGTGGCCAAACGATTTCCAATGGTGATGGTTCCGGTTTTATCCAGGATCAGCGTATTGATGTCTCCCGCCGCTTCCACCGCTTTGCCCGATTTGGCAATCACATTGAAGCGAATGACGCGATCCATCCCCGCAATACCGATGGCTGACAGGAGCGCTCCAATGGTTGTCGGAATGAGACAGACCAGCAAAGCGATGAGCGTAGCGACATCGATTGACCTTGACCCGTGAACGTAATGCGCAAATGGCTCGAGCGTATCCACAACAATTAAGAAAATCAAGGTCAACCCAGCCAACAGTACCGAAAGCGCAATTTCGTTTGGAGTCTTTTGGCGGCTGGCCCCCTCTACCAGACTAATCATTTTGTCTAGGAAGGATTCGCCCGGATCGACCGTTACCTGAATCATCAACTCGTCCGAGAGAAGCTTGGTGCCGCCGGTCACGGAACTGAAGTCACCGCCTGCGCCTCGGATGACCGGCGCGGACTCACCGGTGATTGCTGATTCGTCTACACTCCCAAGACCCTCCATGACCTCGCCGTCGGCCGGAATCGTCTCACCAGCTGCCACCTGCACGACATCGCCTTTGCGCAGGGTTGTGGCAGGGACCGTTTCATACCCACCATTCGCTGTGCGCCGCTTAGCCCATAGATCGGTTTTGGTTTTGCGTAGAGATTCTGCCTGCGCCTTGCCACGGCCTTCAGCGATGGCTTCGGCGAAATTCCCGAATAATACGGTAACCAAAAGAACAATTGTGACAATAAGGTTATAGGCACGCTGCGTCGCCGGATAGTGGCCGCCAAAGAGGTTCGGATCGAAGGTCAACAGCAAAGTGATAACAAATCCAATTTCCACCACAAACATGACCGGGTTACGAATCATGACTCGTGGATTTAATTTCACGAACGAGTCTCCCACCGCCCGACTGATGATTTCCCGATTGAACGTTGCCGATTTCGCCAAAGGATACACCCCCCATTCAACAATTCATTACCGTCCTGTGGCCCACATCTTTAGCTGTTCGGCAATCGGACCAATGGCGACAGCCGGGAAAAAGGTGAGCGCACCCACGATTAAGACTACCGCCATGAAGACGAACCCAAACGAATACGTGTCGGTGGCCAGTGTACCCACGGATGCGGGGACAGTCTTCTTGGTTGCTAACGAACCAGCGATGGCCATCATGGCAATGATGGACACGTATCGCCCAATCATAATATCTATGCCGATCGTGACGTTGTAAAATGGGCTGTTGGCGCCAAGCCCAGCAAAGGCTGAGCCATTGTTCGCCGCGCCGGAGGTATAGGCGTACAGCACCTCCGTAAAACCGTGCAATCCGGGATTGTAGATACCGGCCAACCCGGCCTTGGAGACCACGGCGATGGCAGTAAACACTAAAATCAGGAAGGGATGAACCAACATGGCGACCGTTGCTAGCTTGATTTCTTTGGCCTGAATTTTCTTCCCCAGAAATTCCGGCGTCCGACCCACCATCAGGCCACTAAGGAACACCGTGATGATCATAAACATGAGAATGTTCAGGAGACCTGCTCCGCCGGATCCGAAAATCATGTTGAGCATCATAAACCCGAGGGGAACCAGTCCGGCTAGCGGCGTGAGGCTGTCGTGCATCGTATTGACCGCACCCGTTGTGTACGCCGTCGTCGCAGATACGAAGTAGGAGGAGAGCGCCGGGCCGAACCTGACCTCTTTGCCCTCCCAATTGGGCCCGTGGATGCCGAGCACATGCGCCAGGACGGGATTGCCCGCAGCTTCGAACGCGTACACAACGAATGCACCCACGACC
This sequence comes from Bacillota bacterium, assembly GCA_021799255.1. Taxonomy (GTDB): domain Bacteria; phylum Bacillota; class Bacilli; order Alicyclobacillales; family Alicyclobacillaceae; genus JAJZAV01. The sequence continues at coordinate 5,611 of JAJZAV010000145.1, forward strand.
AAGGTTGCCATCAGGAAGATGTATAGCACCCGCGCTTGCTTTTTGTTTTTGATGAACTGTCCAAACGTCACGACGAGCGCGGTCGGAATCAAACTCATGCCGAGAATGCCCAGCACATCCGAAAAAGCATTCGGGCCTTCAAACGGGTGTGCGGAGTTGGCGTTAAAAAAACCCCCACCGTTATTCCCCAATTGTTTGATGGCTTCAAGGGACGCCACGGGGCCGCGCGAAATGGTCTGTTTGGCCCCTTGCAAGGTGTGCACGACAGCTGCTCCGTGCAACGTTTGTGGGGAACCCAGCGCCAGAAACAGAATTCCAAAAAGGATGCTCAGCGGCAAATAGACCCGGGTGATAATGCGAACAAAGTCAAACCAGAAATTTCCGAGCGTTCCGGTCCGCGTAACAAAACTGCGAACAAACGCGATTGCCATGACCACACCTGTTGCGATGGAAGTGAATTGCAAGAATTGGACAAAAACCATCTGGCCGAGGTACGACATGGCTTGTTCGCCCATATACGATTGCCAGTTGGTATTGGTCACGAAACTCATGGCGGTATTGAACGCCAGATTCCAGTTCATGCTCGGAATGTGATCCGGATTGAGCGGCAAGTGTCCCATCAGCCGCAACACCAGGTAACCCACGAAAAACATCACCAAATTGAGCGTCAGGAATTTTTTGGTATAGATATACCAGGTCATTTCCGTTTCAGCATTGACGCCCATCAATTTGTAAAGTAGGCGTTCCACAGGATTGTAAATACCTTCGAAAATTGTCCGTTGCCCGCTGAACACCTTGTACATGTACGTGCCAAGCGGAATCGCTAAAACAACGGTGATCACGGCCAAGAGAATGATCCCCAGTGAGCCCACAAACGTCATCGATGGCCCCCCCGTTCTAAAATTTTTCTGGATTGAAGATGACGTAAGTCAAATACCCCGTGAGCACAATTGAAAGCATCAGCAATATCACCATCCGCGTCCGACCTCCTATGACCGATCAAACAGTTTCATCAGTCCAAAAAACATCCCAAATCCCAAGAGTGTGATCACAATGCTCGTCGCATCTCCCATGGATTATGCCCTCCTCGCCGTCAGCCGACGTCTGACACGTCGACGATTATAGTTCAAGTGAACGTCAAAATGCCGTGGTGTTCTGGGCCACAGGCATAAAAGATCCGTAAAAATAAAGAAAAGAAGGCTCTTTCGTGTGGGAGCCTGAAATCAAGCTTGCCCAAAATGAAATAGATCATTGTCACGAAATTACGGGTGGTTCGCTAGCCCTTGGCCCGGTGTTGGGCTTCCTGAACCAAAGAGTTGAAACTCATCCATGATGGCATTGTTCACATGTGTGGTGAACCAAGACAATATCCCGTCTTGGTGCTGACGAATGGTCTCGGCTGCGTGGATGATGGGTTCCAACCGACTGTGTGTGGCCCAAAATTACCAACGTTTCAGGAATTGTTCTGCAGATTCCGCCGTTCGGTCCTAAAGTTGACCGAAAGTCAGACGAATCTGGTACGCTTTTGCGGTTTGTCGATGTTGCATACTCAGGGGGTTGAGCCGCTCTTGTTAGGCCGACGTGAGGCGCTTGGGATTTACGATCCACAGATACCTGGATTTCTTGAGGGTGGAGTGACTCTTCTGTTCGTCACGCCTTACTTGATCTACGGCATCCCCCAGCAGCTTACTCACATGGAACGTATCAAAGGTTATTTGGGCCTTTGGAAACATCGCCGAGACCCCAGCGATGACTGCTTAGGACACGTCGCAACTGACGACTTCCACTTGCTCCGGTTTTCCGCCGTGTTCTACAAAGTCCTGGTGAAAAGTCTTAATGGTATCCGCCCCGGCCCGCTTGCCCCCCTCCTGGCGCTTCACGCCTAGGAAGGGCAATGCGCGGGCTTCGTGTTCAAAGGAGAGCGTGAAACCAGCCTTAATGGAACGGGCCCATGGAACAGAGACTCGTTTGACCCCACCATTCTCGGACCTAACGCAGTCACTGCAAGGAATGCGAGGTACTCGCACATGCAATTAGGTGGCATGCTCAAAGTAATTGAGATGCCTCCCAGTGAACTCCTCGGTATCGCAAACCCCACAATCGGGTGCGCCGCAAGCTGGACAGGCAAACTTGGTGCCACTCGGGTAATCCAGCGTGATATCCAAGCGTTGTTCTTGCACATTTAGCGAAACATCTTGAATGGTCCAAGGTTCGATGGGGCCCAGGGAACGGGTGAACAATACACGTGCTGGGTCAAACATCCAATCGCCTCCGGTAGCGCAATCGACGACCAGGCAGTCGGTTAAGGAACCGTGGAATACCGCTGCGAAGCAAGGGTATGCCGCGCAAGTTCTTGACGGACGTCTAGTGGATCGACCCTCTGGGTTTGGGAGAGGACCGACCGCAAGGGAGGCATCTCCCTGACTGCCAAACAGCGTCAATTCCTGCTAAATCCAGCCGTCGTTGTTAACCAGAATAGACATGTTCCGTCCATCTCAACCTCGTTGGTGCCAAAAAGAAGAAGCCACTGATCCTGCCTGGAAAATGAGAGAGGCACAGAAAACCGAGGGCCGGATTGACGTGTGCGTGGGCCCCACAAATGAGGAGAAGCTCCAGGAGTGGCGAGGGCACGAAGCCGCGTTCGTTCTGATCACGGAGATCCGAGATCACCAAGCCCTGCGGGATAAACAGATGCTCCACTTCAATAAAGAGCAGCAGGTGTTGGTACCAAACCGGGTCGGGTTTTCGCGACCGTCAGTCCTCGGACTGACTGTAGCCACGATTTCGGGCGCAATTCAGTGACCAAACGTCCGACGACATCCTGAGAGTGGAGGCTGAAACCAACCACATTCGTGTATTTCTCCCCTACCCGGACATTTTTACGATTTTTTTACGGGTTTCTTTGATTTCTCTGCCACGCCTTTACGCAAAACGATCCTATAATCGACAAGGAAAGAGGGTTACCACAGATGGAAATCGTCAGGCTGTCTGCTCGAAGTAACGTTCGTCGCTTAAGAGGAAGAATCGAACGAGGTATCTGGAGTGGTAGAGGGAGCCTTATCCCCAGTCTGTCGTGGATATCTGTCTAATTGTGTTTGGGTTTGAGCCTATCGGTGTGATGGAGACAGACATGGCTCAAAGGTGAACATACAGTCGTAGGGCGTGTCGATGCTGAGGGCATCTGTGGGCATGAAGCCACTGATAATGACGGTAACGCCGCATAATGCGCCGCCCCACGCAGTGATGGAGGTTCGGCCCACCCGCTTGTAAGTGGAAGAGGTAGAAACGCAATAGTCCCGCCTGATCCGTCGCCTGAATCCCTCGGGCGGGGTAGCCCAAGGAGGTCCATACTGCACAGACGCAGGAACCACGGCCGGTGGTCGAGGGAATAGCAAAACCTCAAGGCCTGTGGCCTTGAGAAGCCAGCAAGAAATGCCGAGAGGCAATCCAAGCGGGGAGGAACTCGGGATGGGGTTTTTGCTCGGTGTGTCAGTCGTCCTTATGGGGTATCTCGTATATGTAGTTTTTAATCCGGAGAAGTTTTAGGAGGGCGAGGTCGGGAAATGCCCCGCCGCTATCAGTAGACAAGATATGTCCAGTACTGAGACAGGGGAGAGGAACAAGTGAGTACAAAGCGTCCGACAGTGTTGGTTATCGTCGCTATCTGGCACGCTTCGAGGTGAGCCCCGTGACCGATTCGGCCTCGTCGCTTCACGCTTCGCACGATGACGATAACGAGGGATCAAACTCCGCAACGCACAAGCGAAAGGGGCGGCTCACCCTTTTTGTGGGTGCAGCCCCTGGCGTGGGTAAGACGTACACGATGCTGCGACAGGCGGTCAACCTCCTGTCGCGAGGCATCGACGTCGTGGTAGGCCATGTCGACGTGCACGCAAGGCTGGAAACAGAGCGGCAACTCGAGGGTCTAGAGGTAATTCCGAGTCGAAAAATCGTATATCAGGGCCATCAGTTCGAGGAGATGGACGTTGAGGCCATCATCGCCCGCCGACCCGCGGTCGCCATTATCGACGAACTCGCCCATAGTAATGTTCCCGGGACGAGAAGAGCGAAGCGATACATGGATGTCGAGGACATCTTGGACGAAGGCATTGATGTCCTCACCG
>JAJZAV010000146.1 GCA_021799255.1 Bacillota bacterium
CGCATCGTACAGGGCACTTACGTAGTTCGCATCGGTGACTGGCCCCAGCACGTCGTAGTGATGGTACTTGAAAAATGGGTACGCCGGGTGGTTGTAGGCCTGATCCATGCTCCGGTTCGTCGGGTCGTACGGATCCTTTTCCACGGGATAAAACGTCGAAACCATTTCCCGGGGAGGAAGGTACGGGGTGTGCGCGTCCCAATAGTGAAGAAAGAGAAAAAAGTCCTCCTGGCGATGCTGAGAAATCCACGCTTTGGCCTTGTCCGTCACCGTTCTTCCGTCGATGAATCGCTCTTGCCCTACGGAATTGACGTAGTACTGATATCCCCTCGCAAACCACTCCTTTAACTGATACATGTTGTCGATGGCCCCCGTCGTGTAGCCAGCCCGACGCAGCATGTCTGGCAGCCATAGGACGGTCTTGGGCAGATGGCTGAGGCTCGATCCGTGGGAGACGACGCCCGTGGATAACCCGACTCTACCGGTGAACATGGAAGTGTGTGCGACTTCGGTGGGTATGTCCGATGCAAAGGCGTTCTCAAAGAGCACCCCATTTGCGGCAATGCCGTCGAGGTAAGGCGTGGTTGGCAAGGAATACCCGTAACAACCGAGTCTGTCCGCACGAGTGGTGTCGAGGGAAATCATGATGATCTTCAGGAGCACTCTCCTCCTCCATGCGGGATGACCTACAATGACGTAACGTCGACGACCGCTCCGTTTCGACGATGAGATTCGATGGCGGCCTCCACGACGGCCAGCGCGGCGAGGGCTTCCTTTCCCGAACCTTCAATTTCATCCGGGTCCGCCTTCTCCCTTACTTGCTCCACAAATCGGCCGAGCCGAACCTGGAACGTGTCATTGAACTGCCCAATCCCGCCGAAAATGGGGTTGCGAAACGCGGTCGTCTCGTCGCTATCGTGCGGGTAGAACGTCATGGACTCGTAGGCGTTCTCGACGACGATACGCCCCTTGTCCCCGGCGACTTCGCAGAATTCGATGGGGTGCTTCATGGACATATCCCAACTGCCCGTGAGGTGACCCACGGCGCCTGAAGCAAACTCGAGGTTGACGGATGCGGTAGACCACGTCGAACGCCCCGGGGCCTTCGTCATGAACGCTTGAACCCGCCTAATATCCCCCGCGAAGAAACGCAATACATCGATGGAATGCGTGTGCAAGGCGCGCATGTGCGTCCACGGGCCTTGCTCCCTCCCGTTGCGGATGGTAAGGCGCATGTTGGCGAACAAGAGCGCGCCCAGCTGACCTTGCAAAATCAACTCCCGCGCGCGATGCGCCGCCGGCGTGAACCGGTGATTCAGGTTGCACGCGAGGCGCACGCCCTTCTTTGCGGCGCTTTCCACCATCTCCTTCGCCTCGTCGAGGCGGTTGGACAGCGGCTTCTCCACCAGCACGTCAACGCCAGCGCGAATGGCAACCATCGTCGGCGCAAAATGCTGGCTCCCGCCTTCCTCTCCCGACGTAGCGACGCTCACGATATCGACTTCCTCCGATGCGAGGAGGTGCTCCACATCGTCGTACGCCTTGGCGTGATAAAGTTGCGCAACCTGGTCCGCACGCTCGCGCACGAGGTCGCATACGGCGACGAGTTCGACGCCCTGCAGTTTCGAATATGTGGCGCAGTGAATCTTGCCGATGTTGTTAACGCCGACGACGGCCACTCTGGTCATTCGCACCAATCCTTTCGCTTCTTGCTAGCAATCGGTATCGACCCGGAGAGCATCCTGTGTGACGAGTGAAGAGGTGGCTGAAAAAAGCGGGATCGTCATAGCCCACCATGCCGGCAATGGTGATGATCTTCGTGTCGGAGTGCAGCAGCAAGTACTTGGCCTTGTCGATGCGAATCTGATGAACGCGTTCCACGACGCTCGCGCCCAACTCCTGGCGCACGATTCGACCGAGTTGGCGCGTGCTGATGTTGAAGATGGACGCGAGGGAATCCAAGGTGATCTTCTGCTGATAATGCCTTTCGAGGTACCCTCCGATGCGCAACGCCAACACCTTCTTCGTGAACGACGAACCCTCGATGCCGGGGTGTTGGCTCGACAGGTAGAATCGCGACAAAAGCACGAGCAGCTCAATCATGCGAATGCGGATTACGGCTTCATACCCCACCTGTCGGCTTACGAGTTCCTCCTGCATCCCCTGCAACACCGTGAGGACGCGCCGGGCGTCCTGCTCATTGAGCCTCACGATGTGATTGAATCGCTCGCTCGGATCCAAGAAGGGATGGATGTAGAAGTAATCCATGCACTCGTACCCGACGAGCTCCCGTAAGATGGACTCGTGGATCAGGTGCGGTTCAAAGAGACAGTTGATGATGGTGAGGCTCTCTCCCCGCGCCATATGGAAGGTATGCGACTCTCCGGGGTTGATGATGAACACATTGCCCGCCGAAATCGCATACGATTCCCCTTCAAACAGATGCTGGCCGGACCCGCTTTCGACGTAGACGAGTTCGATGAACTCGTGGCTGTGCGGCTTCGGAGTATGCATGTCGTCGTGAGTCACCCTGAGAACGGCAAACGGGAAGTCGTCGTTCATGAATCGACTGCTGTCATACTTATCCGAAAGGGCCACGGCCACCACTCCCCTATCCTGAGACTTCGAAAGCATGAACGGTCTATCGGCTCACGGCGCGGGCGGCTTCGTCAGCCGTCATTCGAATCAGAGGGTACCTCTTTCGCCTGCAGGCTCCTCGCCACTGCGATGGAGTTGATGTGCAGGGTATTGTAGGCTTGCTCGCTCGATTCAAACGGGCCTGTGCCGTACCCATGCCAATTCAGGTTTGTGACCATCGGATTGGGACGTCCCACTTCCCGCTCCCGTTTTGCAATGTGCGCCTCCATCCTCCGGGTCAGGAGTAGAACGACGTCCGGTTCAAGGTCGGCGACGTTGTTCAGCTCTAGCGGGTCCGTAACGAGGTTGTAAAGTTCCACTTCAGGCAAACCGTGAAAGTCGGGTTCCAGCGCCCGGATCAATTTCCACTCCGGAGTCCGCCAGCCATGCTTCCTCATCCATGTGCACTCGGTGATGTAGAACTCCGGCTCGGGCACACGCGGTTCTCCCGCCATGAGCGGCACGAGGCTGCGCCCGTTGAACGGGAGACCCGTCTCGATGTCAAGGAGTTCGAGGATGGTCGGCGTGACATCTTGAATCAACGTGTAACTCGACACACGACGGCTTTCGGGAACCCTCCCCGGAAGACGGAACACGAGCGGCACCGTGAGGGTGCATTCGTATAGGCCGTGGTGATCATAGAAGCACCCGTGCTCGTAGAGGGTTTCACCGTGATCGGACGTCACGACGACCAGCGTGTCTTGTGCGAGCCCCAGGGTGTCGAGCTCAGCCAAGATGTTGCCGATGCTGGCGTCCATGTACGCGATGGCCCCGTCGTACTGCGCGTCGACATAGTGCCTGTCGGTGCAGCCTTGTGGAATCCACGACTTGAAAAAGTCGGCGAACGGCTTGAAGTTGAACACCGGGTCCAGAGAGTGGTTGTCCGGGTCCTTCTCGTTTCCTCCGTAGAACAACCGCTCGAAGGGTGCGGGCGGCAAGTACGGGGAGTGCGGATCCATGTGGCGAATGAACAGGAAAAACGGCTCCTCGCCCTGCGCCAGACGGCGAAGTTCTGGAATCGTCACGTCGTTCACGTTCCCTGCCTTCGGGCAGTGCCAGGTCTCGTCGGGCTTCCAGGCCTCGTAGTCGAGGTAGTTGTCGAATCCACGGCTCGACGGGTTGCCCGTGAATCCAACGCACGTCGTTCGGTATCCATGCTCCCTGAGGATCTCGGCCAACGTCGCATCGGCCTGTATGGAACCCTGGTGACGCAAGGCCACCACGTCGGTGCCGAAGCAGTCCATGCCGGTCAACATCGACGCGAAGCCCGGGGTCGTCGGGATGCTGGGGCTGAAATGGTGCATGAAGGCGGTGCCCGACATCGCGAACTTGTCGATGTGGGGCGTGGTGAGTCGGTGATAGCCGTGCAGGCTCATGTGATCCGACCTCAGACTATCAATCCCGAAGAGGATGACGTTCGGATGTTTCGGATTTTCCAACTTCATTCACTCCTACGAATTCGCCTTGTGAGGATTGAGGTTCGCTCGGGGCACGTCAGCGAGCGCCAAGGGACTTCAAGCACGCGTTCAGGTAGCCATAGCTCTCTGCCGCGACGATAGAAACTTGATCCAGCGAATGCCCTTTGGCTCCGATGACCTCTAGGCACACGGGGCCGTCGTACTCTCCGCGAACAAGGGCCTCGCAGTAGGCCATGAGGTTGATGTCGCCTCTCCCACAAGCCTGCAGTTCAATCGATCCCGGTCCCTGCCCCCTACCCTTACAGTCCCGGATGTGGATGTGCCTCACTCTAGACAGCACGTCCTGCACGGACTCTTCGGGGTTTTCGTTCGCTCGGTAGATGTGGCTGGGATCCATGTCGATGCCAAATCCGGGAGAAGCAATAGATTCCATCGCGCGCAGGGTCGTCGGCGTATTGTAAATGGATTGCCCGACGTGGGCCTTGACGCATAGGGTCACGCCATAATGGGACGCCTTGTCGGCCATGGCAGAGAGCTTGTCGATGGACGCCAACAAGTCGCCTTCCACATCGGACTTGCCGCCCGGGCCCACGTTTACCACCGGAATCTCCAGCGCGGACGCCGCTTCAAACGCCAGCGTCAAGCGAGCCTCGTCGAGCGAAGCCACCTCCATGGATAAGATGGAAAGCCCTGAGTCTCGAACGATGGCACGAATGCTGTCCTCTTGCTCCCGCCACGAATCGAGTTCCAGGTGCTCGCACATGCCCTTTATGGCGGCGATTTCTATGCCGTCGTAACCGCAACGTGCGAGTTGCGTCGCCGCGGTTTGTAAGTCAAACTCCTTGAACAGTACCGAATTCGCTCCGAGTTTCATCACTTTGCATCCTCCCCTAACCTTTGCGTTTTAGCGGTCATGCACGTGCTCGCGTCACAATTCGACGATTTGGCCGGTCTCGAATGAGCGTATGGCGGCCTCGATGACCCGCTGCGCCCGCAGCGCATCTTCCCCGGAACCGTCAATCTGATCCCAAGGAGTGTCTGCCGTAAGCTGTTGGATCCACGCCGAAATACGGCTCTTGAACGTTTCGGAAAAGGACCTCATCCCACCGAGGTAAGCGAGGGATTCGGTTTCGATGCTCCGGCGCGGGTAGTAGGTGAGGCGTTCGCACGCGTCGTCGAGGACGAATCTCCCCTTGGAGCCGACGACTTCGCACTGCTCCAGCCCGTAGCTGGCGCCCGCGTCGTAGCTTCCGACTAAATGCCCAATGGCCCCGCTCTTGAAGTGAAGCAGGATCTCCGTGTTAGACCAGATGGAGCGGCCCTCCCCCTTCATCATGAAAGCGGCGACGCGCGCGATGTCGCCGCCGAAGTAGCGGATCACGTCAAACGAATGCGGATGGAGGGCCCGCAGATGAAACCAGGGAGAGGACTCCACGGGATTATTGATCCACATGCGCATGTGGACCATGTGGACCTGCCCGATGCGTCCCGCTTCCATCCACTCTTTGGCTCGGACCGCTGCCGGAGTAAACCGGTGATTCAGATTCACCGCGTACGGAACTCGGTTGGTTCGGGCGAGTTCCACCATCTGTTCGGCCTCGCCAATCCGGTTTGAAATCGGTTTCTCGCCGAGCACCGGAATTCCAGCCCGCAGCAACTCCATGGTCGGTTCGAAGTGTTCCCCGCCGTTTTCTTCGCCTTTGGTGGCGACGCTACAGGCGTCAAGCGTTATCCCACTTTGAAGCATTTGTGCGACGCTATAAAATGCCTGGCAACCGTAGCGTTTCGCGGCATCGTCCGCACGCTCCTTGATGATGTCGCACACCGCCACGAGTTCGGTGTCCGGATGTTCATGGTAGACGTTGGCATGAATGGTGCCAATGTTTCCAACCCCAACGACGCCGACTTTTAATGTCACGCTCCCACGCTCCCCTACTCTCGAATCCTAAGTATCGCGACGCACGGTCTCCCGCGGCCTCCCCGCCACCAGTCAACGCCGATTCTCCGAGCATCGCTGACGGCCATGCACTTCTTGCACCACTTCTACCTGTGCCTTCACGTCCTGCTGTAAAGTCAATATACTCAGAAAATTTAATTGGAATCATGGCGAATCCGGCCATGTCGCTGTTCAATTCGGCCATGTATGTTTGATTACTCCCGAACACCTTGTGCCCTAGTCGCTTCCGTGAAAAATCCACTCCCTATTATATATCTTTGCTTGTGTTTTTGTTTGTTTTTATTGTGTTGACACCTTTTTCTCCACAAGACTACAATCAAATAGACAATAGGAACGGAGGAAAACACGTGAAAGTCTCCTTATTCGTGACGTGTCTGGTAGACAACTTCTATCCCTTCGTGGGCGAAGCCATGGTCCGGATTCTCCATGAATGCGGCGTCGCCGTAGACTTCCCGCAGGGCCAGACGTGCTGCGGACAGCCTGCCTTCAACAGCGGCTACAGGGACGACGCCAAAGCAGTGGCACGCACGCTCGTCGACGCATTCGAGGACGCCGAATACGTGGTCACTCCATCCGGATCTTGCGCGGGGATGGTCCACCACTACTTCCCCGACTTGTTCGAGGGTGACGAAAGAGCGACGAATCTCTCCCGCAAAACCTACGAGTTTTCGCAATTTCTCGTAAACGTGGTGGGCGTTACAGACCTCAAAGCGCGGTTCCCGCACAAGGTGACATACCACCCGTCGTGCCACGGTTCGCGACTGCTTGGGGTGAAGGACGAACCCCTTACGCTTCTCTCGCACGTGCGCGACCTGGAACTGGTGGAACTCCCGTATGCAAGCGATTGTTGCGGCTTCGGCGGGACGTTCGCCGTGAAGATGAGCGACATTTCGACCGCGATGGTGACGGAGAAGGCGGAGCACGTGGAGGAGACCAAAGCCGAAGTGCTCACCAGTCTCGACATGGGTTGCCTCATGAACATCGGCGGGCGGTTGCGGCACGAAAATTCGCCCGTGCGCGTGATGCACCTGGCGGAGCTTCTATACGAAGGCATGCGACTCGGAAAGAGGGTACCATCATGAGCGACTTGAAGGTGCTTGCGAGATCCCGAGACGCCCTTTCCGACGAATTTCTTCAGGCCGCCGTTCGCTTTACCGCCGACAGGTTGCGCGGCAAGAAGAAGGTGAGCACCGAAGCGCTCGGCCGCTGGGAAGAATGGCGCGACAGAGGCCAAGCCATCCGCGCGCACACGGTCAGCCACCTCGATTTTTATCTGAAGCAGTTTGCCGATAACGCGCGGCAAGCGGGTGCGAATGTGCATTTCGCAGCCACAGGAGACGAGGCCATCTCTGCCGTCATGCACATCGCCCAAGAAAAACAGGCGAAGTCCGTGGTCAAGGCCAAGTCCATGGTTTCGGAGGAGATTCACCTCAACCACCACTTGCAAGACGCTGGCATTGACGTCGTCGAGACGGACCTCGGCGAATACATCGTCCAACTCGCGAAGGAGACGCCTTCGCACATCATCATCCCGGCCATTCACAAGAACCGCGAGCAGATTCGGGAACTCTTCACCGAGGACGGTGGCAAAGACCTATCCACCGACACGAAGGTGCTGGCCGGATTCGCCCGCCGTCGGCTGCGTGAGAAGTTCCTGAATGCCGACATCGGCGTCACCGGGTGCAACTTTGGGATTGCGGAGTCCGGATCTATCTGCCTATTCACCAACGAGGGCAACGCCGACATGGTGACGAACCTGCCCAAGACGCACATCGTCCTGATGGGCATGGAACGGCTACTCCCCACATTCGCGGACCTCGAGGTGATGGCTAACCTGTTGCCACGCAGCGCCACGGGTCAGAAGTTGACGACGTACATGTCGGTCATCACCGGATCGAAAAGATCGGGCGACTCGGACGGGGCCGAGGAAGTGCACATCATCATCCTCGACAACGGCAGATCTCGCCAACTGGGCGATCCCGATTTTCACGAGATCCTCCACTGCATCCGCTGCGGCGCGTGCCTCAACGTGTGCCCGGTATATCGCCACGTGGGCGGGCACTCGTACGGGTCCGTGTACCCCGGCCCCATCGGCGCCGTGCTCAGCCCGCTGTTGGCGAAGGGTCGGCAGGAACAGGCCCGTTTGGAGGAGCGCGGCGGTGTGTCCACAGCGTCCGGGGAACAACGCGGAGCGACACCCACGATGGAGGATGATTATTCGGATCTTCCGTACGCCTCGAGCCTGTGCGGCGCATGCTACGAGGCGTGCCCGGTAAAGATTCCACTGCACGACATGCTGGTCAAGCTCCGACAGAAGAAGGTCGCCTCGGGCCAGACCTCGGGCACGGAGCGCGCCATGTTTCGTGGGTTCCGAATCGCGTTCGCAAGCCCGGGTCGCTATCGCTTATCCATGGGCGTGGGTCGAGCCATGCAAGGACCTCTAGTGAGGGACGGTTACATCACAACGACCTTCGGGCCGCTGGCGGGTTGGACTTCGTCGCGCTACGCTCCATCGCTCGCGAAGACGTCGTTTCGCGACGGATGGGCGGCGCTGCAGCACTCGCTTGGCGACGTTTCAAAGGAGGATGGCGAGTGAAGGAGGACGCGTTCTTTCAGCATATCGCGATGCGCTTGGGCCGAAGATCTCCTCTTCGCGAGGCGCCAATGAGAGACATCATCGGGGCGCCCGACTTTTGGAAAACTGCCGATTTCGGGAATGTCGCAAACAAGTTCAAGCGTGAGCTCGAGGCGCTTGGCGGCGAAGTGCATGTCTGCGCCGACGGAGACGAGCTAACGGCGAGCCTCGGCGAATTTCTGGAATCGTTGAGCCCTAGTCGCGTCGGCGTATGGGGCGGCGACTTCGTGGACCGTCACGGCTTGGGAGCGATGCTCGCTGAGTACGAGGTGGTTCACTGGGGACCGAGTGGAGTCGCTGAGTTTGAATCGGTGGACGTGTCCGTCTCGGGTTGCGCCTACGCCATCGCGGACACGGGGACATTGGTGCTGATGAGCTCCGAAACGAAGGGCCGATCCGTCGCGCTTCTCCCCCTGGTCCACATCGTCATCCTTGGACGTTCCCAGATTCGCGCACGCCTGGGCGAGGTGCTGCAGGAACTCGGGAGGCTGGCGGCACAAGGGCGCGAAGGCGTGCACGGGGCGGCGGGATCGGCGGGATCGGCGGGATCGGCGGAGGAGGGTGCGGGGGCAGGCTCAACGGGATCGGCAGAGGAGGGTGCGGGGGCAGGATCGGGGCTGCCAGCGTCCGTCCACTTCATCAGCGGCCCGAGCCGCTCATCGGACATCGAAAACGATCAAACCATCGGCATCCACGGCCCCGCCGCGGTCATCGTGTTTATGGTGCTGGACGCGTAGGGTCACCTTGGGTGGACCTTTGAAACGGGGCCGCAGTTCTTCGTCGGCCGATGTCGCCAGGGCCGGGGCCGTCATGGCCGGAGCCGTCATAAGCCTCCCTGGACCCCTTAACGCACCTGTCCCCCACGGAAGGTGAGCCGTTAAGACGCCCTAGGCGGCTTATCCACCGTTCTTCTACCTCGCCGATGTAGCTAGGGCCGTCATAAGCCTCCCTGGACCTCTTAACGCACCTGTCCCTCGTCGAAGGTGAGCCGTTAAAACGCCCTAGGCGGCTTATCCACCGTTCTTCTACCTCGCCCATGTCGCCAGGGCCGCCATAAGC